>NZ_CP036261.1:3287797-3609951 GCF_007741475.1 Rosistilla ulvae | reverse complement strand
ACGAACCAGAGGCGTATTGCCTTCGCCAAGTGAGATGTCGTGCATGAGGTGTCGTTTTTGAATCGCGTGGAGAATGTTCGGACGCGCGGCCCGTTGGGCACGCGGTTAAACGATGGTTGGTGTGTCAGTGTTGTGTTTCTCAAGCGTCGTTTAACCGCGTGGGCAACGCCCCGCGCGCTGTCGGCTGTAGCCTCGACTCCAGCGCCGTGGATTGGTTGGGGACGCGCGGCCCGTTGGGCGCGCGGTTAAACGACGCGTGGGTAACTAGCAGTGGTTGTGTGGGTTAGGACGAGGGGAACTCTTTTGGGAACTGTTTGTTTTTCAGCGGATAGGGGCTCGATTGGTGTGTCCAGCCACCGTCGATTTCCAGGCAGGCACCGGTCATGTAACTGGCGTCGTCGCTGGCTAACATAGCGATCGATCGAGCGATTTCGTCGGCCCGACCGAAACGTCGCAGTGGGATCATCCCCTCTGCGAACTGACGAATCGCGTCGCTCACGTTCTCCCCATCCTCGCTGACGTAGTCGGCACTCATCTCGGTATCGATCGCGCCGAGGTTCAGACTCAGCACGCGAACACCCGAAGGTCCGTACAGCGTCGCCAACTCATAGGTCAGCGAATCGAGGCCGCCTTTAGCTGCGATATAGGCGGGGCTGATGCCAGAAGCGAGCTTCGCTTGAATGCTTGAGATGTTCAGAATCACGCCTCGCTTCGCGGGCTCCATCTCGGCGGCGCACCATTTCGCGAGGAACGCGGGAACTGTCAAACAGACTCGCAGCGTCTGATCCCATTCGTCGGCTTGCATTGCCCGCATCGTGCCGATCTTCCGCCAAGCAGCGTTGTTGACCAGGACGTCGATGCGGCCAAGTTCCTGCACGCAGCGAGTGACGGCTGATTCCGCGAACGCGAGATCCGACAGATCGCCGACGCACTGGATCGCACGACGGCCCAGCTTTTCGATATCCGCAGCGACGGCTTTCATCGCCGTGCCGTTGCGATCGATCAGCACACACTCGTAGCCGCGGTTTGCAAATTCCAGAGCGGTAGCGGCACCAAGGCCTTGAGCTGCTCCGGTGACAATGACAACGGGTCGACTATTCATTGTTGGCTCCTGTTTCGGCGGGATCTTCCAAAATCACAGCCAGACAATCCCCCGCTTCGACCGGAGGCAAGACGCGACGCGTGATCAGGCGTCCCGTCTGTGTCGAACGAATCGATGTCGCTTGGGATGTAAACGGATCGAAGAGTCGGCCCAATTCGTCGCCGGGGCGAACGTCGGTGTCTAACGCGAGTGTCGGTTCATAGAAGCCGCCGTGTGGTGCGGGGTAGTTGAGCTGCAGATGACCGCTGGTATCGCGATCGTCTTCGATAACGCAGCGGTCTGCCGGCGCCGCCGCAGTGGGCGCAGAAGTCATCTTGCAGTCGGCCATGACTTGCAAACATCCTGTCGTATAAGCGGCAACTCCATCGGCTTGGCAACCTCCGCCACCGCCCCACTCCGCATAGATTGTCGGAACGTTGGCGTCGCGGGCAGCCGACAGCGAGCGTCCTTCCAGTTTTGCGGATGTACCCCAGACGATCGGTAAACCGAAGGCGGTCGCCATCTGCCGCTGCTTCTGCAACGTTGCCGGATCGGAGACCAACATGTAGCCAACCAAAGGAGAGATCTCCATCGCGAGCCCTCCGGTGTGCAGGTCGATCATCAAGTCGGATTGCTGGATGAGTTTGGTGATCGCGTGGGCTATCTGTTCGGTCGGTGTACCATTGGGCGAACCGGGAAACGTGCGTGCCAGATCCAGTTTGTCAGCTCCGATTCGGCTGTGACGACGGTACGCCGGCTGGTTGGCGATCGGAACCAACGTCACGCTGCCGTTCAAATCTTCACGATCGATCTGGTCCGCCAAGCGTCGGACCGCCGCGATCGGTTCGTATTCGTCGCCGTGTACGCCGGCCAGAATCAGCAGCCGCGGGCCTGGATGTCGACCAACGATTTCGATCTGTTTCAAATCCATATTGGCACTACGAAGCGTTGGAGGTGACGGAAGTGCACGCAGCTTCGGTATCGATTAGACGCCGGATCGTCGGTTCGCTCAAGAACGCCTCTCGTTCTTCCTGCGACAATTGGTAATACGGCTCCGGCGCCATCAGCCCGTCGCATCCGAGCGTGTTGAGTGTCGCAGTTACTGCGCCGAACAAGCTGATTTCGCGAGCGATCGTTAGGTAACTGGAGAGGTCGGCTTGCAACCGCGCCGCTTCTTCCCATTGCCCGGCATCGGCGGCGTCGGCCAACGCGCGACTCAGTTTCGGGAAGATAGCAAACAGGCCATCCAAGTTATCGGGAACCTGCATCCGAACCAGATCGGCGACCCGTTCGGGCTGAGCTGGCACGACGCGCGTTCGACTGCCGAAACGATTCCACAACTCGGTCGTCCATTCCCAATCGCGAGTGCATTTCAGACCATGGATATTCGGGTGGGCTGTCACCTGTTCGACCAACTCCATCGACAACGCGGTTCCCGTCAGAACGGGCAGGTCGTACAGGAAGAGTGGTTTGGTCGACGCATCGGCCAGTTTCAGATAGTAATGAATCAGTTCCTGCTCGTTGAACTTCATCAAATAGGGCGTCAGCACGACTAGGCCATCAACAGCATGCTGTTCCGCGACCCGAATCCGCTCGAGCGTTCGCTGGTAGCTGAGATCGCCAACACCGATCCAAATTTCCGAACGCCCCGCGTTGACGCGAACACTCTCTTCGATCAACCGCTGATAAGTCGCATCGGTTTGCAACTGCATCAGTCCCATCGTTCCGGCGACCAACAATCCGTTGATTCCAGCGTCCAGTTGGGCTTCGATGTGAGCCGCAAGTCCAGGCTCGTGAAGGCTGCCGTCGGATTGCAGCGGAGTACAGATGGCGGAAATCAGTCGCGTGGACATATCGGAATAGCTTTTGGTTAACGATTTAGGATGCGAAATGGATGTAGTCTAAAACGGCAAGTCGCCGTTACTATTGAGCGTCTTCGGGAGATGAAAGGGCCAGGCGAAGCAGTGCAAATTCGCGTTGGCGATAGGCGTGATATGCTCGCGTATATGTCAGAATCATTTCCTTGGTTTCGCGGTCCTCCATCAGGTGGACGTGTGATAGATCCAGCCGCCCGCGGTTGGCATCTTCCGGATTCTTCTGGTCGACGACGACCACGCTGGATCGGATCAACTGTAGCGATTGCGGATCGACTTCGCCAATCACCAACGGGAATCGCGGCAAGTTGCCCTTGGGATTTTCGGGCGTGATGTTTCCGCCCCAGAAGACCCGCCCGCTGCTGTGACGCATCAGCACCGACATGCTGCTGGGCGAATAGAAGGAGGTGCCGTCGTCGTAAGCCCAACGCTTTGGCTCGCTCCACGTTTCTCCCTCGTCGTTGGAAACTGCAAACCATTTGCTCGATGCGACCGTGGAGTCGTGCGAATTGCTGCCCCGCATCACCATCAAGATCCGTCCATCGGGTGCCTCGGCGATCGTCGGTTCGATCAAACCGCGAACGGTTTTCTCCGGATCGCCTTTCACTCGCGTCGGCATTCGCCAGGTGATCCGATTTTTGTCAGTCCACGTACCGACCAACGCAACGGCTTCGGTATACGTGTGCGCCCGCGGTGGTTGGTAGAGTTCGCCAGCATCGTCGAGAACCGTCATCTGCACCGGCAACAAGACGCGTCCGCTGTCGGTGACGATCGGCGCACAACCGTTATCGCCGACATAGATCGCGTTTTTTCCGATCCACAGATCATCGAACGGATGTTTTGCGTCGTAGTCTCCCACACCAACGATCGGATCGTCGCACAACCAACTGGCACCGCCGTCGGTCGAAACGCGATAGCGCAAATAGTAAGTCTTCTGCGCGATCGGCGGCTCATTGATTTTGGGATCCAAGTTCGGCGTGTCCAACGCGTTGACGATCGCCAACACGCAGTTGCGATTTGGGTCGAGCGTCGACGTGGTTGGATTGCGGCGGAAGCCGGGCGTCAAGCCTCTGGCAAGCGCGTGATGCGACCGGATCGGACTCCAGTTCTTGCCGTTGTCATCCGACTGCCAGCTGGAGCTAACCAAGCGATCTTTCGCAACGTCGCCATAGATCGCTCGATAGTACGGCGAGACAGCGTCGGTGAGTTCCCGTTTGACGATGGTGACGCAGGGGGGCTGAGCGTCGGCAGCGGGTAGCTTTTCCGTGGACGACAGGACGACGCTAATGGCCGCAAAGATCAGGGTAAAACGTTTGGGGGGCTGAGATCGCATCAGGCAGGGCTTCTTAGGAACGTGGTGAGGAGAGATGGAATCGGCGGAGGTGCGGTTGGGAAAAGTTGCCGGTGGAGGAATTCAGCTGCTGAGTGAAGCGGACATGTGTTTTTCGAGCAGACTGATCGCCGCATCGGTTTCGCCGGCCATGATCATCCGACACAGTTCGCGATGATCGCCGAGGGTTTGCAGCCGTTTTTGCCGTACGGTTTCCAAACTTTCGACCGGCGAGAGACTGAAGATCAGCTGAGCCGAGTGCGAGTACATCTTCATCAGCCGCGTGTTACCCGACAGAGCGACCAACGTCTGATGAAACAGGTAGTCGGCCTCGCAGAATCCGAGTTCCATGTCGGCATCGTGCAATGTCTGCATCGTTTCGCAGAGATCCAACAGCGGCTGAAAGGCTTCTTCTTTCAGTCGCCGTTGAGCCGCCATTTTGATCGCGCCCGATTCGAGCACACAGCGGGCGTGCATCAGTTCTTCGAATTCGAAATCGCCGAGCATGGGAGCAAAGAAGCCTCCCTTTTTTCCAAGCGTCAGCAGACCGTCGTGTTCCAACAGCACCATCGCCTCGCGAAGCGCACCGCGATGCACTTCCAGCCGTTCGGACCATTCGACTTCTGGCAGTCGCGACCCCGGCGTGATTTGGCCGCAGATTAGCAGGCGTCGCAACGCGTCGTAACACTTTTGCCTCGCGGTATTTCGCACGTCGTTCGACTTCGTTTCCGTGGTCATTGCGAAACTCCCGCATCATTTTGATAGAACCAGTCGACGGGAACGCTGACGATCTTGGTGCCGATCTTCAACGGACGCTTCAGTTGTTCAGTCAACCAATAGGCCAGCAGGACGCGATCGTCGACAAAGTGGATCGCGGTATAGCAGAACCATCCCTTGGGATCGGTTTCAATCGCGGCGTTGTGTGTCCAGGTTGCGCCGTCGTCCGAAGAGATGGCCGCGTTCAGTGGCGTCCGACGACCAGTTCCCTCGTTCCAAACAAGCAGCAGGTCGCCGGTCGAAGGAATCCGCTTAATCGACGCCGGCGAGACGGGGCTGCTGAAGTTCCAAGCCTTCATCGGCGAAAAGGTCTCTCCGCCATCTTCGGAATAGGCGTAAGCTTGCGTGCCGATGTTCGCTCGGCACCACAGCAAGATCCGGCCATCTTTGAGTTCGACGACGCCCGGTTCCTGCGTCAGGTAACGGGTGCCGGCCTCGTTGATTCCGTGAAACGTCTGTTTGCCGCGTCGCCACGTCTTGCCTGAATCGTCCGACAGGTAGCAAGCGATGTCGGATTCTCGGGTCCACTTGCCGTCGCGAACATGGACGGCGGCCGGAGCGATCAGCCGCCCCGATTGCGTTTGAATGACGCGGTCATTGTTGACGACAAAATAGTTCGTTTCGTCGGGCATGCAATCGACAGGATCGCTCCACGTTTTCGCTTCGTCGCTGCTGGTCCGCATCCGCAGGCGGCAGTCCATGATCGAGTGCTTTACGAGATAGAACAACGCAATCCGGCCATCGGCTAGCCGCAACAGCGACGCCGACATATCGTTCTCTTTCCCTTCGCGTGGAAAGATCGGTTCATCGTGGTTCGTCCAAGTCTTCCCACCGTCGTCCGAAGTGCAGGCTGTCAGATAGCCGTGGGCGTTGTCCCCGCCACTCTCGCCCAAAAAACGCGAATAGATATACAAAATTCGCCCGTCCTTCAACGTGACGAAGCCCCCTTCGGTGTTGCGTGGATTGTCCGGTCCCGTCGGCAGCGTCATCACGGTTTGTGGCGATTGCGCTAGCAAGTGCGTGCCAAACGAACTGCAAGCAAGCAGCAGAAACAACAGAGTGCGCACATTCATGAGGGGATCTCCATGTGGGGGCGGGGGATGTTCGCAGCGAAATCGAGCAGATCGAAAGGGCTGCGTTCTGTCGCCAATATGAGCCTTTGTTTGGCGACAATCAAGCGATTTTTGAAATAAAGCACTGGCATTGTGTTTCAGTTGGTCGCCTTTCGCTCCGCGAAAGTGCGCCGCGCGAACGCACTTTCGCGGAGCGAAAGGCGACCAACTGGCTCCCTCACATCAATGTTAACCCCGCATATCAGCGATCCCTTAGCTGACGAAAACGCGCTGTGGAGTCTCCATCGAGAAATTGGCGAACCGGCTCCGTGAGCCAACGCCATCTACTATACTTTTTCCTTGGAAGACGATATCTCCCATCGCTCCCCCGTTAATGCGGTGCGTTGAACCGACACGCTTTTTTCTTGCGGGACATTGCTCCCGTCGGGCTACGGTTGACCAACCGCCCTGCCGCCGTTCCACTGTCTGCCCTCTGTGTTGGCTCGACGTGGAAACCACAACTAGCCATCCCACGGTGCCCCATGTTCACTGACTTGCGAATCTCCCGAGCCCTCATCCTTGGAAGCCTGTTCCTGATGCTAACCTCGCCTGCCGCCAAAGCTGGCCAGCCGCTTGTTTATATCTCCGCCTTCACCTCGGGCGAACAAGGTGCGATCCACGCCTTTGAACTCGATACGGAAGCTGGCCAACTGAAGCCGCTGCATCGTGACGACACGCTCGAAAATCCGTTTTTCATCGCCGTCACGCCCGACCACCAATACCTCTATTCGATCTTCGCGCCGACGTTTGGAGGCAAGGAGCCCGAACAAGTCGCCGCCTTCAAAATCGATCAGACGACGGGCAAACTGAGTCCATTGGGCCGCCAGTCGTCCAAGGGAACAGCATCCTGTTTCCTGGAAGTCGATCCGACGGGGAAGAGCGTCGTGTTGGCGAATTACTCCAGCGGCAACGTCGCTTCCTACGCGGTGCAGAAGGACGGTTCGCTTTCCGAACCGGTTTCATTTGTGCAGCACGAAGGTTCCAGCGTCAACACGAAACGGCAAGGCGAACCGCACGCGCACGGGTTTGCGATCGCACCAAACAACCGCTTCGCCTACGCCGCCGATCTGGGAATCGACAAGGTGCTGTGCTATGCCTTCGATCCAGAGACGGCGGAACTGACGCCCAACAGCCAACCGTTTGTCCGCACGCCGCCCGGAGCTGGCCCGCGGCACCTGATGTTCCATCCCAACGGGAAGCACTTGTACGTGATCAATGAATTGTTGAACACGATCACGTCGTACGATTTCATTGCCGATTCGGGCATCCTTGTCGAACGCCAGACGATCGCCACGCTCCCCGAAAACTTCAGCGGCGTCAGCAACACCGCCGACGTTAAGATCACGCCCGACGGACGTTATCTTTACGGTACCAATCGTGGGCACGACAGCATCGCCGCATATCGGATCGCCGAAGATGGCCAGTTAAGTCTGATCGAGATCGCCCCCAGCCTTGGCAAGGGGCCCCAAAATCTGGCGATCACCGGCGATGGCAGCCTGCTGATCTGTGCAAACATGCCGGGCGATAACGTCGTGGTATTTCGGATCGATCCGGCGACAGGCAAACTGACCGCCGCATCGGATCCGATCGAAATGCCCCGTCCTTCATGTGTTCGGATCATCGAACGCTAACGGTTCGCGACCTCGCATGCGATCATGCGTTTACGTCGACGACAACACGTCCCTTGACCTGGCCTTTGAGAATATCGGACGCCAGTTGCGGGACATCGGCCAATTTCGCGGGTTGGATCATGGCGTCCAGCTTGTCCAGCGGCAGGTCGGTCGCCAGACGTTGCCAGCCGATCAACCGCTTTTCATAAGGCTGCATCACGCTGTCGATGCCTAACAGGTTGACGCCGCGCAATAGAAACGGAATCACCGAGGCTGGCATCGCGGCTCCACCGGCAAGGCCCACCGCAGCGACCGACGCACCGTATTTCAGCTGTCCCAAAACGCGAGCCAACATCTCGCCACCGACCGCGTCGACGCAACCGGCCCACGTTTCGGACTCCAACGGCTTTTTCGAGACCGTGTCGATTTCGCCGCGAGGAATGATCCGTGCCGCCCCAAGAGACTTCAGGTAGTCGGCGGTCTCGGGCCGCCCGGTGACTGCCGCAACTTGATAGCCCAGCTTGCCGAGAACGGCTGTCGCGATCGAACCAACTCCACCCGCAGCCCCGGTCACGAGGACTTCGCCTTGGTCGGGCGTCAGTCCATGATCCTCCAACGTCAGCACCGCCAGGATCGCCGCAAAGCCGGCGGTTCCGATCGCCATCGCTTGTCGTGTCGTCAGTCCGTCGGGCAACGGGACCAACCAGTCGGCGTTGACGCGTGCTTTCTGCGAATATCCACCCCAGTGCGATTCACCGACACGCCAGCCGGTCAGAACCACTTTATCGCCGGCGTTGTAACGCGAGTCGTCGGAAGATTCCACCGTACCCGCGAAGTCGATGCCGGGAATAAGCGGGTAATTGCGGACGAATCCATTGTTGGGCTGCATGCACAACCCGTCCTTGTAATTGACCGTTGTGTACTGGATGGCCACGGTCACATTCCCCGCGGGCAATTGATCGATGGTCAAAGACTGCATGGCGACCGAGACGTTCGAATCGTCGGTATTCTCGACCATCAGGGCGTTAAATGGCATGGGATTTCTCCGAGGTGACGAGGTGAAAAGCGGGGCGTTGCTTGAACGCGGGCTATGCGATCTGCGTCATTTCATGCAGCGTGAACGATTCCACAGCCCCTTCGGATGCGGCGCGATAGGCCTGCACATGCTGGCTATTGCTGTGATCCTGCCACAGTTCGCGGGATTCCCAGTTTTCGAAGAACATGAAATGCGTCGGGTGATCGTTGTCTAGGTGCAAGTCGTATTGCACACAGCCTTTTTCCGCACGTGTGGGAGCGACCATCTTTTCTAGTTCCGACTTCACGAAATCAATCTGGTCGGCTTTGGCGTGGATGTGTGCGACGATAGTGAGGTTTGCCATGTTTAAGAGTTCCGAGTGGGTTGAGGTTTTTAGGTGGTTGGATCGACGACACAGTGAAGCGTCGATCTGTTTGTTGAGAAGACGATAGCGACTATTGGAACCCATCGAGTACGTTTTTGCCGATCGCTCGGCCGCTCTCTTGGTCCGCGTGGGCTTGTTTCAGTGTTTCAACGCTGATCTTGCCCAAGTTGTTGTTGACGGTAGAAATCAACGTTCCGTCGTCGATCATCTGCGAGACGCGATTTAGTAGCTGATGTTGGACTTCCATGTCGTCGGTTTGAAACATCGATCGGGCGAACATGAACTCCCAACTGAAGTTCAACGCCTTCGGTTTGCCCGCGTTTATGTCGAGCGTCTGTGGATCGTCGATGAACGCGACATGACCGCGAGGCTGAATCAGTTCGATGATTGCGGGAAAGTGTCCGTCGGTGCCGGTCAGCGAAGCGACATAACGGGGTTGCAGCGAGAGCGTCTTCAATTGCTCGCCGAGCGATTCGCGATGGTTGATCACATGATCCGCTCCCATTTTCTCAACCCATTGAATCGTTTCCGGACGCGACGCAGTGGCGATGACCGTTAACCCGGTAAGCTTCTTTGCAAGTTGGATCAGAATCGACCCGACGCCGCCAGCGCCGCCGATCACCAAAAGACTCTCGCCTTCACCTGCACCTTCTTCTACGGCCAACGAATCGAACAGTAGTTCCCAAGCGGTGATCGATGTCAGCGGAAAACCGGAGGCTTCGGCGAAACCAAGCGACGATGGCTTGATGCCAACGATTCGTGCATCGACGGCATGGAACTCCGCATTGGTCCCCGGACGCGTGATGTCGCCGGCGTAAAAGACTTCGTCACCCACCTTGAAACGACTGACCTCGCTACCGATCTGGCGGACAACGCCAGCCGCGTCGTAGCCGATGATCTTGGTGCCGCTGTCCGGTGTTTGACTGGCACGCACTTTTACGTCGACTGGATTAACCGAGATACCGCGAACCTCGACCAATAGATCGTGAGGCTGCAATTCTGGCGATGCGGCTTCAAATTCGATCAGTGCGTCTGGGGCGGTAATGGGGCCGGCAGTTTTGTATCCGATCGCTTTCATTGTTCGTTCCCTAGAGGATGCGGGCTCGGAGCCCATGATGTGAGGCTGGTCGGTAGTATGAGTCTGCCGCCTATAGCCCCATCTGACTGGTCGTCGATAAGCGGATTAGGTCCACCGGAATGTGGTCTCTCGATTTTTGTAGCCGTGCGTCGCAAGTCATCTCGCCGCGCGAGCGTATTGAATCGGCAGAATCTGTTCAGCGTCGGCGAGGCCCAGTTGCTTCGCAGCGTGGAAAGGCCAATAGGGATCGCGGAGCATCTCACGAGCCAACGAGACGACATCCACTTGACCATCGTCGACGGCCGCTGCGGCCTGTTCCGGTTCGGTGATCAACCAGCTTGCCGTCGTAGGGATGCCGACCTCTTCACGGATACGACCGGCGATCGGCAACATCATTCCGGGGCCCCAAGGGATCTTCGAAATGTCGGGAGTGACAAAGCCGTGGCTGACGTCCAATAGATCCAATCCGCTCGCTTTCAACTGCCGCGTCAATTCGATCGATTCCTCAACGGTGACGCCGCCGTCGATCCAATCGGTGACCGACAGCCTCACCATCAATGGCAGCCGCTCGGGCCAGACTTCGCGAACCGCTTCAAAGGTTTCCAGCATAAAGCGGATCCGATTCTCAAAACTGCCGCCGTACTGGTCGGTCCGCTTGTTCGATAGCGGCGAGTAGAACTCGTGAGCAAGGTAGCCGTGTGCAAAGTGAACTTGTAGGCATTCGAAGCCGGCTTCGAGGGCGCGAAC
Source organism: Rosistilla ulvae (assembly GCF_007741475.1). Taxonomy (NCBI): domain Bacteria; kingdom Pseudomonadati; phylum Planctomycetota; class Planctomycetia; order Pirellulales; family Pirellulaceae; genus Rosistilla; species Rosistilla ulvae. Next base: position 3,598,942 of record NZ_CP036261.1, on the reverse strand, counting down.
CGCGGCCTGGACAAAGTTCATTTTGACGCGTGCGATGTCATCGAGGCTCATCGCTTTGGGAACCTTGGGCAGGCTGCCGCCAAACGCTTCAGCCGAAGGAGCGATCGTATCCCAGCCTCCTTGGTCCGGGCCGATGTGTTCGTCGCCTTCCCACGGTCGGCTGGCACTCGCCTTGCGACCGGCGTGTGCGATCTGAATCCCCGGAACCGCGCCCTGTTGTTTCATGAACCGGTTGATCTTCGCATACGGTTCGACTTGATCGTCGCTGTAAATGCCGGCGTCTCCTGGGCTGATACGCCCCTCGGGCGAGACCGCCGCAGCTTCGACGATCACCATTCCCGCACCGCCAACGGCCCGCGATCCCAAATGGACAAGATGCCAATCGTTGGGAGCCCCGTCGACCGACGAATATTGACACATCGGCGAGACCACAATGCGATTCCGCATCGTGACATCTTTTAAGGAGTACTTCTCAAACAGTTTCATTTTGGTTCGCTTTGGTTTGGATAGGGTTCGTCTCGGGGATTCACTCCCAACGGTTCAGACTTCGGTAAGGATTTCCGAATACGGCAGTCGGGACTTCGTCAGTTTGGCGTTGTAGTCGGCTTCGGGATCGTGATAACCGAGCGTCACGACAACCAGACTGCTGTAGCCACGTTCGCGCAGTCCAAACTCGTCGTCCAGCACCTTGACTTCGATGCCTTCCATCGGCGTCGCATCGATCCCTATCGCCGCAACGCCAAGAAGGAAGGAACCGATGTTGAGATAGACCTGTTTGTCCATCCAATGTTGAACGTCTTTCATGTCCTGTTTGTGGATGTTGATAAACATGTTGCGGCCGGCGTGCATTCGATCCTTCATCGCCGGATCGGCAGCGAAGCGACCGTCCTTCTCCTCCTGCTGCAACACCCGTTGCAGGTAATCTTCTTCGATGTCCAACTTGCTGCAGAAGACGACAACGTGCGATGCTTTGCGAATCGAGTTGCTGTTGAACGGATAGATTCTGTCGGTCGATTTGGCGATCTTCTCTTTCGCTTCGTCGGACGACGTGAGGATGAAATGCCACGGTTGAGAATTGACGCTCGACGCACTGTAGCGGAGCAGCTCCTTGATCTTCTCCACATCCTGATCGGAGATCTTGCGGCTGGGATCGTAAGCTTTGGCGGAATAGCGATTCTTGGCAAAGTGAACGATGTCGTATCCGGCGGCGTTTCCGTTGGTCGATTCTGTCTGAAGCATCTTTTGCGTCCGGTCTGTTTTCATAGAACAAGGAAAGGGTTGAGACGATCCGCCGTCTGAACCCTAATGTTGCGTGCATCGCAAGATGCGTGCCGTTTATGGTCGTTGTCAGCAGAAAGCAATATTTCAGCGAAATCGCTCGGTGAATGAATCCACCCAATCGCAAGTCGTCCCACGATGTGCCCACATGTGCGCACTCGTTTCGACTTGCTGTCACTGCGTGGACAGTTTTTACAGTCGACCTGCCTGCGTAGGACGTTGCCGTGGCTAAACCTCGATTCCGTGTTGCTTCATCATCCGGTAGAGCTTGCGGCGTTCGACACCCAGGATCCGGGCGGCTGCCGATTTGTTGCCATTTTCTCGAGCGAGCACCTCCGCGATATGTTCCCGCTGCAGCGTCATCAGCGAGCCTTCGTTGGCGGGCGTTTCCGCCGAACCAACCGAACCGAGCGATTGGAATTCGTCGGGCAGGTCTTCGATAGTGATCAGATCGTCGGCGAGGATCTTCGCCCGTTCGATGGTGTTGACCAATTGCCGGATGTTGCCGGGCCAGTCGTATGCCAGCAGCGCCGTCCGCGCTTCGGCTTCCAATTCGGGGCCGTTTCCCAAAAGGTGATCGATCAAAACGCTGACGTCATCACCGCGATCGCGCAGCGGCGGAAGGTGGACTGTCAGCAGATTGATTCGGTAATAGAGGTCTTCGCGAAAACGTCCTTCGGCCACCTCTTCCTTCAGGCTGCGATTAGTCGCCGCAACGATCCGGACATCGACCCGGCGTTCCTTCTCCGAACCGATCCGCCGCATCGACCCATCTTCCAGCACCCGCAGCAACTTCGGCTGCAATGCCAACGGCAACTCGCCAACCTCGTCGATAAACAACGTGCTCCCGTCGGCGACTTCGAACAGGCCCGGCTTTGCCGCAGTCGCGCCGGTGAACGAACCCTGTTCATGACCGAACAACTCGCTCTCTACCAACTGTTCCGGCAACGCGGCACAGTTCACTGTGACCATCGGGCGGTTGCCGCGGGGGCTGCCCTGATGGATCGCTTGGGCGACTAGTTCCTTGCCGGTCCCGCTTTCGCCTTCGATCAGCACCGGCTTGTCAGTCGGAGCGATACGGTCGATCAATCTGAAGACTTTTTGTATCGGTTCGGACTGGCCGATCATCGTCGTTGCCGGACGCTTCGTGCGGTCGATGACTTCGCGCAGCTGCGTATTTTCCTTCCGCAACTTCCGACGTTCCAATGCTCCCAGACAACGACGTTCCAGTTCCGCCATCGGGAACGGTTTGGAGAGAAAGTCGAAGACGCCGCGACGCATCGATTCGACAGCGTTCTCGATCGTCCCTTCGCCTGTCAGGATAATGATCTCCGTTTCGGCGGCGGCGTCGCGGATCCGCTGCACCAGTTCCAGCCCGCTGAGACCGGGCAAATTCCAATCGAGGACGGCGATGTCGAAATCAAGCTTCTCGCACTGGGCGACGCCATCCTGTCCGCGAGTCGTGTGCGTGACGCGGTGCCCGTTCTTCTGGAACCAGCGAATACAACCCGCCGCGAAATCGGAATCGTCGTCGACGAACAATATGTCCAACGCAGTTTTTGCCATGGCCGTCATTGTAAGTCACAACGCGATGTCGAACAGGGCGGCCGGTGCTACGAAGATCCGCCGGAGCCCCTAGAATAGACCGGCCGACGGCATAGTAATTTGGGAATGGACGATGATGAACGAACGAGATCTATTGGAAAGCGATTTACGTGGGCAAACGCGGGTGTTGAAGCGTTTGGCCCAAGGGGCATCGCTGGACGAAGTGCTGCACACGCTTGTTGAAGTCGCCGAGGAATCGCGTCCCGACATGATCGGTTCGGTCATGTTGATGGAAGCGGAATCGGGGACGTTGCGGTTGGCAGCGTCCCGGCGTTTGCCCGATTTCTATCGCACCTCGGTCGACCGCAGAATCCCTGGTCCCCGCTGTGGATCTTGCGGAACCGCAGCCTTCACCGGCAAACGGGTCGTCGTAGAAGATATCGCGACCGATCCGTTGTGGCATGGATTTCGCGATATCCCGGAACAAGCCTCGTTGCGTGCCTGTTGGTCCGAACCGATCATCGCATCGACCGGCGAAGTCCTGGGGACATTTGCAATGTATTACTCTGTTCCAAGGTCGCCTTGCGCGAGCGAACTGGAGTTTGTCTCCAGCATCGCCAGCCTGGCGGCGTTGGCGATCGAGCGGGTTCGATATCAGAGCGAAGTTGAACGCGAGCGGGCGGTGCTGAAGACGATCGTCAACGGAATCCCCGACGCTCTCTTGATGACCGGGTTGGACCGAAACATCACCCACTTCAGCCGCGGGGCGTGCCGTATGTTCCAGTACGATGCGGATGAAGTGTTGGGCAAATCGACTTCGATACTATACGCCGATCGATCCGACTTCGAACGGATGGCCGAGGAACGTTTTCATATCGCGGCCGATGAAAAATTCGAAGCTACCGAGGTCCAATGGCGACGAAAATCGGGCGCGACCTTTGTCGGCGAGATGGTCGGGAAAGTGATCCGCGACGAACGGGACCATCCGTTGGGATTCCTCGCCTTGATTCGCGACATCACCGACCGCAAACGGGCCGAAGCCTGTCTGGCGGAGAGCCGCGATAAACTGGTCCAGGCGGAACGCTTGGCTGCGATGGGGAAGATGGTTTCGGCGATCGCTCATGAGAGTCGCAACGCGTTGCAACGGATTCAAGTTGGCATCGATGTCCTGGAGTACGACATCGAACCCGATTCGGAAGCTCGCGAAGATCTGAACCGGATCCGCCGGGCGAAAAGCGATTTGCAACATATGCACGATGAACTTCGCAGTTTTGCCGGACCGATTCAGTTGGATAGCTCAACGGCCAATCTCGCGGAGGTCTGGCGGCAGGCGTGGACGAACCTGCACGTCCTGCATCAAGGACGGGACGTTCAGTTGATCGAAGCGATCGATGACGTCGATCTCGTCTGCGAATTGGACGTCTTCCGAATCGAACAGGTGTTCCGCAATCTGTTCGAAAACTCGTTAGCCGCCTGCGCCGATCCTGTCCGTATCACCGTCGCCTGCAGCAATCGCAACGACGGCGAACAACGGATGCTTTGCGTTTCGGTCCGCGACAATGGACCTGGGCTGCCGGAAGAGCTGCGGTCTCGTGTTTTCGAAGCCTTTTACACGACCAAGGCGAAGGGAACGGGTTTAGGCATGGCGATTGCAGAGAGGTTTATCACCGCGCATCGAGGGACGATCGAAATCAGCGATCACCCCGACGGTGCCGAATTCCTGATGACTCTCCCCCAATGAACCCTGAACATGAAACGCAGCCTGAGAATTGTGATCGCCGACGACGAAGCCGATATTCGTCAGGGATTTCGCCGGTTGCTGTGCAAGCTGGGCTGCGAAGTGGTCGGCGAAGCGGAGAACGGCCGCGATTTGATCGCGTTGTGCGCGGCGGAGCGGCCGGATCTCGTGATCACCGACGTTCGGATGCCTGAGATGTCGGGAATTGAAGCTGCCAAAGTGCTCGCCAAAGCAAGCGCGATCCCCGTGATTGTCGTCTCTTCTTACGAACGCCCCGACGACGAAGACTGCGCGTTCATCGCCGATTTCTTGCTCAAGCCGACCTGCATCACCGAACTGCGAGCCGCGATCAACAAGGCCTGCGACGGCGCGTTCTAGAGCCCGATCCCACTGTGCGTATTTGGGCACCCCAGCGCGATAACTGTCCATCAACGGGCAATCGATGCGAGTAACTCACCTCCCCGAACCTCGCTTCGCTGGTTCGCCCCTCCCCTGCAAACTTCGTTTGCCGGAGGGTCGATATTGACTATTGTTCCCGTGAGCCAGTATCGGGCGGGCAAATTGAGTATCCATTGGTGAACCGCGCAAGCCAGACTCCCTGTGCACGCGATGGTGCGCCGCCTATTTCCCAATCAGCATCCGATAAAAAACTATCTTTTTGTCACCGCAATCCGGGCAGAAATACGCCTATGATCATGTCGAGTCAAAACTACGTCTAGAGATTCGATATACGCAACGCCAAATACGGAGGTCGAATAGTGGACATCAAAGAAACCGAAGAATTGGAACGGCTGGCGTCGATTCCAGGCTGGATCAGAAACTCGCAAGATGCGCTGGATGCAATCGTCAATGAATTTGGGGGGGAACGCAATAGATTGAAAACCCATCAACTGGCACTGAAGTTGGTGAAAAGCATCAAATTCGATGACCGCGATGGAACTACGCAGTCCGGTGTTGGTCTCCTCTGTATTGATCCGGACGCCTACGAGTTGAGCGAAACGTCGTACCGGCGTGGATACCTTGGTGGTTTCACCCACGCGCTCGATGAGATTTGCGATGGAAAAACGATTGAAGATTGCAATTGCTACGCCAATGAAGAGCTGATCGCATGGCGCTCAGGCGATTGTACCAAACAAGTGCTGCCACCGACAAAAGACTCGTAGTCGGCGGACGAAGCACTTCACCCGCCCGGCGAAGCCAGGGAGGGGCGAAACACGAGCGTCTAGCAAGCGTTTCGGGGAGGGCCCGCCGCTGTATCGATAGCCTGCGATTTACTTCGGACTCCCATCCTCGAACCACGCTTCGCTGGTTCGATCCTCCCTCAATTTTCGTTTGAGGGAGGATCGAAGCCCTGAGTCCACGTTTTTTGCGTCGTACTCTACGGAAGTCCCACTACGCCGATTTCAACCGAGTTGCCGCTATAATGCTGCAGCATTGGGAAAACGCGCGCGTGACGAAACCTAAAGATCTGTAGAAGAGGCTTGGATGGGCAACCAATCGATTGTTTTACGAATGTGCCTCGCTGTTCTGTCGACTGCGGTTTGCACATGGCAGGTTCGGGCGACAGACACGCAGGGTCGCGACCGGCCAAATGTGTTGTTCATCGCAGTCGATGACTTGGCTTGCACGCTGGGTTGCTACGGCGATCTGGTCGCCAAGACGCCCAACATCGATCGGCTGGCAGCGGAAGGGACATGTTTTCAGCGAGCTTACAATCAGTTGCCGCTGTGCAACCCGACGCGTGCTTCGGTGATGACCGGACTGCGGCCCGATCAGATCAAAGTCTACGACCTCGATCGCCATTTTCGCGACCAGCTGCCCGATGTCATCACGCTGCCTCAGGCGTTCCAAGCCGCAGGCTACTTCGCGGCACGTGTCGGTAAGATTTATCACTACAACGTTCCCGCGTCGATCGGAACCGATGGCTTTGACGATCCGCCCTCTTGGAATCGAACTGTCAATCCCAAGGGACGCGATAAGGCCGACGAAGCACTCGTCTTTAATGCCGAACCGCATCGGCAGATCAGCGGCGCGCTCAGCTGGCTGGCCGCAGACGGACGCGACGAAGAGCAGACCGACGGGATGATCGCCAGCGAAGCGATCAAGATCATGCGAGAGAAGAAGGACCAGCCGTTCTTTCTGGGCGTCGGCTTCTTCCGCCCGCACACGCCGTACGTCGCGCCGAAGAAGTACTTTGAAATGTATCCCCTCGATTCGCTGCGGTTGCCATACGCTCCCCCCGGCGATCGCGACGACATCCCAACCGCCGCATTCGCTCACAATTGTCCCGTTCCCAATTACGGGCTCGATCACAAAACGTTACTGCAAGCAACGCAGGCCTACTACGCTTGCGTGTCGTTTGTCGACGCCCAAGTCGGCCGGTTGTTGGACGCAGTGGAAGAGCTTGGTTTATCCGAAGAGACGATCGTCGTCTTCTGGAGCGATCACGGATATCATCTGGGCGAACACGATGGCGTCTGGCAAAAGCGAACCCTATTCGAGCAAGGAGCTCGCGCGCCGTTGATCGTCCGCGTGCCGGGACAGAAGTCGCGAGGTGACTGCCGGCAAATCGTTGAGTTTGTCGACATCTACCCGACGCTGACCGATCTGGCAGCGATCCCGTCACCGCCCGGTCTGGCGGGGCGCAGTTTACGGCCATTGATCGATAATCGGCAGGCTGACTGGGATGGCTTCGCCGTCACGCAAGTGCTCCGTCCCGCGGACGCTCGGTTGTCCGAACCGGTGATGGGCTGCAGCATTCGTACCCACCGATACCGCTTCACCGAGTGGGGTGAGGGAAAACATGGCGTCGAGCTGTACGATCACCAATCCGATCCGAACGAGTTCCACAATCTCGCGGTCGATCCCGACGCGGCCACAACGGCGGTGATCGATCGACTGCGTCCGCTGCTGCGTTCTAAAGCCTCGGGCAAAACACCAACCGTCCCCGTCAATCCAGCTCGGCTGTGATTGTAACGGTCTCTCAAGCGAACCAAATCGCTTTGGAATCGAAACTCGCACTTCGTTCGAATCCGTCGCGCCGCGCAACAACAAGTTCTCATCACAATCAAAAGCTGCCATTCGATGAACTCTTCGCCATCAAGCACATGTCAAATTATGTTGGTCGCGTTTTGCGCCGCGGCGTTGACCGGCTTCTGTCACGGCGACGCGCGTGCGGAACGTTCAAACATACTGTGGATCTATGTCGATGACATGAGCGATTGGATGGGATGTTATGGCGATCCAATCGCGGCGACTCCCAACATCAATCGGCTTGCCGAAGGGGGCGTTCTGTTTCAGCACGCCTACATGCCAGCTCCCGTCTGTTCGACGACGCGGTCGGCTTTGATCACCGGCACGATGCAGACGACGCACGGCTTGCATCAACATCGAACGATGATCAAGAAGCCGTTGCCCGATGACCTGACGACGATCCCCGAGTTGTTTCGCCAGGCCGGGTATTTGACGTTTAACGAGGCGAAAGACGATTACAATTTCGTGCGAGATCGCGAGACAATGTATTCGCCGGAGTTCCAACGTCCGTCGCGGAAACAGGTGAACTCGCACATGTTGGGTCGCGACGCATCGTGGCTTAAACCGCTGAAAGGACGACGGTTCTTCGGCCAGATTCAACTGAACGGGGGCAAGTTCGGTGGCGAGACGGGAGCGAAGTTTCCGACCGAAAGCCGCTTCGATACCGATAGGGTTTCGGTGCCGCCACAATATCCCGACCATCCCGTCTTCCGCGACGCGATCGCAAGGCATTACGAACAGATCGCCGAAACCGACGCGCAGGTCGGTGCCATTTTGGAGGCGTTAAAGGCGTACGACCTGTGGGACAATACTGCGGTCTTCTTCTTTACCGATCATGGCAGTCCGCTTCCCAGAGCGAAGCAGTTTCTATACGAGGATGGGCTGAAGGTGCCCCTGATCGTTCATTGGCCCACAGGCAACGACGTAATCACTCGGCGAGGTAACGTGCGAGCGGATCTTGTCAGCGGCATCGATATCACCGCCAGTACTCTTGGTCTAGCGGGAATCGCGGTCCCCGAGTTCATGGAGGGAGTCGATCTGTTCGCCGAAGACTACGCTCCCCAGCAATACGTGATCTCGGCGAGAGACCGGATGGGGAACGCTATCGATCGGATTCGAACGGTTCGTTCACAGCGGTTTCGCTATATCCGAAACTACGAACTGGATAGAGCCTTGTTCCAGCCACAATACCGCGACAAGTACGCAACGTTTATGACGCTGCAGAAACTGTTGCGTTTGGGAAAACTGAGTCCGATCCAGGCTTCGTATTTCGACGCAGAACACCGCCCGGCGGAAGAGCTTTACGATCTCGTGAACGATCCTCACCAGATCAATAACCTGGCGGAGAATCCCGAATTTAGAGCGGTCCTGGAAAGTCATCGTCGACATCTTGCCGATTGGGAAGAGGCAACCGACGACAAGGGACGTTACCCCGAGAGTCGCGAATCGCTGAAGCGTGTCTTCGAATCATCGGCCGGCAAATGTGTCTCGCCCGAATACGACTTCCTAAAGTGACTCGACGACGTTTTTAATTTTTGCGGCCCGGATGCAATCACAGATTCTGAATCGGCAGCGACGTTCGCTCTGCAACCCGTTTGGCGATCCGCGAGCGGTGGCAGCAGACCGGATCGGCTTCTAAGCAGATGAGTACCGACGGCAGTTGCAGCATCAGTTCAGCAACACGATCGATCGCCGCTGTATTCTCTTCGAGCGTGCTCGTTTCGTAGCGGTCGAACAATGCCTTGCGGTCGTCGATCGTGTCGAGATGTTGCCGCTGATCGGCTTTGATTCCGAGTTCGGGAAGGTGGAGGTATTCGATCTCCAGTCGCCCGGTCAACCGCTGCAGCGTGCTGCGATGAAAGCCGTAACGCCGGGCATTGGGATTGTTACGAACATCGATCACGCGACGGATTCCATTTTCCACTAGGTGGTTCAAAAACGCATCGATCGAGAGCCCTTCATAACCCGCCGTGTAGACCGCAGGATCCGCAGTCGGTCGTTGAGCAAGCTGACGCCGCTTGCTGTTGACCGTATAAGCGGGGAACGCATTGTCGACGTAATCGAGAAGCTTTTCGGTGTCCCCGTCACCAAAGCGTTCCACCAGGCGCGAGAGATCTTTCTGAACCAAATCGTCCGGCGACTGGAATTCTGCGCCGGCGGCGACTGTGAAACTTGCCTCCTCGTCTCGAACCAGAAAGCCCTGGTCGGTCAGCTTGCCCAGTTCCTGATCCAACGCAAATGAAGCTGCCCCGTTTGTGTAAGGGACAAAGTCATAGAACGCGCTGCCGCCGGACGACGGAAATTCGTGGCGCAGCAGGCAGGCCCATGCGGTCAATTCCGCCGGGGAAACCAGTCGGCCAACGGATTGCAATAGTTGGAGAATGGCTTTTTGACGATGGAGCATTGATTGATTTCCCGACAACCTCGTTTCGTGATCATCTGTCCGGTTCATCCTGTTCACTGGTTGCTGCGTACTGGGACAGGGCAGTTGTACTATAAATCGCGAAAACCGCCTTCCACACAAGCGCTAACGCGAATCAATTGCAGCAAAAAAACAACAACGCGACAACGCAATTTGATCGGCTGCGCGGTCAGGACGCCGACGGTACAGACTCACGAAATACATCGTAATTTCAAAAAGTCTAAATATTGTCGTTATCTTGAGAGGTCTTCGGATAAGTCTTCAGAACAACAAATTTTCCATTTGATCGATGATGATCGCAGGCGGAGAAGGGAATGAATTTGGACGTGACATCTCCTTGCGACGAACAGGAAGCCTCGCGTGATGAACGATTTGTCGCGTTGGTCGCTAGTAGCCAAGTACCTCTGCGGGCGTTTCTAAGGACGCTGCTGCGATGCGATGCCGATTTGGATGACGTGCTGCAGGAAACAAATATGGTGCTGTGGCGGAAACGTGGGGATTACGATCCCACCCGCACATTTATGTCTTGGGCGTGCAAGATCGCCCATCTTCAAACCTTGGCATACTGGAAGAAGCATGGACGCCAGTGCCATCAGTCGCTCAGCGAGCCGTTGGTTGCGGAAATCGCCGCAATCTCGGCTCAACAAGCCGAAGAGACCAACGAGAAGCTGGCCCTGTTGCGTTCGTGTGTCCAGCAACTAAACGAAACCCGACGTCGTTTGCTGCAATCGCGTTATCAAAAGCAGGTGTCCGTCAAGCAGTTGGCGGAAGTGCAAGGCCGAACGGCTGAATCGTTGGCGATGGAGTTGTTCCGAATTCGCATCCAGTTGAGAAGTTGTGTCGAGCGGAAGTTGGATGCTGAGGTGGCGTCATGACAGCCGAAACGAACCGTTTCGAAACATTGCTTGCCAAACTGTTAGCGGAGCCGCTTTCGGATCGGGAAAGCAAGGAACTGGACGAACTGATGCTGGGCAATCCGCAGCGATGTAAGGTCTATGCCCAACAGATCTGGTTCGACACGTTGCTGCAGGCGAATTATCAGGCGGAGGTCTCGCCAGCGGATCCCGATTGGCAGATCACGCTCGAGCAAACCAGTCCGGTCCCTGCGGTGGTAACGTCAACGCGTGCCCTGGCTTTTGTTGGAGGTTGGCGAATCCTTTGTGCATTGGCCGCTTCGATCCTGTTGCTCGGCGCGGTCTTCTATCCAAGGATGCAAACCGAACGAATTGTCATCGAGGGAAAGGGGAGTGGCACGCAGACGCCATCGTTGGTTCCAACACAACCGACTGCCGTCGTCGCCGTCCTGTTGGACAGTGAAGATGCGGTCTGGGCCCAAGAACCAATCGAATATGGTGAGTCATTAAGAGCGGGGGATTTCGTCGACATCGATGCTGGATTGGTGCGATTGATCTTTAATTGTGGTGCTGGAGTTGTGGTGGAAGGCCCAGCCCGACTGGAACTGCGCTCGGAATGGGAAGCCTGTTTGCAACGAGGCAAACTTGCTGCCGTTGTTCCCGAAGGCGCCAAAGGGTTTACCGTCTTAACACCCAATATGCGGATCATCGATCTGGGGACAAAGTTTGCAGCGGCGGTCGACGAATCGGGGCACGCCGATATTCAAGTCTATGAGGGGGAGGTTGAGGTCCATTCCCGCACCCCGGCACGAGGCGACAAGCCGTTGCGTTTAGAGGCTTACGCGAAGTCTCGCTTCTCACAAAGTTCGTCGGTCCAGCCGGAGATCAAGGTGGCTGGGGTCGATTCGATGAAACCGGTGTCGGTTCCTTCGCTTGAACAATTGTTGGCTGCCCGAAGCGGTGAATACCCGCCTCGGCAACGTTCCGAAATGCTTGCGATCGCGTCAGCGGTGTCGCCGCCTGCGGGGGCCATTCGAAGCGATAGTTCGATTCCTGCAGGGACGCTGTTGGGGGAGGACTTCTTTCCTGAACCAGCGCCAGCGGAAGGGCAACATTCGACACACCGCTGGATTCTCGATGCACGATTCGCTCGCGTTGTCTATATGGATGAACCACTACGCTGGCAATCGGTGGACGGCGGGGCGTACGCGATCGAAATCGATGGACGCGATAGTGCCTTTCCATCCATCGCAAATCGTCTGCAAACCGAATTGGCAGAACCACTGACCGAAGACTTCTATTTCAGTTTCTTGGGACGCTACGATGGGTTGGACGATGACGACTTCTTTTCATTGTGGTTCGACGACACCGTCGGCAATTCGGTGAGCCACGGTGGACGGCCCAACGTTGGCATCCGGTTTGGCGAGTATTTTGGGCGGATCACCGCGCGCCACGCCGGTTACTACAGCCAGCCGCAAAATGACGCGACGTTCTTTATGGTCGGACACCTGCAGAAGGACGCCCAAGGCCATTTCAGTTCCATTCGATTGTGGGTCAATCCCGCTTCGCCAAAGCTTGGCGCGCCCGACGCATCGGCGCGGTTCGACGAAGGGAATCGATTGAGGTCGATTCCGTATCTTGGAATTCGCATGGGGCTGGATACTGAGCTTCAAGACAAATTTTTGCTGGATCGATTGGTCTGCGGGGAAACGCTCGCAGAGGTGTTTCCCACCGAAACGGTGAACACGCCAACGCGATCAGAACCCGCCGAAGAATCTCGATAATGCACTTCCTTCCTCTACACTCCCGCCTCCGATTTATGAACTGCATCCCTCGAACACTATTGCCGCTGATCCGCGTCATCCTTTTTGGGATGGTTGCTGGAGTCTCGAACCCATCGGTAGCGGAAGATCGGTTGGCTGCCGATCGCTTCGTGCCGGAACACGACTTTGGTAAGCAGTCTGCCGACGACATGCAGGTCGGTTTTGCGAAGCCCTGGCAGTTGTCGCAAATTCGTCCCGCAAGATTTGACGACAACGCGGAGCCTTCTTCGGCCGAGGGTTTCGTGCCTCCAGTCGTGATCTCAGGGACCAATCAGCGAAACAATCCACTGCGTCGCGAGCTGAGACGAAACTACGCGGAGGATGATCTGTTTGTTGGGTTTCGGTTCCTTTATGAACCGTCGAAGATCGAACAGGGAATCGATCCCGAGTTCTTTGTGCTCTGGTTGGATCGCACGCAAGGGAGTGACCAGGCGGTCCATAGCGTCGGCGTGCCGAACATTGGGATCCACATGGCGGATCGAGGGCCGAGTCGCGGGAAGAATGTGTTTATGGTGCGGTTTGGAGCACAACAAACCGCGTGGAGCCGGACGGAGATGGAGCCGGGGAAGACGTATCATGTGATCGCAAGGCTCGCCAAACAGACACCCGGCACACGCAACGGTTACAGCCAGATTCAATTGTGGGTCGACCCGCAAGCCGATGAGGCCGATCAACCGATCCTTTCGTTGAACGACCAGGATGGAATCCATCAAATTCGTTGGGTGGGGTTCGCGACCGGTGGCAAGACCGAACGCCAGGATCGAATTCGTGTCGGTGATTTGGTCTTATCCCGTTCTTGGCAGGATGCGTATACCTTTTTGAGTGAGTCAGAAGGGGCGGAATCGGAACGTATCGCTGCGTCGCGTCCTGCCGTTACGTGGGATCAGCCGATCGATTTCACACACGATATCTACCCGATCTTGCGCGATCGTTGCTTCGATTGCCACTCCGGCGACTATCCCGATTCGGGCTATCGTTTGGACGTCCGAAACGAACTGCTCGGCTTTAGTACCGGGCATGTCTTTGCAGTTCCAGGTCAGAGCCGCAAAAGTCATCTGGTGGAAGTGCTGACGACCAAATCCGACTCGCAGCGGATGCCGCCCGAGGAGGAACCGCTTTCAGAAATCGAAGTCGCGAAAATCCGAGCGTGGATCGATCAGGGGCTGAAATGGGACGACGAACTGCTTCCGACGCCAAAGGTTGAATCGGATCACTGGGCGTTTTCCCAGATCACTCGCCCAGATGTTCCCACACCCGCTGCGAAGTCCGATGCCGACGCAGTGAATTCGGGTCATCCAATCGACGCCTTTATCGCTGCCCGTCAGAAAGCGATCGGCGTCACGCCCACCGCCCCGGCGGATCGCCGGACGCTGGTTCGTCGGCTGTATTTGGACCTGTTGGGCTTGCCCTCGACGGTCGCTCAAGCCGACGCGTTTGTCAACGACAGATCCGCCGATGCGTACGAAAAGTTGGTCGACAAGCTGTTGTTGTCGCCGCACTATGGGGAACGGATGGCCCGATACTGGCTCGACCTCGCTCGTTGGGGCGAAAGCCAAGGATACCAGCACGACATCCCACGTCCGTTTGCATGGCGATACCGCGACTATGTAATCAACGCATTTAATCAAGACAAATCGTACGCCCAGTTTCTCCGCGAACAGATTGCTGGTGACGAATTGCAGCCGTATTCGGACGACGCGATGATCGCGACCGGGTTCCTGGGGGCTGCTCGCATCAGTGGCAACCAGTTGGACAAACTGCAACAACGGACCGACGTGATGATGGACATCGTCGACAACACGACTAGCGCGCTGTTGGGGCTGACGATGGAGTGTGCTCAATGCCACAACCATAAGTTCGAACCGTTGATGCAACGCGACTACTACGCGTTGATGGCGTTTTTCGCCAACGGACAACTGGGGAATTACCAACTGCGCAATACGGCGGATTTGCCAGCGGAGGAGATTCGAAACTGGTTCACCGACGATTCGTATCGCTTCTATCTATCGGAGGCCAAGAAACGCAAGGTCGCCCCCAGCGACTACCCCGCGCACACCTGGGGCTTCTATTCTCCGTTGACAGGCGACAAAGATGTCGAGCGTTTGCCCGTGGTGAATCGATCGCCATTGCCCTATTCGCCCGACTTCCTTTCCGAGAAGGCGACACATGTGTTGATTCGTGGCGATGCCCACAGTCCCGGCTTGCGTGTCGAACCTGCTTGGCCGGCAGTGCTTGGCGAGACGCCGTCGCAGCTATCTCCAACGCCTCGCCAAGCCCTAGCGGATTGGCTGGGGAGTCCCAAGAATCCACTGGTTGCTCGCGTTTGGGTAAATCGTTTGTGGCAATCGCATTTTGGCCGCGGCCTCGTTGAGACGCCTAGCGATTTCGGCACCCACGGCGCGCCCCCGACGCACCCGTTGCTGTTGGATTGGTTGGCATCGGAGTTGATCGACAACGATTGGAGTACCAAACACATCCATCGCCTGATCGTAACTTCAGCAACGTATCGACAGTCGAGCGTTTTGGTAGCGGCAAATCTCGAACTCGATTTGGATAACAAGACCTTGTGGCGTTGGCCGCAACGGCGGATGGAAGCGGAGGTGATTCGCGATTCAATCTTGGTCGCTACCGGCGAAATCAATCGGTTGGTTGGCGGCCCGAGCGTCGCACCGGAGCGTGATGAAAAGGCATTGCGGCGAACGATCTATCTGTCGCAGCGGCGCAGCCAATTGCCCGACGTGATGACGATGTTCGACGCCCCCGATGGTGTTCGCAGTTGTTCGCGGCGCGAGGTGTCGACCGTCGCGTTGCAACCGCTGTATCTGTTGAACAGTCCATTTGTCGTTAAACGTGCCGAACAGTTAGCGCGGATCGTGAAAGCGGAGGCGGGAGACGACACCGAAACGCAAATCCGCGCGGTCTTCCAACATACGCTCGGCCGAGCTCCTTTGGTCGAAGAAGTTCGCCTTGCCAAGACGTTGTTGAAGCGAAGCGAGTCGGACAACGATGGGGATTCTACGGCCGACAAGATCTCTCCGGAACTGATTCGTCTATGCCATTCCATGTTGAACCTAAACGAATTCGTTTACATCCCCTAATCGAAATTCGACTGACTCCAACCTAGCCCTTCAACCCACCGGACGACCGTGAATCCTATGAATCTAGCGCGACGAGAGTTCTTCGAAACTGCGGGCATCGGTCTAGGATCGCTCGCTTTGAACGCCATGTTAGGCGACGAAGTATCGGCGAGCGGTACCGGCTCATCTTTTTCGCAGCAACCTCATTTCCCACCCACTGTCAAAAGCGTGATCTTCCTGTTCATGTCGGGCGGACCGGGGCACATGGATACCTTTGATCCTAAGCCGCTGTTGTCGAAGATGGATGGTGAGTACGTTCCCGACAGCATCGCCGCGACGGTCCCAAACATTCCGCGGGCGGGTGTCGGTTCAAAATTGATGGCTTCGCCGTTTGGGTTCAAGAAGTATGGGGAATCGGGGATCGAGGTCTCCGAACTACTGCCACACACCGCCCAGCATGTCGACGATCTGTGCGTGATCCGTTCGTTGAACCACCGCATTCCCGTTCATGGTCCTGGAGAAAACTTCACCTTGACAGGATCTTCACTCGGTGAACGCCCGAGTCTAGGTGGATGGGTGACTTACGGGTTGGGCAGCGAAGCCCGCGACCTGCCCGGATTTATTGTGTTGTCATCCAATTCGTCGGGCCCCGCACCCCAGCGGCCAGGCTGGGGAAGCGGTTTCCTGCCCGCTCGGTTTCAGGGGACGCAGATCGACAACCAACGGGGCGTACCCTATTCCGAACTCCCCGACCTCTACTCCGTTGACGATCGTCGGGATCAGCTCGATTTCATCCGCAGCATGAATCAACAGCATCTTCGCCGGCAGGATCTCAACACCGAACTCGAGGCCCGGATCGAATCGTACGAATTGGGCTTTCGGATGCAGTTGAACGCACCGGAAATTCTCGACCTGTCGGGCGAAACCGAAGCAACACAGCGGATGTATGGAATCGATCAGAAAGCGAGCAAGCAGTTCGGCAGTCATTGTCTGTTGGCCCGCCGATTAGTGGAACAAGGTGTCCGCTTTATCCAGCTTCGCAACGGCGGTTGGGACGCGCACGGAGCATTAAAAGGGAACCATATCAATCGCTGCCGGGCGACCGACATGCCCGTTGCCGGTCTGCTGCAAGATCTAAAGCAACGCGATCTGTTGGATCAAACGTTGGTTGTTTGGGGCGGCGAGTTTGGGCGAACGCCGACCACCGAAGGAAACCGAACCGGTGACAGTCGCGGCCGAGATCATTCGCCCGCTGGATACACGATGTGGATGGCCGGTGGCGGAATCAAAGGCGGGCAAGTGATCGGTGCGACCGACGAATTGGGATATGTCCCGATCGAGCGCCCGCTCTCCCCACACGATCTGCACGCCACCATGCTTCACGGCCTGGGGCTGGACCAACACAAACTGATCTATCGGCACAACAATCGCGAAGAAATTCCGACCGTCCTCGGCGGCGAAGTGATTCACGAAGCATTTGCAACTTGAAGTTTCATGCAACCAATCCATCGATTCTGTTCTGTTTTGTTCTGACCGTATTTTGAAGGGTTTCAAATGTGTAGCAATGTTTCCACTTTGCGGGACCGCCGATCGGGCGGTTTTACGTTGGTCGAATTGTTGGTCGTGATCGCGATCATTGGCATCCTGGTTGGCCTGCTGCTGCCAGCGGTTCAAGCGGCACGGGAAGCAGCGCGGCGCATGTCCTGTCAGAACAATTTGAAGAATATTGGGCTGGCTTTACACAACTATCACGACACCTATCGCACGCTGCCGCCTGGCGGATTCAGCCACCGTCATGCGAATAGTTCCAGTACCAATGAGTACACCGCCTTTGGTGCCGTCAGCCATAGTTATTTGGTTTCGATCCTCTCGTTTGCCGAAGAAGGGAACTTGTATGATCGATTTAACACGATCCAGGGATGGCGTGGTAAGCCGAATCGCCAAGTGGTGACATCGGTACCGAGTGTCTACCAATGTCCTAGTTCCGCCAATGAACGTTCGGATCATGTCAGCGAGACGATACTCGACGCCTCCGGAACTCAAGTCATAGGGCAGATGTTTGCCGGGCATTACGTTGGCAACATGGGACCGATCGGCGCAGGATATCAATTGCAGTGCGATGCTGACGGCAGCACGCCTGCCCCGTCTTGCAAGTCGAGCAATCAAGTCTCCGCGCAAGGGGTGCTCGGGGCGCAAAAGTGCGTTCGTTTCGCGGCGGTGACCGATGGTACCTCCAACACGATCATGGTCGGCGAGCTGTCGGCGATGAAGATACCCGCGGGGGCGGTTGCACCGAGAGCATGGTCACGTGGCTGCGCAGATCACTCGTGCGGAATGAGCAAGAACGTGAAGTTTGGCATCAATGTCTTGGGGTTCATCTCGGGTGAATTCAACAGCATGAGTTTCAGTAGCCAACATCCAGGTGGCGCTTTGATGGCGATCGTCGATGGAAGTGTCAAATTCACGGCGGAAACCATCGATATGGAACTGTATCTAGCGACTGCGAGCCGAGACGGAGGCGAAGCTCAAACGATTGGATTCTAGTTCGACTTCACCATTCACTTCCAACCCTCGCTACACGGACTCATGCTCGATGTATTTCTCAATTCCCAAAAATTTGGTTTGCCCCGGCTTGGTTCTCGTCACGGCGTTCTTCGTCGGTTGTGACCAGGGTGGAATCCAACGATATCGCGTTTCGGGAGCGGTTACGGTCCAGGGGGAACCCGCACCGGCGGGTTCGATTATTTTTACTCCGGATATCTCTAAAGGAAACTCCGGACCACAGGGGACCGCCAACATCGTCGATGGGAGATACGATACGGGGGCCAATGGTTTGGGCGTCGTTGGTGGGCCGCATCGCGTTTTAGTGATCGCTACACAAGCGGGGCTAACCGCCGATGAGGCGGAACAGGCTGCACCGTTGGCGAACTACGAATTTGATATCGACCTGCCAGCCGAAGCTTCGACGCACGATGTCGAAATACCGGGCGGGGAATAGCCGCGGGCATTCTTGAAAAAGGGCGTTAACGTCTCACCTGTCGTTGCCGCCGCAATGCGTATTGCGGTCCAAGCCCGTTTGCAAACGTTGGGTTTGGATAGGCGATTGACGCCCTTCCAATTCGGTCGGGGCCATGGTCGATCGCCGTTGGATTGGAAGCTCGCCAGTCCCGAAATTTCGGAATTGCCTGACTGTGGACCTTCGGGGAAAACAGATGATCCAGGTCTTGTGACCGAAACTGTAGCAGGAAGACCGATGCGGAACTGGTGGCAACGACGCTATCGCTACGCAGCCATCGCGGAACAACTCTTTTCACACTTGCGGCAACAAGCGACGCACGCCTCTAGCTCGGTAACCTGTTCACAGCTGTCGGCGCAGGCCTTGCATACTTCAGCACACGCCTTGCAGTACAACGCGTGGTATTCACTGTTGCGGCTCATGAAGTCGATGCAAGCTTTGCACGCAGCGATACAATCGAGCATCCGCTGGACGTGCTCTTGCTGCACATGTTCCCCCCCCCCCTCAACGAGGCAGTGACTGCTCAATTGATCGGCGCAGGTCGTTTGGCATTCTTGGCAGTTCTTGATGCATTCCTGTTTGCTGGCGGTTGCCGCACTCATTTGGGTCGCTCCTTTGGAAAAGTTGTGTAGCGACGCCCATCGTCGCTGGCAACCCGGAATGCAAGTTGCATACCACGTAGCGGTATAATGCACAGATGCCAGTGCGACAGCGAAGGATGAAACGATGACAACGAAAAGCAGCACCGCCATCGACCCCGTCTGCGGTATGACCGTCGAGACCGGCGACTCGCGGCACAGTCAATACAACGGCGAGGAATACTTCTTCTGCAGCGAGGGTTGCCAACACAAGTTTGACAACGATCCGGCAGGAGTCCTCGCGGCGCAGAAGCAAAAAGCACAAGGACTAAGCGTCATCGGCGCCGCTGGTCCCCATTCCTGTTGCGGTGGGAATGGTGGATCATCGACCAAGTCGGCCGATACCGTGTCAGACCCCGATGCGATCTACACCTGCCCGATGCATCCGGAAATCGAACAGGTGGGGCCGGGCGATTGCCCGATCTGTGGAATGGATCTGGAACCGAAAGTCGTCGAGCGGGAGAACCGGGCAGAAGAAGCACAATACGCTGACATGCGTCGTCGATTCTGGATCGGCGTCGCGCTGTCGTTGCCACTGCTGATCGTTGCGATGGGACCGATGATCGGCATCGATGTCAGCAGTTGGATGAACCAAACAACGTTTGGTTGGGTGCAGTTCGCATTGGCAACGCCGGTCGTTTGGTGGTGCGGTTGGCCACTGTTGGTCCGTGGGGCGAAGTCGTTTCGCACTCTCAACCTGAACATGTTCGCGTTGATCGCCGTCGGCAGCTTGGCCGCCTACTTCTTTAGTCTTGTGGTCGTCTTGTTGCCAGGCGTGATCCCCAAGGCGTTCTATGAAAACGGCGTACCACCTCTCTATTTCGAAGCGGCTGCGGTGATCATCACCTTGGTTTTGCTCGGCCAGGTTCTTGAACTGCGCGCCCGTCGCCAGACCGGCAGTGCGATTCGAGAGCTGATGGAATTGGCTCCCGAAACGGCGACGCGGATCAGCGAGGGTGGCGATGAGGAAGTGGCGCTGGATGCCGTTCGTAAAGGCGATCGATTGCGGGTGCGACCAGGTGAGAAGGTGCCGGTCGACGGCCGCGTTGTCAGCGGGGCGAGCCGAGTCGACGAATCGATGTTAACAGGCGAGCCGGTTCCCGTTTCGAAGACCGAAGGGGACGAGATCACTGGCGGTACGTTGAACCAGACCGGCGCACTAGTGATGGAAGCTGTCGGCGTTGGCGGCGACACGGTTCTCAATCGTATTGTTCAAATGGTAGCCGACGCCCAACGCAGCCGTGCGCCGATCCAACAGCTGGTCGATGTCGTCGCCCGCTATTTCGTCCCGGCAGTGATCGCATCGGCGATCGTCGCCTTTGTCGGTTGGGCTGTCTGGGGCCCTGAACCACGGTTGGCGCATGCCTTTGTCGCAGCGGTTGCGGTCCTGATCATCGCCTGTCCCTGTGCGTTGGGACTGGCGACACCGATGTCGGTAATGGTCGGCGTCGGACGCGGTGCGAAGGACGGTGTGCTAATCAAAAACGCGGAGGTGTTGGAAGTGATGGAAAAGGTCGACACGATCGTTGTCGACAAGACCGGCACGCTGACTCAGGGGCGCCCGGAAGTCACACACATCGAAACCTATGGCGATTGGAACACCTCCGAGGTGCTGACACTTGCCGCCGCCGTGGAAGCTCAAAGCGAACACCCGTTGGCCCAAGCTGTTCTTCGGCGGGCGAAGGCCGATGGGTTGCAGGTGCCCGAAGCGACGGAGTTCGATAGCATCACAGGTGGAGGCGTTTCAGGACGCGTTGACCAATCGAAAGTGTTGATTGGCAAAGCCGACCTGTTGTCCGAACAGGGAATCGCAGACATCGACTTGGCACGGGAGAACGCGCGTTCACACCAAGCCGAAGGAGCGACGGTCGTCTTCGTCGCGATCGACGGCAAGCTGGCCGCAACGTTAGCAATCGCCGATCCGATCAAGGAGAGCACTCCCGCGGCGCTGCAGACGTTGCACGAACTGGGCTTGAAGGTCGTGATGTTGACGGGCGATGCGGAAGCGACAGCCGAAGCGGTCGCAAAGAAGCTGGGAATCGACGAATTTCACGCGGGTGTTTCGCCGGCCGACAAACACGAATTCATCCGACAACTCAAACGCGATGGAAAGATCGTGGCGATGTGTGGCGATGGGATCAACGACGCGCCGGCACTTGCCGAGGCGAACGTCGGGATCGCGATGGGAACCGGTACCGGCGTGGCGATCGAATCCGCAGGCGTGACGTTGGTCGGCGGCGATCTACGCGGCGTGGCGTCGGCGGGGTCGCTGAGTCGCAAGACGATGAGCAATATTCGCCAGAACCTGTTCTTCGCCTTCATCTACAACGCGTTGGGGATTCCGGTCGCAGCAGGCTTGCTGTATCCGGTCTTCGGGATGTTGTTGAGCCCGATGATCGCGGCGGCAGCGATGAGTCTGAGCAGCGTCTCGGTGATCGCCAACGCATTGCGGTTGCGCGCCGCGAAACTTACCTAGCCGTCAGACGCGAGGCTGGCGGTTGACGCGGAACTACCCGATCAAATTGGTTTCGCCTTCGATCGTCTCGTCTCCGTCGGTCGCCTTCAACACGTCGGTCCGTTCCGTTTTCAGATCGTCCTCGCTATGGTTGATCGCCGCTTCGCTGGTCTGCGGCTTCGGCTTCGGCGGCGGAACCATCGGTGGCTTCGCGACACCAGCGATGGGCAATTCGCTAATCTGAACCGGCACGCCGTGGGGAAAGACCAGCTCGCGCGCCTCATCGGGCATCGTGATCCCTGCTGCGGTCAGCGACTGTTTGACTTGGCGGATGATCGAACTGCCGACCTTAAGCCCCGAGTTCTTCGTCAAGTCAAACCAATAGAAGACCTTCAAGTTGACGGTCGCCGACCCGAGCGATTCGACAAGGACCATCGGTGGCGGTTCACTCACGACAGCTTCGTGTTGCGTTAACACTCGCATGATCAGATCTTGCGCTTCGCCGATCGAATCCTCAAACCCCACGCCGACGGAGAAATCGAGCCGACTCAGTGGCGTCGCGGTGTAGTTCGTCACCATCCCTTTGTAGACGGTGCTGTTGGGCAACTGAATTTGATTCCCTTCCAGCGTGCTTAGGATCGTGCCTCGCATCGTCACGCGGCGAACATAGCCCATCGCCCCTTTACCACCCACGTCGCCGACTTCGATCAAGTCGCCCACGCGGAACGGATGATTCAGCGAGATCAGGATGCTGGCGAGATAATTCTCCGCGATATCGCGGAACGCAAACCCAATCGCCAGCCCGACCAAACCGGTACCGCCCAACAGCGTGACGGCAAGACGTGTGAGTCCGGAGACCCGCAGCGCGATGTAAAACGCGACGATGAAAATCAAGACGCCCACCACGTTGCCAGCAACTTGTTGGAGCAACTGGCTGTCGATGCTGCGGCCGGTCAGTTTGCGGGTCACCAACGCGGTGAGCCTTGCGAGATAATAGCCCACGATCACGACGATCGCCGCGACTAGAACCAGCGGCAACAGGCTGGTCGCCTCGAGCGCCAGATCTTTCATCGATTGCAGCGCTGGAGCGAAGTTCCAGAACGGACGATCGGCGACCCGCATCCGATTGACGACTGCCACGACATCCGATGTCTTCATCGCGGTCGCTTCAGCCCATTGCTGATGTTTTTCCGTATCTGCAACCCCAGAGAGAAACGCGACGCCGCGATCGACTCGCACCTCACTGTCAGTAAACCATCCAGTCGCTTCCAAGATCTCCTGCAAGCGATTTTCGATCCTCTCGTCGCTATTGATCGGGTCGACCTGCACCTTGTCAGCGACCGTGGCGGGGCCCGCTTTATCATCGATCGGCTGCTTGGTCACCTCCGCTGCCACATCGTCCGCCGTCGGCGTAACCTCTTGCGCGACCGCCACAGCAGAGGCGCAAAGCAACGCGATCACTAGTCCAAGAATTGTGTTGTATCGTCTAACCGGTCGCTCGCTGCTCATCGACGTTCCTTCACGCGCGTTAGCTCCCCATCGCCTGGCAGCTGAAACTTGTTGCATTACATTCGGCGCCGCGTTACACCGCGGCTCAGGTCAACGACGTTGAAAGACCGCGGTGGTGAAGACGCTAAACAGCTACACCGCAAACGGTGTTCCAGAACTTCCGTGTTAGGAAGAGTTTTGCCGAACGAAGATTGTGCTGGAGTGGAGCCCTCAGGCGAACGCACTAACACATCAATCGGCTGAAGCCTCGACTCCAGAGACTATGCCTACGATGTGGCGGCTAAAGAGCCGAGCATGTTTTACACGAACCGGTGCCCAAACCAAGAACAATCAATCCTGCCACGTTTCGTCTTCTATGAGCATCGACAAACCGTTGGCGAACCAGAGCCGACATTCGAAAACCGTTCGGCATCGCCAAGGCAGTTCGTGTCCCACCTGTTGTTATACAAAGCAGCACGCCACAGCATGACAAACTGGACCGCTAACCTGTGGCGCGACAATGAACTTGCAACCGCCACTCTGAAGATGGCGTTACGACATGGCCGGAAAACCGCGAAAAAATGCTTCAACGCAGACCTCGCCGATTTCAGCGAATTGCGTTGCGAACCGGGTTGAATTCGATAGACAGCGCGGGTAGGGTGAACCGCTGAGTTTTACGACAGCGGAACTCGGCAGGCTTTACCTCTATGCCGTGCTTTTCGCTGTTCCCGCCACCCCCAGATTGAGTTCGCGTTGATTGACAACAGAATTGATTTCAGTCTGCTCAATCAACCACTCCGATGCCGTATTGATTAGGTCACATGCCATCGGATCGGATCCGCTGGCATTCTTGGCGATTTGCATGTTGATGGTCCATTGTGACTGATGATGACGCACGCACAGCACGACACGCTCTGGCCCATGCGCACCACAATGGCCATGTCAGATGGGTGACATGGCCGCTTGTGAACCGCGGTTAAGCATCTCAAATTGCATCGGCTGACCGATTCAATCGATGGCACGCAAATTGCTAAACAGACTCCCTTTGCTAAACCGCCGGTTACGCCGGCAGATGAGAAAACTCGACAAGGTGTTGGATGTCTAAATCACGGACATGTTGTTCTTCGTTTAAGGTTCGTTCGGGAACGTAAATGCTTCTGTGGTTATTGGTTATCCTGCTTGCGGCGTTTCTGGCTGGTGGAGTGAATCGCTTCGTTGGTTCACGCGGCGGTTGGGGGCTCGCTCTATTTCCCGCCGGAGTATTTGCGTGCTTGTTGGACCAGTGGCCGTTGGTCCTGAACCAGCAGAATCTGTCGTTGTATTTTGAATGGGTTCCGGCACTCAATCTGGCGTTATCGCTACGGCTGGATGGACTGAGTTTAATATTCGGGCTGCTGATAACCGGCATCGGAGCGTTAGTTCTGGTGTATGCCGGGGGCTACTTAAAAGGCGACGATCGGCTCGGTCGGTTGTGGATGTTCTTGCTGCTGTTCATGGCAGCCATGCTGGGACTTGTGTTGGCTGATAACCTGCTGACGCTGTTCGTCTTTTGGGAATTAACCAGCATCACGTCGTACCTTTTGATCGGTTTTAACAGCGACCGTACCGAATCGCGTGCTTCCGCGTTGCAGGCGTTGCTTGTGACGGGCGGTGGCGGATTGGTGCTGTTGCCGGGGCTGATACTACTGGGAGGCGTGGGAGACTCGTTCGAGATTTCCACGCTGCTTGAGAACAGCGAACAAATCCGTCAGCACGCTTTTTATGTTCCGATCCTGATCATGATTCTGGTCGGAGCGTTCACCAAGTCGGCGCAATTTCCGTTTCACTTCTGGCTGCCAAACGCAATGGCAGCTCCCACGCCGATCAGCGCGTATTTGCATTCCGCCACGATGGTCAAAGCGGGCATTTATCTCGTCGCACGGCTGCACCCAATTTTGGGAGGAACAGCGGAGTGGTTCTGGATGATCGCTCCAGTTGGCACGATCACAATGATCCTTGGCGCGGTGCTGGCGTTGCGGGCGACGGATCTCAAACAGATTCTGGCCTACGCCACGATCAGTGTGTTGGGAACGCTGACGATGCTGCTGGGCATTGGAACCGAAGCCACGTTGACCGCCGCCTTGGTGGTATTGGTCGCTCATGCTTTCTATAAAGGCGGATTGTTTATGGTGGCCGGAGCTATCGACCACGCAATTCATCAGCGCGATGTCCGTGAGCTTGGCGGATTGCGGCTAGCAATGCCGGCCACGTTTGCTGCGGCGTTGCTTGGCGGTATTTCGATGGCAGGAGTCTTGCCGACGTTTGGATTCATCGCAAAGGAGACATGGTACGAAGCGGTCGGAGGAGATGTGGCCAGCATCGGTTTCCTGGCTGCGTCGGTCCTCTCCAACATTGGATTGGTGGCGGCCGTGGGACTGGTTTGCATCAAGCCGTTTTTCGGCACTCGAACCGCCGCGACGCAAGCAGCGCACGAAGGAAGTCTGGCGATGTGGGGGCCGCCTGTTGCACTGGGCACGACGGGATTGTTATTTGGATTGATGTCGACGCAGTTCAGCGGATTGCTGACCGCCGGAAGTAGTGCAATTGCGGGAAGCGTTGTGCCGGTGAAATTGGCGTTGTGGCACGGTGTCAACGTGACCTTGCTGTTGTCGCTTCTGACCTTAGCGGGTGGGTTGACGTTATTTACCCAACGGCATCGGCTGGGGGGCGTCTTCAAATCGGCCGATCGCTTCATCCAATATGGACCGTCGTGGGTGTACGGCTGGCTGCTGAAATCGATCAACCTGTTAGCGCGCGGGCAGACTGCGATTCTGCAAAACGGTTACTTGCGATTCTATTTGCTCACGATGGTCGGAGTCACGGTATTGAGCGTGTGGATGGCGTTGGAAGGCGAAGTGCGATCGCACCTGAAGCCGATGCCACTGGACTTTCGAATCCACGAGCTACTGTTGGCGGGTTTGATTCTGTTGGCCGCCGTCGTGGCGGTTCGCGCGAAAACATGGTTGCTGGCGGTGGGATCACTTGGAGTTGTCGGATACTCGGTCGCAGGCATCTTCGTCTTGTTTGGGGCGCCGGACCTGGCGATGACGCAGTTTGTCATCGAAACCCTGACGGTCATCCTGTTCGTGATGGCGTTTTCTCGACTGCCAGACTTTCGTCGTTTGACGTCCGCAGGCACGCGTGCCCGCGACGCCGTGATAGCCGTTGTTGCGGGGGCGACGATCACCGTGTTATTGCTGTTCGCGATGACAGTTCGCACCGACCATCCGATATCCGACTACTACACGACGAACAGCGTTAGCGAAGCCCATGGCCGCAACGTAGTCAACGTAATCCTTGTCGACTTCCGAGCCTTGGACACGTTGGGGGAGATCACGGTTCTCTCGATCGCGGCGATTGGCGTCTATTCGTTGTTGATGCTGCGACCAGCAAAACGAATTGCCCCCGGCGGCGACACCAACAATGCGGCGAACGGTTCCTGTCTGACTTCAACACAGTCGGAGGATTGAAGCATGGATTCGGTGATTCTGAAAACGGCAATTCGATTCCTGATGCCACTGATTCTGCTGTCGTCGGTGTTTCTGTTCTTGCGCGGACACAACGAACCGGGAGGCGGTTTTGTGGGGGGCCTGATGGCCAGCGGAGCGATCGTGTTGTACGCGATCACTCACAGTGCCGCCGCCGCTCGACAAGTGGTGCGCGTCCCGCACCGCGTATTGATCGGTTCGGGATTGTTGATGTCGCTCAGTAGTGGATTGCTGCCACTGTTTTTGGGCCGTCCTTTTCTCACCGGTATGTGGACCACGATCACAACGACGGGATTCGGGAAAATCCATCTCGGTACGCCGCTGCTGTTCGACCTCGGTGTCTTCTGCGTAGTCACCGGTGTCACCCTCGTTTTCGTTTTTTCACTCCTCGAAGAATAGGCCTCATGGATATTGTCTTGGCGATCACCGTCGGTGGTTTGTATGCCGCAGGGATCTATATGATGATGCGTCGCAGCGTCGTAAAGCTGGTGATTGGGCTTGGCTTGCTGAGCCACGCGGCCAACCTGCTGATATTCACTGCGGGTGGTGTCGTGCGTGGCCGCGCTCCGGTGGTTCCTGCTGGAGAAATGCAACCGCTGTCGGAGGTCGCCGACCCACTGCCTCAAGCGTTGATCCTGACGGCCATCGTGATCAGTTTCGCAGTGCTGGCGTTCACGTTGGTTCTCGTTTATCGAACCTATCAAACGTTAGAAACCGATGATCTAGACCAACTCAAGGCGACCGACACATGAATGCTCAGGTTGCCGTAATCGCACCGATCGCTCTACCACTCGCCACGATGGCGGTACTGTTGTTTGCGTGGAAGTCGATCGCTACTCAGAGAGTCATCGGTTTGATCGGTTCTGCGTTGTTAACCGTCGCCGCCGCTGTCCTGTTGTGGTTTGTTGACCGCAATGAATTCATCGTATTGCAAGTCGGAAATTGGCCCGCGCCTTTCGGCATCACGCTGGTCGCGGATCGTTTGAGTTCGATCATGGTGATGCTGGCGGGGCTGATGGGGGTTGCGGTGTCGGTCTATTCGCTGGTGTCGATCGATGAGAGTCGCGTGAGTTATGGATTCTATCCGCTGATGCAATTATTGCTGATGGGTGTATGCGGAGCGTTCCTGACTGGCGATCTGTTTAATCTATATGTGTGGTTTGAAGTCATGCTGATCGCGTCGTTTGTGCTGCTTACACTCGGTGGGGAACGAGGGCAACTCGAAGGTGCAATCAAGTATGTGACGTTGAATCTGATCTCTTCTGCGGTGTTTCTAGCGGCAATTGGAGTGATCTACGCAGCGACCGGAACGCTGAACATGGCCGACCTCGCACTGAAACTACGCAGCTTTCCTGATGAAGGGATTGTGTCCGTGTTGGCGATGCTGTTTCTGATCGCGTTTGGAACCAAAGCCGCCGTCTTCCCACTCTTCTTTTGGCTGCCCGCCTCGTACCACACTCCGCCGGTCGCCGTCTCCGCTATCTTCGCGGGGCTACTGACGAAGGTCGGCGTCTATTCGCTGATTCGCGCGTTTACGCTGTTGTTCGTCACCGATCTGGAATTCACTCACGACCTGCTGTTGCTGATCGCCGGCCTGACGATGGTGACGGGTGTGCTGGGAGCGATGGCGCAGAGCGAGATTCGCCGCATCCTATCGTTTCATATCGTGAGTCAGATCGGGTACATGTTGATGGGGCTGGCGTTGTTCACGCCGCTGGCGCTAGCCGGTTCCATTTTCTATATCATCCATCACATCGTCGTGAAAACAAATTTGTTTCTGATCGGCGGTATCGTCGAACGGCGGTTCGGGAGCGGGCAACTGAAAGATGTCGGCGGCCTGTATCGTTCCGCGCCGATACTGGCGACATTGTTCTTTCTGTCAGCCATGTCGCTGGCGGGAGTGCCGCCGCTTTCAGGCTTCTTCGCGAAACTAACATTAATTCAAGGCGGACTTGAAGCGAAAGGATACGCCATCGTTGCGGTGGCACTTGTGGTGAGTCTACTGACCCTGTTCTCGATGACGAAAATCTGGGCCGAAGTCTTTTGGAAACCGGCCCCCGACGATCAACCGACCACCGCGCACGGCGTCTCTTACACAACATCTGAGCGTTTAAGCTTGTTCGGTCCGATAGTCCTGCTCGCAACGATCACCATCGTAATCGGTGTACTTGCCGGACCGGTGATGGATGTTTCCATCGCCACCGCCAAACAACTGCTGGACCAAGATGCCTACATCGAAGCCGTGTTGCCCGACCATCGTCTGACCGATAGCCAACCGAGCCCGATTGTCCCGGTTGCAGAGGCCGCAAACGCCGCTGAGCAGAGCCTTGAGCCGCATGAACTTCGACCACGCCCTCGCGGAGTGACATCGCAATGATCTACTTCTTTTCCAACATCTTCCTGGCACTGGTCTGGGCACTGGCGGGCGGACAAATTTCTTTGTCAAACCTCGGGATCGGCTTTCTCCTCGGGTACGCGGTCCTCTGGTTTTCAAAACCGTTGCTGGGACCGACGGGCTATTTCCGACGATTGCCAGTCGCTTTACGGTTTGTCGTTTTCTTCTTCTGGCAACTGGTGCTGTCCAATCTGCGTGTCGCCTACGATGTCATCACACCACCGCTTTACATGCGACCGGGAATCGTGGCTGTTCCATTGGACGCAAAGACCGATCAGGAAATTACTCTGCTGGCAAATTTGATTACGCTGACGCCGGGCACGTTGAGTCTCAATTTGTCCGAAGACCGAAGCACACTGTATGTGCATGCGATGTTCGTCGACAGCCCCGACAGCGTCCGCGACAGCATCAAGAACGGCTTTGAGCGACGACTACTGGAGTTGATGCGATGATGCTCGACTGTCTTGTGAACTTCGCAACCGCCACCACCCCAGTGTTGGCAGCGACAGCTTGGGTCGATTTAACCGCTCAGGTTTCGATGGTGGTGCTGGTAATCGCTCTGTTCCTTGCGTTCCTGCGGCTGATCCTGGGCCCGTCCCTGCCCGATCGCGTCGTCGCAATCGATCTAGTCGCGGTACTGCTGGTCGGACTCATCGCCGTCAGTGCAGTGGAAACCGGGGAAGTGATTTTCCTGCGAGTCGCCATGGTTGTAGCGCTGTTCAACTTCATCGGGACGATCGGGTTCTGCTGGTACTTGCAACGAGGGCCTCGCCAATGAATGACATTTTGACGATCTTTCTGCTCATCACCGGCACCGGATTCGCGCTGTTGGCTTCGATTGCGATCGTGCGAATGCCCGATCTCTACACGCGAATGCACGGTGCCACGAAGTGTGCGACCCTAGGTGTTGGTTGCACCATTCTCGCCGCCGCCGTGCGATTCGCGAACATGGAGACGGCTACCGTCGCGGTCTTAATCATCGGGTTCCTGTTTCTGACCGCACCGGTGGCTGCTCACATGATTGGGCAGGCCGCTCATCGTCAGCAGGTCCCAAAATGGAGCGGCACGGTGGTCGATGAATCACCGGCCGCGGATGCCAGAGAGGAGACACGGAGCAGTTAGCACGAAATCAATCCGCTAGCCGATCTTCGTTTTTTGCGGTCCCGCGAGACCGACGCGCGGGGCGATGCCCACGCGGTTGAACGCAATGCCGTTCAACGAAGGAGCCTCGCACCGTCGCAAGAATTAGCGGCGTGGTGTAGTGGACGAGGTTACGAGCTGTTGATTACCCACAAGTCGCCGCAAAAATAGCTCGTTTTGGCACGGTATTTGCGCTTGTAGTATTTCATTTTGCACAATGAAATCTCAAGGTGAAAGCATGCAACCGACCAGTATCGCATACGAATTTCAAGATATTCAACTTGGAGACAAACGTCTCAACGATCGAGCCGAAGCGTTGCTCGCCTCGCTGGCGGCCAACCCTTCGGCCAGTATCAACGAAGCTTGCAGTGGCTGGGACGAAACCAAAGCCGCCTACCGTCTATTGGATAACCCCAACGTCGATCCCGAAGCCATTCTCGGGGCTCACGCTGAAAAGACACTCCAACGAATCAAAGCCCAAGACACCGTTTGCATCGCACAAGATACCACCGAACTGGACTACACCGCGCATCCGCCCGAAGGCGTCCGCAATCTCGATCGCTTAGGCCGCCGTGGACTTTACGATCATTCCCACATCGCCTTCACGCCGGAGAAACTTTGTCTCGGGGTGGTCGGTGTTAAGTTCTACGATCGCGACAAAGAAGCGCTCGGCACCAGCAAGAAGCGAGAAGGCCAACCCCTACACACCGGCGAAGGGCAACGATGGCTCGATGGTTACCGCAAGGCCTGCGAGATCGCCGGAAAATGTCCTGAAACTCAGATCGTTTCGCTGGCCGATCGCGAAGGAGACATCTACGACATTTTCGTCGAAGCCGATCAGCATGAAACACCGGCTCAGTTCGTCATTCGCTCGCAGCGAAAACGCTCGTTGCCGGAGAAAGACCCCGATGGCGGGCCTGCGGCTTATAAGAAAATGCGTGCCGAAATCGCATCCGCCCAGCCGGTCGCTTACCGCGAAGTCCAGCTTCCCCAAACGCCCGAGCGAACCAAAGGATCAGGAAACAAACAACACCCCGGCCGTGAAGCACGCACTGCGAAGTTAGAAATTCGAGCGAAGCGGATGACTCTTCGTGCGCCACACAACAAGCAGTCTTCGATGCCGCCGGTCGAGATCAGTGTCGTTTGGGTGAGCGAGATCGATGGCCCAGGCGACGGAACCGAAGTCGACTGGCTGTTACTGAGTTCTCTGCCGGTCGACACGATTTCCCAGACGCTGCGGATTGTGGATTTGTATGTGGCTCGTTGGCCAATCGAAGTATTCTTTCGAGTTTTCAAAACTGGCTGCCGGGTCGAAGAGATTCAACTCGAAGCGAGAGACCGACTGATCCGCGCGTTGATGTTTTACAAAGTGATCGCATGGCGGATCATGTTTGTGACCTTCTTAGGCCGCGAGTGTCCAGAGCTTCCCTGTGATGTCGTCTTCAGCGAAGCGGAATGG
Organism: Rosistilla ulvae; assembly: GCF_007741475.1. NCBI lineage: Bacteria > Pseudomonadati > Planctomycetota > Planctomycetia > Pirellulales > Pirellulaceae > Rosistilla > Rosistilla ulvae. The sequence continues at coordinate 3,567,054 of NZ_CP036261.1, read as the reverse complement.
AAGTCGGTCTGGAAAGTGGTGAAAAAGACGGCTCCCCCAAAGCAAGCTCCTGAGCTGTCACAATTCATCCCGGTCCTTGCGACCCTTGGCGGCTACAATCACCGCGAAGGCGACGGTCCGCCGGGAGCCGAAGTGATCTGGCGAGGCACGCGGCGAATGCTCGACTTCGCCCTCTGCTGGCAAGCCTTCGGACCAGACCAATGACTTGTGGGTAATCGACAGGAGGTTACGAGTCCCAGCGATTTGGTCTGATGCATGCAAGAGGACTCGTAGCCTCGTCCACAACGTTTCGTTGAACTGTATTGCGGTTAAACGAGTGTCACATCGAACTGGCTACTCTTTGCCGCTACCGTCGGATGCCTTTCTTATGTAAACGTAAAAGGCTCCGTTGAGAACCTTGTCGTCGCCGTCCAACAGCGCGGTCGTCAGCGTAGTCGCTTCTCCGGCTGGGACCTCCATCTCGAAGACAACAGCATCATCTTGCGGCTTGATTGCTTTGGTCGCTTCGCCAACACCTGCGAGTGCGACGCGAGCCTTTGTTGCCGCAATCACCTTTCCTGCCCCGGTGGAGCTTTTACCGGCGATCGCACCGCCGTCTTCGCGGGGCCAGCGGCGAAGCTCAATTTGGTAGCGACCGGCGGAATCAAAACGGATCGAATGAGTGCCTGTTCCGACGACACCTTGCAGGATGTGACTCTGGTTCCACGGCGTCATCGACTTGCCGATCCAACTGTGCGCATACAGCGTCAATTCCGGTTCCCTACGATCGTCGACGACAAACGGCGGGAACGCTTCCCACCCTGCGGAAATGTCATCCCACCAAGCGTCGTAGCTTTCCACCAATGAAGCGACAGTGGAATCGTGACCCGCGATGATGTTGTCGTTGGTGTCGCGGTCGACAAGGAAGTCGTACAGCTCCTGTTTCGAAGTCGGTTTGCTTTGGATGAGCCGCCACTTGTGCGTGATCTTGCCGTCCTGAACTTCATCGCGCAAAACGCACGCCCGCCGCCACTTCATCAGGTCGGCTTCACGCTGCGTGTCGATGATCAGCGTCCGTTGTTGCGGCATGTAGTCGTCGCCGAGCAGCATCTCCTTGAGGCTGATGCCGTGCAGAGGCAGCCCACCGTCGGGACGCTTCAATCCCCATAGATCCATGAAGGTTGGCAACAGATCCATTCCGGCGGTCAACGACGCCACATCGTGAGCCGCTTCGGGCGAACCGCCGATGCCGCCGTTCTTCCACCGCCAAAAGCACGGCACGTTATGCCCTCCGTCGTAGTGGCTCCCCTTGCGGTCGCGCAGGCCGCCCAGTCGCCGCCCCGTGGTTCCGTTGTCGGTACTGAAGATCACCAGCACGTCGTCCTGGATCCCTTCGGCGGCGAGGAACTCGTCCAGTTGGCCCATATTTTCGTCGACGTTTTCGATCAGGCCATCGAATCCTTTCTTGAAGCCATGAGGGGCGTTGAAAGGTCCGTGGGCCGCGTTGGTCGGCAGGTAGCAGAAGAACGGCTTGCCGTCAGCAACCGACTGTTTGATGAATTCCTTTGAGCGATCGAACCAAAGGTCGGTGCAAAATTTGTCGGCTTCAAACGTCTGACCGTTCTCCCAATAGACGTCGGCCGCGGTTGGATTGCCATCGAAGTCGACGTCGCTGTAGTAGTCGTTCATCCAATAGTCGGGCCCCTGGCCGACGCCGCCACCACCATGGACCACCGCGAGGTCAAACCCGCGGAACCGCGGCGAATAGGGATAGCCGTCGCCGAGATGCCACTTTCCGAAGATCGCCGTCGCCCAGCCGTTGGCTCGAAAGACCTCGGCCATCGTCTGTTCGTTCTCGCGCAGCAGTTCGCGTCCGGCGATCGTATGCCAGACACCACCGGCATTGATCGCGCGGCCGGTCATGATCGAAGCACGTGACGGGGCGCAGGTGCTGCCGACATGAAAATCGGTCAGCCGAAGACTCTCCTTGTACAGTGAGTCGATGTTCGGCGTCTCGAGATCGCTTGGATACAGCACGTCGATATCGCCGTACCCGATGTCATCGACCAGCACAAAGACGATCCCTTTGGGTGTCGGGACCACTTCTGCGTGAACCGGCGACACCGCTAGCGTCAACGCGATCGTGGCACAACAAGTCAGTAGATAGTTCATTGGGGTGACTCCAGAATGCTGCGGCACCGTCGCGGTCGGCAACGGTGCGGTGAATCTCGTATTTGGGGCACGACATCGTACCACGGATGCTGTCAGAACGAGGCGAACAACCGTCGGCCGGCCGCTGCGAACGCCTTCGAGTCTGTACACTTTTTGTAACCCGACGGGTGAGCGAGTGAGAGTGCCGATCGCTTGCTGACACGTCGCGTTTCGATTTCCAAGGACGATCCAGTTTGAACACAAAATAGCCCTGCACTGTGCCGATCGTGGGCGTGCACAGAAAGCCTGGACGCTGTAGACTACGGTGCCCTAGTCCACGTTAGGACCTCTTTGTTGCCACTTATCTTCCCGCCCAGCGGGTCTGCACGCAAGGATTTTTCTGATGCGCATCGTTCTGATTCTGGCTGCTCTTTTGTTTTCAACGCTCGCGAGCACGGTGGCAACCGCAGCGGACTCCGCCTCACCGCCCAACGTGTTGTTCATATCGATCGATGATTTGAACGATTGGACCGGAGCGATGGGAGGCAACGTGCAAGCGAAGACGCCCAACCTGGACAAGTTATGCGAGCAGGGGATCCTGTTCACCAATGCGCATTGTTCCCAGCCCGTCTGTACAGCTTCACGAAATTCGGTTTTGAGTGGTCTGCACCCCAGTACAACCGGTTGGTATAGCTCCACAGCGGCCATGCGTCGGACTTACGACCAGGTGATGGGGCAACACAAGATGCTACCGCAGCATTTTAAGGACAACGGCTATGAGACGCTTGCGGTCGGCAAGGTGTTTCATCAAGGCGTCTCGGATTACCGCGAGCGGACCGATGACTTTTGGAACGTCACCGGCCCAAACTACAAGATCTCCAAGAAATTGCGAGCTCGCGGCGAGGGGTACGGCGGAACGAAGTTTTATCCCTTTCCAAAAAACGGCAGCCAGATCATCGATCGTTACGGCAAGAAGTATGCCGACGGTAACTCCCTTTGCTACGGAGCCTTGGATCGCGATGACATGCCCGGTGGGAAGATGTACGACGAACTGATCGCCGAGTGGGCCGTCGACCAATTGCAGCAAAAGCACGACAAGCCCTTCTTCATGGCGGTTGGGTTTGTTCGCCCCCACGTTCCCTACACGGCTCCCAAAGAGTTCTTCGATCTGTACGATCTCGACGAGATCGTCGTCCCGGACGTTCCCGACGATGAGATGGCGGACATCCCGATGATGGGCAAATCGATCGCCTTCGGGACGCTGCGTTCGGGAGATCACCACGCGGTTGTGAACCTAAGCGACACCTATTGGCGCGAATTGGTTTACGGATATTTAGCCTGCGTGTCGTTTGTCGACGCCCAAGCGGGCAAGGTGTTGGATGCGTTGGCGAATAGCCCGTATGCCGACAACACGATCGTTGTGTTGTGGTCCGACCACGGCCAACATCTCGGCGAAAAGAAACACTGGCGAAAGCAAGCTCTATGGGAAGAGGCGACTCGTGTGCCGCTGGCCTTCAAAGTTCCCGGCGTCTCGAAACCTGCGACACAATCCGCCGAAGCGGTCAGTCTGTTGGATCTCTACCCGACGCTTGTCGACGTCTGTGGACTGCCCGCTGCGACGGCGTTGGACGGAGAGAGCCTGCTGCCGTTGATTCGCGATCCGAGTCAAACGCGAGAGAACCCCGTTCTCATCAATTGGTATTACGGGAACTACGCGGTTCGCAGCGACGACTGGCGGTACATCCGTTATCGTGACGGCAGCGAAGAACTTTACGATCATCTCAGCGATGCCGCCGAACGGACGAACCTGATCGGAAAAGAAGGCTTCGCGGAGATCATCGACCAGCACCGCCGCTGGATTCCCAAGGAAGACAAACTCCCCGCCGGCAGCGACACCTGGAAAGGGGACGCTTTGGATCGGCGGATCGAAAAATGGCGAGCCGATGATTCCGTCCCCGACTGGCTGAAATAGCGAATCAATTGTTGCCGCTGCCTCCATGCTGTGGGGGCAGCATCAGCTACGGCTGCCTCGGCCCGCCCACGCTGGCAGGACATGCGGTACGACTTGCACAATGCTTGGTACCGTCGGCGGAATCGCGTCGTTCCAGCCCCTGCCAACGTATGGCGATCTTTTGCGATCGGTTACGATGGAGGAATGAACAGCGACGTCACGAACATTCTCGAAGCGATCGACAACGGGGATCAGCAGGCTGCGGAGCAGTTGTTGCCGATCGTCTATCAGGAACTGCGTCGCTTGGCTGCCAGCCGGATGACTCGCGAGAAGGCGGGGCACACGCTGCAACCGACAGCCCTGGTCCACGAAGCGTTCATGCGGCTAGTCGGCGGAACCGACCGGCAGAAATGGAATGGCCGGGAACACTTCTTTGCCGCCGCTGCAGAATCGATGCGGCGGATCCTTATCGAAAGCGCTCGCCGACGGAACGCGGAGAAACGTGGTGGCGGGATGGTGCGGGCGGACCTTGGCGAGAACGACGCCGCGGTTTGCCCTCAGGACGACGAGACGCTGCTGGCTCTCAACGAAGCATTGATCAAGCTGCAGGATCACGATGCTCGGTTGGCCAAGTTGGTCGAGCTGCGTTATTTCACGGGGATGACGATCGACGAAACCGCCGTCGTGCTAGGCGTTTCGTCGCGGACCGTCAAGCGAAACTGGACCTACGCCCGAGCTTGGCTTCGCAATCAAATGGACGGCGAATAACAACGCGAAGATTTGCGGGGATTTTCTGTCCCTTTGCGATCGGGTTTGACGCAATACAAGTTATGCCCAATCCCAGTCAACAAACGATCTTCCTGGAAGCGCTCGATCGCGAGGAACCCGATCAGCGAGCCGCCTACCTGCGCGACGCGTGCGGCGACGATGCGCAGCTGCGGTCCGAGGTCGAAGCGTTGCTGGCGGCGCATGATCGTCCCGGCAACGCCTTGGATCGTCCGCCTCTTTCGCCTGTGCAGATGGACGAAACACTCGACGCCCCCGCCGTTCAAAGCTCCAGCCACATCGGGGCGACGATCGGTCCCTACCGCTTGATGGAACAGATCGGCGAAGGAGGATTTGGCCTCGTCTTTGTCGCTCAGCAAGAAAAGCCGGTCCGCCGCAAGGTCGCCCTGAAGATCATCAAACCGGGGATGGCGTCCCAGCAGATCCTGGCTCGGTTCGACGCCGAACGGCAAGCCGTAGCGATCATGGACCATCCCAATATCGCAAGGGTCTTCGACGCGGGAGTGACCGACGACGCCCGTCCCTACTTTGTGATGGAACTTGTCAAAGGGCTGCCGATCACGAAGTTCTGCGACCAACATGCGATGCCGCTGCGGCAGCGATTGGAACTGTTTCGCGACGTCTGTGCCGCCACCCAGCACGCGCACCAAAAGGGAGTCATCCACCGCGACATAAAGCCGTCCAACGTGATGGTCACGATGCACGACGACAAGCCGGTGGTGAAGGTGATCGATTTCGGCGTCGCCAAAGCGATCGGCCAAAACCTGACCGACCAGACGATCTATACGCAGTTCTACGCGATGATCGGTACGCCGCTGTACATGAGCCCCGAACAGGCGGCGATGAGCGGTTTGGACGTCGATACACGCAGCGACATCTATTCGCTGGGTGTGCTGTTGTATGAACTTCTGACGGGGACGACGCCATTCGATCGGAACCGCCTGGAAACGGCGGGATACGATGAGATGCGGCGAATCATTCGCGAAGAACAGCCGCCGCGGCCGAGCATCCGACTGACAACGATTAAAGCGGCCGACACCAACACCACCGTCCAACCTCGAACGCACGTCGAACTGACGGTGGCGAAACAGCGTGAAGCGATCCCAACCGACTTGGACTGGATCGTAATGAAAGCTGTCGAGAAGGATCGCACTCGCCGCTACGAATCTTCGTCGGCGATGAGCGATGACTTACGGCGGTTTCTCGAATCGGTGCCGATCGAAGCTCGGCCGCCGTCGAAAGCGTATCGGCTGCGCAAGTTCGCCGCGCGGAATCGGGCCGCCTTGCTGACCGCTACCCTCGTCGCCACCGCCCTGTTGTTGGGGACGGCGGGCAGTTTGTACCAAGCGTCACGAGCCGTTGCCGAACGGGACGAAAAGGAATCGGCACTTCGCGACGCCATCGAAGCACGCAAAGAAGTCGAACAGTTCGCCGACAATCTGAAGAACGCCAATCAGTTGGTCAGCGAGGCGATTGCCAACGAAAACGCGGAAGAGTTTGCGGCCGCGAACGCGAAGTTCAACGAAGCGGTCGACCTGATTCCGAACTACTATCTGGTTTGGTTCCAACGCGCGATGATGCGAGCTCGGTTGAGTTTATGGGACGAAGCAGCCGAAGATTTCTCCAAAGCGATGCGGTTGGAAGCTCCTCTTGCCAGCCGGCAGTGGGAAGGGGCCGCCGCACTCTTTTATGTGACCGGCCGCTCGGATGACTACCGTGAAATCTATTCGCGATTGATGAAGCAGGCGGCAGACGATACGCGACCGCTGACGTTTAATACGCTGCGATCGTGCTTGATCGATCCGCTTAATGCAACCGATGCGAAGCGTTTGGCTGACGATAGCGAAACGCTACTGGACGAATCGGAAGCGAACGGTTTTGGCGGCCCCGGCTTCGGTCCTCCGGAACCTGGCGGCCGACGCCCCGATGGTCCCCAGCGCGACGGCCCGCGACCTGGCGGGCCTCGCGGTCCCGATGACGGTCCAGGGAGGCCGATGTTTGCTCCGCGTAGCGTCCTTCAATACATCGCGGGTTGGGCAAGATTGCGCGCCGGCCAGCCAAGGCAGGCGTTGCGTTGGTTGGAGCTGGCGTCGCATTCGCGGGGCCCCAGCGGCACGATGGTCCATTCGCTGCGCGCGATGGCGTATCACCAGTTGGGTGACGACGCACAAGCCGAAACCGAACTCGCGTTGGCCGACGATGCGTTGCGAACGATGACCGGCAACGTGGTCGATCGATCGGGCAACACCGGTCCGTGGATCGACTTCGTCGAAATGGTGATCCTGCATCGCGAGGCGACGGAAATGCTGACCGGTGCAACGCCCGAGATCGATCCTCAATTCGAGGCGTTTCAGCAACGCGGCCGCAGATCGCTTGGGCTCGCCGACTAATTCAATCGATTTCTTCGATTCCTTGGCCCACTGCCGCAATTCGATACGCACTACATGTTGAAAGGGTGATCCGTCACCGCCGCTTCAACCGCGTTCGTCATTGCGAGTCATTCGTTTGAAATACAGCCCCCGTTCGGAATACACGTTTCTCTTGACCGATGCCGTGGTCGAAGCCGTACTGACAGCGGTTCGCCGCGACGGCGGTCCGCTTTCGACAGTCGATTGCCTCGAGGATCGCTATTACGTCGGCAAGCCTTCGAAGAGACCATCATCTAAATCGCGACAGTACCGCATCCGACGTTTTGGCTGTTGCGGAGCAGTCGCATTGGAGTGCAAGCGTTGGAAGGATGATCTCGCCTCGCTTCGCCAAACGCACGTCGATGCCAACGACTTGCCGCGGCTCGATTCGGTGAACGTCGACAAAAAGTGGCCCGGCAAATGGTTCCACAAAGAAATTGTCAAAAAGCAATTGAGTGCGTGCTTGAACGTTGGCTTCGAGCGTACCGTCTTGTTCCCTGAAGCATCCGACAACTGCCGATTGACTTTGGATCGAAACATCCGTCTTAAAACGCCAACATCCTACGACACGCTCGCCAACAGCGACCAAGACGCCGGCTTTGTTTCGCTTCAATCAAACTTCTTGCGGATGAAATTCGCCGACGCGCTGCCGCTGCGTTTTAAGCGACTGCTTTATAAATTCCAGTTGTTGCCGGTTCAACCGACGACCTTGATGACGCTGGCCCAACAGCGGCTCGCGTCAACCGAAGCGAATTCCGTTGCATCCCCAAACCAAGTCGGCACACTCAACAAGGAAACCATCCAATGCCAACTTGGCTAACCCTATCGGTCGATCCCTCCCAATTGCTTGGCACGCCAAACGATAGCAGTGCATTGCAGATGGCGTTGCGTCTGGGGACCGCCTTCCTGTGCGGATGCGCGATCGCCGCGATCTACTGGGCCGTCCGGCCGCGAGAAAAGTTCCTGCCGACCTTCCCGCCGACTTTGGTGCTGCTATCGATCCTGTGTGCGATGCTGCCACTGGTGATCGGGCAGAACGTCGCGTGGGCCTTCGGACTGGTTGGGGCTCTGTCGATCGTCCGCTTCCGCACCGTCGTCGACGATACGTACGACATCACGTTTGTGATCTTTGCAGTCCTGGTAGGGATGGCTGTCGGCGCCGATCAGATCACTGTCGCGTTAGTAGGTATCAGCGTGATGGGATTGGCCGCAGCTTTGGTCCGCCCCCGCGGTGGCAATAGCGGTCCAGTCACGCCCCAGGACACCAGGCTCGAGATTCGGTTGGCGGTCGGACGCGATCCACAACTGTTGTTCCACGAGGTCTTTGACGCCCTGATGAGCAAGGTCGAGTTCACCTCCGGATCGACAAGCAAACAGGGAGCGTCGCTCGATCTGCAGTACCGAGTTCGCCTCCGTCCCGACATCGATCCGGTCGAAGTCCTCAACCGCCTGAACCTTCTCGAAGGAGTCCAGAGTGTCGATCTTCGCCCGGCTCGCTAATTAGCTTCCCATCACTCTTCAACCAATGAACACCACAGGTGCCAACATGAAAAAAAACGTTCGTTCGCTACTGTTTCTGGTCCCGTTGGGAGCGATTGCCGCCGGCATCGTCTACGCCCAACGCCCCGGCATGTTTGGCTTTGGACCAGGCGGTCCCGGCGGGCCTGGAGGCCCCAACCGCGAAGAGCGAAAGATTGTGAAGCAATACGATGTCGACGGCAACGGATGGCTTAACGCCGATGAACGCCAAGTCGCTCGCAAAGCGATTGCGTCGGATGCCGCGACGGAAGGCGAGCGACGAGGCCGTGGTGGTCCTGGAGGCCCGGGGGGCAGAGGTCGCGGTCCCGGTGGGCAATCCGAACCGGGAACCCCAGGTACGAAGGTGGAGGTTGCCGATGTCGCCGTCTATCCCGACAAGCCGCTCTACGATCCCAGCGTCCTGCGAACGGTCTTCCTGGAATTTGAAAACGACGAGTGGGAAACGGAGCTAGAAGAATTCCACGGCACCGATGTCGACGTTCCTGCGACGATGATCGTCGACGGGAAGACATACGAAGGTGTCGGCGTACACTTTCGAGGTGCCTCTTCGTTCGGGCATGTTCCGCGTGGATCCAAGCGTTCGTTCAACGTTTCATTGGATACGATCGACGAGGACCAGCGAATCGGCGGCTACAAGACGTTGAATTTGCTCAACTGTCACGGCGATCCTTCGATGATGAGTAGCGTTGTCTACTCGCAGATAGTTCGCAAATACATTCCGGCGCCCAAAGCGAACTTTGTCCACGTGGTCGTTAATGGGGAGAGCTGGGGGCTGTACAACAGCGTGCAACAGTTCGACAAGACGTTTCTGAAGGAGAACTACGACGGGTCGAAGGGAACCCGCTGGAAGGTTCCCGGCAACCCAGGCGCCGATGGCGGGTTGCGTTACCTGGGAGACGACTTGGCCGAGTACAAGGCGCGGTTCGAGATGAAGTCCAACGATGGCGAGAAGGAATGGCAGGCGCTGATCGAATTGTGCAAGACGCTGAACGAAACGCCGCCGGAACAATTGGTCGCCGCACTGGAACCGATCCTCGACATCGATGAGACGCTAAAATTCCTGGCTCTGGACGTCGTGCTCCTCAACGGCGACGGATACTGGACGCGCGCCAGCGATTACAACCTGTTCCGCGGCAAGGATGGGAAATTCCACATCATCCCGCACGACATGAACGAAGGGTTCGGATTGGCGGGGCACGGCGGTCCACGACCGGGACGTGACGGTCGCGACGGCCCCGGACGCGGACCAGGACGCGGCGAGCAGTTCGGCCGCGGTGGACCTCCAGAATTTGGTCCCGGTCGCGAATTTGAGCCCGGCCGCCGCGGAGGCCCCGAGGGGCGTGGTGGATTTGGAGGGCCCGACGGTTTTGCAGGCCCCGGCGGACCTGAAGGTTTTGGTGGCCCCGGCGGTCCCGGTGGCTTTGGCGGGCCCGGTGGAGGTATGGGACGTGGACCTGGAGGACGTGGACCGCGCGGCGGTGGTGTCGACACCAATCCCTTGATCGGACTCGACAGCGATCGGATGCCACTGCGCAGCCGACTGCTAGCGGTCCCCGAACTGCGAACGCGTTACATGCAATACGTGCGTGAGATCGCCGCAGATTCGGTCGCTTGGGATCAACTGGGGCCGATGGTTGAAGAGTATCGAAATCTCATCGATCCGTTGGTCAAAGCCGACACGCGGAAGCTCTCACCCTACGAAGCGTTCCAGAACGCAACAACCAGCGACGCCCCCAAAGCGGACCAACCGATGTCGCTGCGCAAGTTCGCCGAGGAGCGGTCGAAGTTCTTGCTTTCGTACGAACGTTGATTCTGCAGAACCGATCGTGAAGTCGCTCCGAATCGAGAGCGACTTCACCATTCCTCAACCGCAGCGTAGCGAACAATGCCGTTACCAATTACTCGTAGCGATTGCTGCCTTCAGCGTCAGGAGCGACAAAATCATGCCACTCCATTCGATCGAGCAGCGACGGCGAGGGAGCGAATTCCAGATGCAAAATCCGCCGATGGCGCCGTGTGCCGGGTGTGGAGGCACCGCTGCTGTGACAGATCAACGGCCGCATCGCCAAGACATCGCCGGCCGCAGCGTGGATGTCGACCGCGGTTTCGATCGATTCGCCGTTTGTGTCGCTCGACCGGTGCGAGCCGGGGATGACGCGCAGCGGTCCATTTTCGGCGGTTACTTCGTCCAGATGAATCCGAAGCGTCAACAGCTGTTTCAGAACGTCATCGCAAGCGATCACATGAGGCACACCCGCCTTGACTGTCGGCCGCGAGAAGGATGCCGAAGTGATCGTGTTCTCTTTGACAGCGATCGACATATCTTTATGCCACGCCAGTCCCCAAGTTCGATCGGGCGGTTTGTCGAAGAACAACGCCCGGACGAGACCGAATTCAGCTCCCAGTTGCTGGCGTAGAAACGACAGCAACACTTCGCATTGCCAAACGGTTGTCACCTCGGGGATCGAGTCGATCAGGTTCCGCGCCGCGTAGACATGGCCACGACTGGAGCGGGCTCGCACACTCTTCGTTTCGTCCTCAAACGCTGTCCCGCAGACGGTCAGCAAGCGTGCGATCGACGCCTGGCAAACCGCCTGACGCAACATGCAAAATCCGTCCCGCCGGAGATCCCATTCATCCATCGCTATTTCCTCGCGACACCATCGCACATCCGACAAAACAAAGCACCGCCGCGATGGCTTCCATAACGGCAAACCCCGCGTGCAAGCCGAAGAATCCGTCTGCCATCATGCCAATGCAACGCCCGGTTGCCGATCCGGCAAGCGGCAAGCCACCGATCAACAGCGCAGCAAACAAATCGCCGCGGCGCCACAGCAAAAACATTACCGCGCCGATGCCAAACTCGATCCCGCCGTAGAAAGCTCGTATTTCGGTCGCCATCTGCGGCGTTCGCTCTGTGATTCCAAAGCCTTCTAGCAACGCGTTGGGCATCACGGTCAACCAAATCGCGAAGCCCACGAAGGCAGCGGCTGTGATCAGAATCACGACGGTCGGAAAGCGATTGGACATTGGCTGCGGTCCGTGAGGCATTGTTAGAGAATCAATTGAATAATCATCGCTTCGTCCGCCGATCGCGGACTCACCCGGTCCATGATAAGACAAACGCTTCTTGGCTGGCATTTTCAGGAGCTTTCCAGCTTGCCCGCTGGACGTCGGCTTGTCGAAGTTGGGTCAACAATTCGAGAACGTGCTCAGGCGCCGCAAGGCCATGACGCAGAAGCTAACAACAGACAGTCGTTCCGGTCCGTCCCATCCCTCCGAAACAATGAACGTAGACGGGACGATCGGCAGCGAGCGACAGGTCGATCGCATCGAGGATCGAACGCATGCGGTCGACCGAAGTGGTGCCACCGTCGGGAATCGGGAACCGCAGATGAGCAAATTGATCGCCGACGAGTTCTCGCAACCCATCGTCGTAGCGAACAAATGGTTTGCCGGCATTGTTCGTTTCCCCTTCCTCCTGCAGATTGATGAAGGTACGCATCCCTGCACCGAACAGAGACTGAAGCCGCTGTTGGTGTTGGCTGGCTTCGGGACGCCCTGGATAGGCGCCGGCCAAAAATAGACCATCTAAAACCCAATACGTCCGCTGACATGGAGTGGGCTGGATCGGACGCGCGAGTATCGATGGGATATTCATCTGGCAAGCTTTTGATCACGAGTTCGAATGGCAAGTCTCAAGAATCCAAAGTATATGGCATCCGATGAGCGGAGATGCATCCCGCTCGGTTTGCCATTCCCGTAACTGCTAGCATTTCTGCCGCTGCAAATGGACCGTGGGGAAATTGCGAACCCCTAATGACTTTGGAATGCCAGGCTCCCTGCGTTCGCATGTCGTGGGGCGTTATTGCTGATTGTAGATGACGGGCATCTCCCCTTTCCATCGATTCCATGTCGCTTGATCCGATATCAGTTCCGCCATAAAGTGAGCCACATTGATGCGGCTGGTTTTACCGGCGTTGAAGATGGCGCTACGCGTTGGCGAAACGTGCGGTTGGTATTCGGAAACCTCGGCTTCGTTGATGAGCGTATCGGGGCGAACGACCGACCATTGCAGCGATGCGTTGTTTTGACCGATCGCCGTGCGGAGATGCTCGGCGGCCAATTCGTTGTCGCGATGGGGAGGCACAGCCCGTCGCAGCAGCGCCATCACGCACTGCTCAGCAAATGAAATGGATTCGTTAAGATCGCGGTTGCAATTGCCCGCGGTGTTCATAAGAACAAATTTGACCGGTTTGTCGGACCCGTTTTTGCTGGCGGCGTGACACAATCGCTGCACCGCTTGAGTTACCAGACGCCGCGGGTGGCCAAAGACGCCCTTGAGTGTCAGATTGTGTCCGAGGCAGGAGGCGATTGCGTCGCAACCGTCGACGTACTGGGCAATTTCGCCGTCCGTTGCATCGGCGATACTTGCTTCGACTACCGACAGCAGTGGATGCTCTAAGAGCGTCGCTGGGATTTTGTCGCACGACCGCACGACTGCTCGTACGCGCTCCCCTCGATGCAACAATTGTTCGACGAGAAGTTTACCGGTTGCTCCGCTTGCTCCAACCACAAGAGTCGTCATCGATGGTTCTTCCAATAGACTGAGTTAACGTATTCGGGGCTGCAAGCCAGGAAATCAATTCTTAAGTCGCATTGCGCGGCGATTGTTGTTTTTGCCAACTCTCTTCCGTCGCTGAGCGTCACTCGGGAGCGCGCGCATGCGTTTGTTTCCCGAGAACAAAGCAAACCCGAAACATGATGCCAATCTGCAGCCTCAGAAACGATGCCTGTACCAAATTGACCTCCCGATCTGCGGTAACAGCGGCGGATCTACTGCGCGATAGTTTCCAGGACCGGCATCTTAACGCATACGCTTTAAACGTCGAGGTGATAGTTTTTCTCGAGGATAAACCAATCTTTAGAACGGGCTCAACCAGCCATTAACGCGCGGTGCGATACTCCTTGCATAGGTTTTGATGCTTTTCAACTTTGCTGGAGAAAGATGATGGACAGTCTTGTTACGATCGTACATATTTCCGCTGTGGTGACTGCTACGATAATACTGGGAGCGTGTTTGGTCGGATGGACTCGCACGCAATTGGAGATCCGATGCGAGCGTCGTCGTCCGGAGGCCAGGCGAAACCTTCAGGCAACGATGAGCGGAAATTGATTGCTCCCGGGGTTCGTTCGGAACGGAAACAACGTCTCCATCCAAGTCGCTCAACATAAAGAATTTTTTATCGACGGCTCATTGGCGGTTCACTCGGGCTAGCCATAATGCAGGTGCCGCCCGCTTCCAATCGTTAGCCGCCTCCGCCGAGAATCGTTTGAATGAGTGTTCGTATCCTAGTCGTTGAAGATGATCCCGGGATATCGGATTTCCTGGTCCGCGGTCTGAATGAAGAGGGGTATACGGCGGAGTTGGCTCAAGAGGGACGGCACGCTTGGCTGCGATTGCAGTCGGAAACTTGGGATCTTGTCATCCTCGATTGGTGGTTGCCTGGTGAAGACGGCATTCAAATCCTCCAGCGTTTCCGCCAGAAGAACCGGACAACACCCGTACTGTTTTTGACAGCTCGCGATGGGGTAAACGAGCGAGTTACGGGGTTGGACGCCGGGGCGGATGATTACCTGACGAAACCGTTTGCGTTTGAGGAACTTCTGGCGCGCGTTAGAGCATTGTTGCGAAGGCCCAGCCAATCCGACAGCGTCTATCTCGAGTACCGCGACATTCGCATCGATCTAGCTCAGCAACGCGCCACGCGCGCCGAGGTGCCGCTCGATCTGACCGCCAAAGAGTTTTCGTTGCTGTCGATGTTCTTGCGACATCCAGGACGGGTACTTTCGCGCACGCGGATTTACGAAACGGTTTGGGACGAAAACTTTGACGGTCTTTCGAACACCCTCGAGGTCCATATCAAAGACCTACGACGCAAACTGGAAACGCTGGGCCCACGCGTCATCCAAACACGCCGTGGCCAAGGCTATATCCTGGAATCGCAAGACGCGGGTCACGGATGAAGCTGACGACACGCGTTTCCGCCTATTTTCTCGTGACGCTTGCGATTGCTTTGGCGATCTATTCGCTGGTCTTTTATTCCGTATCGCGGCGGCAAATCGAGTCGCAATTCGAAGGCGAACTGCAAGGGGTACTCAACTCATTTGTCGCCGTCGCGGAGATCGAGGATACGGAGGTCAAATGGCAACCTTTGGAACATTCGGTCTCCTTCGGTTCGCTCGACGAATTTGGCGAAGTCCACTGGATCGTCATCGGTGACAAGAATCGCGTTGTCGAAAAGTCTCGCAATGCGGATCGCGCGATGACATCGCTGGCGCTACAGTTGGCCGCTGGCAATGCATCCAACGGCGCGATGCTGGCCCAGATCGAACCAAAACGCCAACAGCGGGTTCTGTATCATCGCTTGACCGCCCCTCATCCTCTTGCCCTGAACCGAGAACTGGATGAGTTTGACGAGTTGATGGTAGTGGTCGGTCGTTCGACAGGCAAACGCGATGCCATCGTTTCGCGGTTGACGCTGCTGGTAACACTGCTGCCACTGGCCGCTTGGTGCGTCGCCGCGGGACTGGGGCGTTGGATCGTCCGACATGCACTCCGCCCCGTTTCCGCGATGGCGGATCAAGCTCAGTCGATCGCGGGCTCCGATTTCCAGACGCGTCTGATCGTGCAAGATACTGGGGACGAGCTCTCGGAGCTGGGGACGACCTTCAACCATTTGCTCGACCGCCAGCAGGCAGCCTTTGAGCAGCAAAGTCGCTTTGCGGGAGATGCCGCTCACGAACTACGGTCTCCCATCACCGTCTTGCTTGGACAGATCGACGTCACGCTGCGGCGCCCCCGATCGGTCGACGAATATAAGTCGACACTCGAACTGCTGCGCACCAAGACGCTTTCGCTTCAGGAAATCGTTGAAGCCTTGTTGTATCTCGCTCGCAGTGACGGGGACACCAACTCGCCAACGATGCAGCCGATCGAGTTTACGACCTGGTTGAACGAGTATGCCTCAAGCTGGAGCAGCTTGCCGCGCGCTGCGGATCTACGCCTGGAGAATCGCGTAGAACAGTCGGTCTCGGTGAGAGCGACGTCGACGCTGTTGGCGCGGATCGTCGAGAACCTCGTATCCAACGCGATAAAGTACAGCTCGCCCGGAAGCCCGATCGAAGTGCAGGCAAGTAACGACGCAAATCATGTGGTCCTTCGTGTCACCGACGCTGGTTGTGGGATCTCCGAATCGGATCAGCAACATCTGTTTGATCCCTTCTTTCGCTCCAGCGACGCGCGAAGCAAAGGGATCTCTGGTAACGGTCTCGGATTGGCGATTGCCAGCCGTATCGCCACGACACTTGGCGGTACGTTGCAGGTGGAGAGTACACTTGGCCATGGCAGCTGCTTTACGGTGCGTCTACCGATCGATTTGAATCGCGAGTCGTCGACTCATCCGGTTTAGGCACCGATTGAGCACACGCCCAACCGGTATTTGCTGCCCCCGCCACGATCTCCTCGGTTGCAAAACAAAAGTTGCGCCCACCTAAACTCGAATTCATATTCAGTTCATCGTCGTCTTAGGCCGCCTGGCGATACTTCCTTCAGACATCGACATGTTGCCGATGCCGCGAACTGACGCACGACCTCAGTTCGAATCTGGTTCGCTCCCGAAGGAAAAAATCATGCGACGTCTCCTGAATTCGTTTTTGCAATCCCTGTGTGCTGCACCACGCGATCCTCGCACGATGGATCCATTGGCGATGACACTTCACGATGTCGTACGCCTGGTGGATCAAGAGCGTCGCGAGGCAAAGCTGCAGCCAGCTCCCATCCCCCGCGCCCAGCGAGTGCTGCCAAAGAGCCAGGTTTTGAACGTCGCGAAAGCCGGTGTCCTAAGTCCACTGCGGCATCTCGCCCCCAAGGCAACCGCGTGATGAAGGGAACTTTAGGTTCAATTCACGGTGCACTTATCTACCGCGACTAATATTCGCAACATGGTCATCGACCTGTCCAGCGATTCCGCGATTCGGTTCCCTGCGACTTAAAGCAACCTCATCCACTGAAGTAGAAAGCAATGAAAGCGTTGATTCTGTTTGCGATCCCCGGCATCTTGGCACTGATTCCAATTCAATTTACCGACGCCCAGTCGAACGGCGGTAGCCGGATGCCTCTGATTGAGATCGTTCGACAATTGGAAGCGGACGGGTACAAGCCTTTCAGCGAGATCTCGATGGATGATGGTAACTGGGAAGTCGAAGTCCGCCAGAACGATGTTGCTTATGAGCTGATAGTCGACAGCTTCACCGGAAAAATTCTATCCCAACACCGCGACGATCCCGACGACCACCCCGCCAAAGATGCGCTGCCGCTGTCGGAAGTCTTGAAATCGCTCGCCGAAAATGACGGCTACAGCGGCATCGATGAGGTCTCTTTCGAACGGCGTTATTGGGAAGTCGAAGCATTCAAGAACCGCCAAAAGCGAGAGCTGCACGTCGATCCCAGGACCGCAAAAATCATCGCCGATCGAATCGACGATTGATTCAAACAGCGGTCGACGTGTGGCAAGTAGGGCGTAGGCGTTTCGGGGACGATAGCAAGTAATTGCCTTCAATACGTCTCAGTAGCTGTCTCGCCCTCAGCACTCCGAAGGGCTAACAACCCGCCGAGCTAATTATCAAATTGCCAGGCCTTCAGCCCGACGATCCCGGAAGGGTTGCAAGATGGTAGCCGGAGGCCATCGCGCAGCAGCGCACCTCCGGAATTCGGCGTCCCAAACTCGCGCGATGATCCCGAAGGGATCGCAGATCGATGTGCGTCCCCGTTGGCGGCGGTGCTTTGCTGGCGGTTTGGCTCCGGTGGTATTTGCTGCGACAAACCACCGGCTACTGTCACCTCCGCTCGCGGTACCTGCTCAATAGCACATCCCCCATCTCGCCCATTTTTTCCTCTCGACGTGCTTCATTCCACGGCAAAAGGCAACCGAGGTCGAAACCTGATTGGACAGGGCGCGTGGGCTGAAAATTGTCGACTTTTACCCCAATATCAAGGTAATAGCCGACGCCCCCCAAACACCTACGATAGTGGAGACTGCTCGGTTCATATTGATCAGGTGGAGTTCAGTGGTTTAAGAACCCAGAACACTGATCTGCACAAATCGTCGCTAATCGGAGCCGAGCAGACGATGTGCGAGGGCACAAGCAGTCGAAATGTTTGAGCGAGTACCGTTTTGAATTAGCGTCGATCAGCGAAGATCAGCGGTTTAAGAAACCAGAACACTGATCTGCTCTAATCGTCGCTAATCGGAGCCGAGCAGACGATGTGCGAGGGCACAAGCAGTCGAAATGTTTGAGCGAGTACCGTTTGAATTAGCGTCGATCAGTGAAGATCAGCGTTTCAAAAAACAGAACACTGATCCGCTCTAATCGTCGCTAATCGGGTTCGAGCAGACAATGTGCGAAGGAATAAGGAGTCGGAAAGGTTGGGCGAGTACCGTTTGAATTAGCGTCGATCAGCGAAGATCAGTGGTTTAAGAAACCAGAAAACTGATCCGCTCTAATCGTCGCTAATTGGAGCCGAGCAGACGGTGTGCGAAGGAATAAGGAGTCGAAGGGTTTGAGCGAGTACCGTTTTGAATTAGCGTCGATCAGCGAAGATCAGCGGTTCAAAAACGAGAACACTGATCTGCTCTAATCGTCGTTAATCGGAGCCGAGCAGTCGATGTGCGGGGGCACAAGCAGTCGAAGGGTTTGGGCGAGTACCGTTTGTGGCGATTGGGGACACGCTTAAAAATGACGGGACGGCGATTGGGGACAGGCATCAAATGCTCGAGACACTGCATGTCGGAACTTGCCTGCCCTTTTGGGCTCGTGAATCACGCGGTAGGCCGGCGGCCCTGCGATTTTGGCGTCGGATTGCGGCGTCCTCAGCCAGAGTATGCTGATTGCTTGGCCTTGGGGCTGACGATCCCGATCCGATGGAAGAGACGCAATGCAGTTGCTTCAGGATGCGACTTGCCAATGACGCCCGCTTCTGCGCATTAAAAAACCAGCGTTTCGAGGCTTCGATAGCCGGAAAACGCTGGTGAAGATAGGCAAAATGCCCCCACTAGGACTCGAACCTAGGACCCTACGATTAAAAGTCGTATGCTCTGCCGACTGAGCTATAGGGGCTGCCAGAAGCTGTCATTGAGGCGACGTTTAAGACGCGACAGCTTCGGGAACGGTATCTTCTACAAATTGTCGATTTTGTTAAAGGGGGTGGGCGGTTTTTCCGGCAGATGATTTCAAATTGATCGGCTGGAAACCGTTATCACCCGAACAGACGGGGTGATTTGCCAACTTGCCCCCATGAAGGAGAGCGGACGACGCGATTGGTGATCAAAAAAAACACGGCGGAACGCAACTTTTGCGTTCCGCCGTGGCGTTTAATCACCCAAGGATGGAACATCGACGGGCCCCACACCCGAATCCGTTCCAGTTTCCGCGTCAGAAAGGCATCCTACCTTTCGTCCGGCTTGTGAGATATCGGCGCGCCAACTTCCGTTGTGCAAACTTTAAATGGGCATTCTTTACGAAGCCCCGAAATAGATGCCGTGTTGCACGCGTTGATAGCGATTCAACGGTTGTACCGCTTAAAACCACCCGATTCGGTGACGCGGCAACAACCGCTTCGCCGCTCGTCATCGCAAACCGAAAAACTCGATCATCTCGATTCAGCCTGCTCGAACCAGCTGGCCTACAATCGCTTGGGCCCGATCGCCGTCAGCCGGTTCTCCGACCGCAACAACAGATAGCCTTGCGTGTAAGCTGGCGTCGCTTGCACGTTGCCATGCAGGTCAGCCGTGCCAAGCTTCTCAAAATTCTTGCCCGCTCGCAAAACCGTCGCTTTGCCGTCCATATCGATCGTCAACAGTTTGTCGCCGACCACGATCGGAGAGGACGAGATCGTCCCGCCGATGCGACGCGTCCAATGCGGTTCGCCACTGTTCACATCGATGCACGTTGCTACGCCGTTGTCACCACAAAGAAACGCCATGTCGCCAACGACCACCGAAGTGGGAACATACGGAGCGCCCCGCTCCACCCGATAGGCTTCGGTCGGTTCTTCGCCAGGTCGCACGGCGACCAGGTGATTGCCGCCGCCACCGCTGCCAGCGCTGCCAAGCACAAGATCTCCCGCTACCACCGGACTGCTGCAGCAACGCGAGCGGAAGACTTTCATATTCCAGAGCATTTTGCCCGTCTTCGGATCAAGTCCGAACAAGCCGTTGCCGGTGTTGGCGTCGACCAATTGAGCCGCCCCGCCCGCAGGTTGATAGACACACGGAGTGCCATAGCAGACGTTCGTCGTCTCCAGCGGCGTCTCCCAAACCATCTGGCCCGTCTGCCGGTTCAGAGCGACCATCTTGCTCTCCCCCGCCGTCTCCCCGGGCTTCAGTTGTCTGGCTTGCTGCGAATCGAAGACGATAACAAAGTCTTCGTACAGCATCGGCGAGGTCGCAAACCCATGCTGACTCTGCCAACGCCCCAGGTCTCGCTGCCAAACCAACTCTCCTTCGTGCGTTAGACAACTGACCGTCGTATGCTGCGGCTCGGACCAGGCAACGTAGACAAACTTTTCATCGCAGCAGGGCGTGCTGGCCGCAAACCGATTCCGCTTGTGCAAATGATGCGGCACCGAATCGAAAGTGTTGTCCCACAGCTGCTTTCCGCTGCTCAGCTGATATGCCAGCACATGCCGAACCGCCGTCTTGGGATCGGCGGCCAGCAGAAAGACCTTGTCGCCCCAAGCGACAGGCGAACTGATCCCGCCGCCGGGCAGCTCCGCCGACCAAGCCTCGTCATCGGCAGTCCAGGAATCGGGGATCTTGCCATCGGCGATGTAGCCGGAACCGTTGGGGCCGTGAAATCGCGTCCAGTCCTGGGCGTTGGAATCGGAGCTGGCCCAGAATGCGAAGACCAAACTGGAAACAATGAGACAAAGACGTGAGGACGAACGGATCATCAGAACCTCGGCGGCAGCAGCGGCGGAAAGCGTGTAGGTAGGCAATTTGGAGGGATAGAACAACGGGGGCGTATTGTATCGCAATTCACCCCAAACGTGGCGTCAAATTCTGGCGGCCGTCAATTTCTCGAAGATCCCGTTTCCAATCCCCACCACAGCCCGTCTGCCGACAGTTTGCGGGCGATTAAGCCGTCGCGATTCCGTAGGGAAACGGATCGCCCGGCTGAGCGATAAACCGCGTCTCGCCGTAGACATAAGCTTCGCCAACGATCCGCGGAACGATGCGGTTGTCGTCGGCGGAGCGGTACGATGCGGTGAAGCGGCTGCCGATGATGCTCTCCTGAATCCACGGCACCTCGGGAGCCAGTTTCCCATCGGCCGCCAAGCAGGCGAGTTTCGCACTCGTTCCCGTTCCGCAAGGCGATCGATCGTAGGCACCGCCGGGGCATAAGACAAAGTTGCGGCTGTGGGCGTCCGAAACCGACGGCGGCCCGAACAGTTCGATGTGGTCGATCTCCGCTCCGTCAGCTCCGGTAATATTCGCCGCCACCAAGGCCTTGCGAATCCGTAGCGCGATGTCCGACAAGCGATCGATGTTTTCAGCCACCACCGGTAGCGGCGACGATTCGACAAGATAGAACCAGTTGCCGCCCCAGGCGATGTCGCCGCGGACGGTTCCGATCCCCGGGACTTCGACCGAGACCGATTTGCGCAAACGGTAGCTGGGAACGTTTTCGATCGCGACGCGGTTGGGACTGATCAATTCGACGGCGACGATTCCGACTGGCGTCTCTAACAAATGCCGCCCCGGCGCGATCCGGCCCATGAACGCCAGCGTCGCCACGACACCGATCGCCCCGTGGCCACACATCCCCAGATAGCCGCGGTTGTTGAAGAAGATCACGGCCGCAGCACAACCGGGATCGCTCGGTTCGCACAACAACGCTCCGACCATCGCGTCGAAGCCACGCGGTTCGGCCAACATCATCGTCCGAAAATGATCGGCTTCGCGACGAAAGCGTTCCACTCGCTGCGGCAACGGCCCGCCGCCAAGATCAGGTCCTCCCTCGACGACCAAACGCGTCGGTTCGCCACCGGTATGCGAGTCGATCACTCGGATCGCAGCAGCGTCAACGTTCATTGTTTCGCGCCGGGCCAGTTGTTCCACCAGCTCTTAAACAGCGTCCACTGTTCATGGATCAACGCGCGTTGGCTGTCGCTGAGCGCGTCGTGCGAATTGAAATGATGTTCGTATTCCGAATCACCTTCCAGCACCATCAGATATTTGTAGTACAGAACCAGATCGGGGCCTTCGTCGAACTTCGACAGCACCGCCATCGCGCCGTCCAGTTCCAGTGCCAATCGCCGCGCGTCGACATCTCCCGCCGCGGCAGCGCGGCAGAGTTCGATCAATCGCAGCACCTGTTTCGGCAGCGCGTTGCCGACGCCGGTGATCGCCCCGACGGCACCGCAGCGAACAAATCCGTGGAAGACCTGCGTGTCGACGCCGACCATCAAGGCCAGTTCGGGATTGCCGCTGGTGATATGCTCGGCGGCGTAGCTGAGCGATTCGGCGCCACCAAACTCCTTGAACCCGACGAGGTTAGGGTGCTCGCGACGGAGTTCGAAAAACAAATCGGCTCGCGTCTGGAACCCGTAATACGGACTGTTATAGATCACCGCAGGCAACCGATCGGCCGCGCGAAGGATGTCGGTAAAGTGATGCCTCTGAGCCGCCGCGGAATTGCCTCGCGATAAGACGCGTGGGATCAGCATCAATCCAGCCGCACCAACCTCTTGGGCATGGGCGGCGTGCGCGGCGGCGAGCTTGGGATTTTGAGCACCGGTGCCGACGACGACGGGAACGCCCGCTTCGGTCAGCCGACGGACGCCTTCCTGACGCTGCTGATCGGTCAGCAGAGGCCAATCGCCCATCGATCCGCAGTAGACGACCGCACACATTCCCGCGTCGATCAATTGCTGCCCCTTGCGGACCAAGGCGTCAAAGTCGGGATTGCCCACGGAATCGCAGGTCGTCATCAGGGCGGGCATGCAGCCACAAAATAGATCTCGACCAGGCTTCACTGTCATCTCTCCCAAAGGGCTCTTTCTCTTCGTGCCGAGCGCCGCGACGCTCGAGCTAATGAAGCCGATGATTGTAACCCGAGCGATCCGCGTCGACCGTAAGACACGCCGCTGATCCCAACAAAGTTTTCAGCGATTCCTCGCTACGGCGTTGGAGCTGTTTTCGCCAACGCTTCGGGCTGCGTCAACTGAAAATAGTGTCCGTGGTCGGAGGTTAAGAACAGAGCGGTGTCTTCCCATCCGCCGTTCTCTTCGATCCACTTGACCACGCCTTCGAAGGCATCGTCGCCGCTGTGGACCGCGCCGATCGCGTTGTCGATGTTGTTGGAGTGGCTGGCCCAGTCGACGTCTCCCGATTCAACCATCAACCACCAGCGGTCGCTGCGCGAATCGAGCACTTCCATCGCGGCAACGGCCATCTGCCGCAGGTTGATGTTTTCGCTCACGTCCGCTTCGCTGTAGGCCTCCGCTTTTTGGACCTTGCTGCCACCGATGCTGGCGACCGGATCGTACTTTCCATCGGCGGTCTGATACGGAAGATGGCCTCCGCCGACGCCGAAATAGCCGAACAGTCGGTTCTTATCGGCGATCGCGTTTGCAACGGCAGCCGACAAAACCTCGGTCCCCTCGGAGCCCGGGGTTCGCTGAGCGATCACGTATTTACCGCCGTTGGCAACATCGATCGCCTTCAGGTCCTCTTCGGTCAGGTATTTGTTCCCCGGGACGAAGTTCTTTCCCTGGCCACCATCTTTCTCGGTGTCGATCCCCCAACCGCATCCAATCAAAACGTCCAGCCCTGGAAGGCCGCCGGGATGATAGATCGATGGACGGCCGATCTGATCGCGGGTGATGTCTTGGTAGTCGTTGCGATGGACGTTGTTAGCGTAAGCACATGCGGGTGTCGCATGGCTGATCGGAACGCTGGTCACGACGCCAACGGCAAAGCCATCCTCTTGCAAGGTTCGCGCGATCGGCAGGACTTCGCGCCCCATCGCATCGACATTCACCGAATTGTTGTAGGTCTTGATGCCGGCGGTCAGCGAAGTCGCCGAAGAAGCCG
Source organism: Rosistilla ulvae (assembly GCF_007741475.1). Lineage (NCBI taxonomy): Bacteria > Pseudomonadati > Planctomycetota > Planctomycetia > Pirellulales > Pirellulaceae > Rosistilla > Rosistilla ulvae. Next base: position 3,543,082 of record NZ_CP036261.1, on the reverse strand, counting down.
AATCGGTGTAGGCGTGCGGTTGCTCTTTGCTCTTGCCGATCGGATATTCGGCATCGGTGATCGGTTTCCAAGGTGCATCGCCGCAGCGTTGGAAGTCGTAACCGCCTCGCAGTTTCCCACCGGGATTGGTCACCCGCTGCTTGTCGACGCTCACCGAAGTGCCGTCGTTGTGCGGGCTGGTTACGAAATAGCCGTAATCGGTTTTCGCACCGCGGTAGTCGAGAAACGCCAGCCCCTCGCCTCGCCCCTCGCTGTAGGCAACTTTGCCAAGCTTTGCGATCGCGGCGGCGCGCGTCGTGTGCCAATCCATCCCATCGAAGACGAACAAGATCACCCGTTTCTTCCCGGCGTCGACAGCCGCTTGCTGCAATCGGTAGACGTCGGTTTGGTCGAAGTATTCCGCCTCGGGATTCAGCGTCCCTTCGGGAACCTGTCCATACAATCGCTCGATCGCCGCTTCGTCGCGGTAGACGCTCTTCGCTCCCGAGACCGACTTCATATCCATGCCAAACGAATAGACCGGGATCAGCCGGTTGCTGTGACTCCGCCAGCTGGAATAGCTGTCCGGATCGGGGCCCCAATGTCCCCAATCGGCAGCCCGTGCTTCAACCGCTGCCGCTTGCAAGGCAGCGATCGGATCGGGCGTTTGAGCGGTCGCCGACCGCACTGCCAGCGGAAGAGCCAGGAGACAAGCGAGTTCTAGAAACAAAATGCGATGGAATCGGTTGGGCATGGTGGGATCGTCGGCGGTGGGGAAGTGGAGGGAGATTGTTCGTGGCGGGGGCTATTTCATTGCAGCGGTCAATGGTTTGCCGTCGCTGTACGGGTAATCCAACTCCAACAGTTTAGCGACAGTGGGGGCGATGTCGATATTTTCGATCGTCGGCAGCTCGATACCGCTGCGGATTCCTGCTCCCGAAAGTAGACAAAGCGCTTTCATCTTCGGCAGCGTCGAGACGAACCCGTGCGAACCGATCGCTGTTTTCGCTTCGGTATTGCTGGCGACAAGCGTTTCGCCGTCGACCGAGCCCGAAACCGAATAGCCATCGGCGGCAACGAGAACCGCGTCGGGAGACTGGTTGTATTCGCGAGGATGCAGCAGACCGATCTCAGCAAAGCCGTCGGGCAGCACGACGTCGGCGACGCCTTCGAGACCGACGAACATCTTCTTGAACGCGTCGGCTTGCTGCGCCGCTTCGCCGGGGTTGGTGCAATAGACCAGGCCAATGCCTCCCTCGGGAACGACATGCACCTGCGCCTCGCGAATCTTCCCCGCCTCCGCCTTCAATAGCCCCGCCTGACGCAGCAAGACGTTGGGCCGGACCGCTTTGGGAGTCCTCGTGAATCCGTGATCCGAAAGGACGATCAACGTGGTTTGATCGCGGATTCCCGCCTCGTCGATCGCCGCAACGATTCTAGCAAGGCACATGTCGGCATAAGCGTTGGCGGTGTACCCCTCAGGCGTTTGAGGGCCCCGGTTATGATGGACGCTGTCGACGTTTAACAGATGGATCAACGTCAGGTTCGGCTTCCGCGTGCGGATCAGATGGCAAGCGGCTTCGGTCCAGACGTAATCGCGGCCGACGGTGCTAAGCTTGCGGAACGAGGCATCGGTCTCGTCGACCAACAGCCCCAGTTCGACGAGTTCTTTGCGTAGCCGCGGCGTGCTGTGCTGCAGCGCGTCGGGGACATCGGGGAATTGATCGTCGAACGATTTCGAACCACGCGTGCAGGGCCAATTGATCTCAGCGGTCGAAAGCCCCGCGGCGTGCGCGGCGTCGACGATTGTCGGAATTCGGACGAGATCGCTTTGGTCGCGACGCGAATCGATCGTGGTCGGCACACCGATCGGCCCTCGCACCAAGACTCCATTGGCTAACACGCCATGCTTCTCGGGACGGGCACCGGTGACGAGCGTTGTGTGATTAGGCCAGGTGACCGACGGGTTCGAAGGGATCATGCCGCCGGCGACGATGCTTCCTTCGCGAGCTAGCCGCCGGATCGTGGGCAGGGGCACTTTGGGGTCGTCGACGAGATAGGCGGCGAGCCCATCGAGGCTGACCACAACAACATGTTTAGTGGGCCCGGCAGCGTGGGCCGATAGAGCAGAGAAACAGCAGGCCGCAGCGGCGACCGCTGCGACACAAAGCAAGCGTGGGAAGATTTGCATGGATCGATTTCCGTTGGTGACGGTGCGCGGCAACGTCAGCTGGTGCCGACAGTCGCCGCGATGCACCGCTTGGGAGAGAGTGCATGCAAATCATAGTTGCCCCGTTGGTGGCGATCAACGATGCGGGTCTTAGCCACTGCGGGGTCAGGAAGCGTTCCGCACAGCCGCCGTTCGCGGCTGCCCCCCGCGACTCGACTCCGCCGCCGTCCCGAACTGGCTACTAGCGATCGAAGCAGGCGATTGAGCTTCTTCGCTTTCTTGCGGGACAACTACGGTGAAGATCAGGCCATGGTTGGTTTGGACCAGAATCTCGCGCGGTTTCATTTGAGTCGACACGTCTAATTTTCCTTCAGGTAAAGGGAGCATTCTCGGCAATCAGCACGGCATTTATGGTGATGCAAACGCCGTTCCAACAGTCGCTATTCCTCGCGACAAATTTCCGGACCGCAGATTCGAGTGAAACGCGCGCCAACCCCTGAGAAACCCGCACTCAGCCGTCCCGATCCGCTTCGCCGCAACCCGCCAATCGTCAACCACCGTTTACGCGATGTCCCCCGCAGTTGACGAATCGATGGCTCAGTCAACGACTTTCGAGAAAGACGCCAACAGATTGCATGATTGGCATACCAATTGCCTGTGCCGCTCCGTCACACGATATCAATAGAGCCGTTCCCGAAAGACACAGGTTACGATGGACGAAAAATTAGAATCGGTATTTTGGAATGTTCAGCAACGCAACCAGGGTGAAGCCGAATTCATCCAAGCGGTGAAAGAAGTTCTGTCGTCGATGGGGCCGGTCCTGGCCAAATACCCCACGTTTGCCGAACAGAAGATCATCGAACGGATCTGCGAACCCGAGCGGCAGATCATCTTCCGCGTTCCATGGCAGGACGACCGTGGCGAAGTCCACATCAACCGCGGCTTTCGGGTTCAATTCAACAGTGCGCTCGGACCTTATAAAGGCGGCTTGCGGTTCCATCCGTCGGTCAACCTTTCGATCATCAAGTTCCTTGGCTTCGAACAGATCTTCAAGAACGCGTTGACGGGGATGCCGATCGGCGGAGCCAAGGGAGGCAGCGACTTTGATCCTAAGGGCCGCAGCGATTCGGAGGTGATGCGTTTTTGCCAGAGCTTCATGACCGAACTGTATCGACACATCGGCGAATACACCGACGTTCCCGCCGGCGACATCGGCGTCGGCAAGCGGGAGGTCGGTTACCTGTTTGGACAATATAAGAGGATCTGCAATCGCTACGAATCGGGAGTCTTGACCGGCAAGGGGCTTCACTACGGCGGCGCGTTGGTGCGGACCGAAGCGACAGGTTATGGGCTGGTCTACTTTGTCCAAGAGATGCTGGCCGCCCGATCCGATTCGTTGCAGGGCAAGACCTGTGTCGTCTCGGGAGCGGGAAATGTTGCGATCTACGCGATCGAAAAGGTGACCGAACTCGGCGGCCGCGTCGTCGCTTGTTCCGATTCCACCGGCGTGATCTACGACCAGGAAGGGATCGACCTGCCGACGCTCAAGAAGATCAAAGAAGTCGATCGACTGCCGATCGAGAAGTATTGCGAAACGCGAAAACACGCGAAGTATCAACGCAAGGGAAACATTTGGCAGATCGAATGCGACGTTGCACTTCCCTGTGCCACGCAAAACGAACTGACCGGCAAAGATGCGGCATCGTTGATCCAGAACGGTTGTATCGTGGTCGCTGAAGGAGCAAACATGCCGACGACGCCCCAAGGGACCGAATTGTTGTTGGGATCGAAGGTCGGCTACGCTCCTGGCAAAGCTGCCAATGCCGGCGGTGTCGCGACGAGCGCGCTGGAGATGCAGCAAAACGCGTCACGCGACGCGTGGTCGTTCGAATACACCGACCGCAAGTTGGCGCTGATCATGAAAGATATTCACGATCGTTGTTTGGAAACCGCCGACGAATTCGGAGCCCCCGGCAACTACGCCTTGGGAGCAAACATCGCAGGATTCATGGGCGTTGCCGATGCGATTCAGTCGATGGGGCTGATCTAGCCGCGAGGCAAGCGATCGAATTCGATAGCCGGTCTCGAACCCGCGTCCGGTTCGCGTTGGAACGTTTGGTCCAACGCGACGCGCGGCGAAAAGAAGCCGCAGTGCTTCATAAAGAAGTGCTTACCGACAGCTCCGCAGGCGTAATCGAGCCGATGTCCGCCGCGAGCTGTGTTGTCGCCGGTTAACCGAGCACGGGGGATCTCGTGCCAGTTGCCGTCGACGTCGCAAACCCATTGGTTGCCGTAGTTGGCTGTTCGCGGAAGGGCTCCAAAATCGGGGATGAAGTTCTCCAGAAAGCTGTGGAAGCCGGTCAGGTGACGGTCGGTCTTGGGCCTGCGAAAACTAGCGATCAACCGCCAAGTTCCCTTCGCTTTGTCGCCAAACCAGGACGTATAGATCGTGTTCCCCTCGCCGTCCGGTTTAACTTCGGTCAGGAAACGATAGGTCGTCCCCGCAGTCCATGGATAGACAAGATAACTCTGCCCGCCCGAGCCTTCATTGCCAAAGTCCTTGGCCGTGACGCCCTCCCCTTTCGCCAGCGTCGCGACACGTTGATCTTCGGGAATCTCTTTGGGATTGTCGGTCCGAAAGGGACTCCACACCGAAAACAGCACGCGCCGCTCGCCGGGGCTGTTCACCTGGATCCCAAAATAACCTTCGCCAAAACCATTGGCCATGTAATAGGCCCCCAACGCGTCCTGCCCTTCGGGGACTGTGAGCTCGCTGTAGGCATAGGTCAGATCGATCTTCGCGGGAGTTTCATATTGAAGATGGACCGATGGACCGCGGCGGCCCCAGTAGTACATGTCCCCTTCGTTGTTCTTGACGTAGTCGAGTGTCATCCCGTCGACGTCCGACTGGACGACCAATTGGGAGACCTCCGCTTTTCCACCACTCGCCTGTAGATCGACGCGCACGTACCCGGCGGCGGCAACCGAGACCTCGCCCAGCGGATATGCGTTCTCCTCCGCGCCGCGTACCGACGTTGTCAGTCGATGATCGCCAACGCGAGCTTCGATCGCTGCGTCACCATCGACGGCGCGAGCTCGCAGGGCAAGCGAGATCACTCCCGGTCGGTCGACATGAAAATAGACCGAATCGGTTGCGTCCCCATCGCTGACACGAAGTGCTCCGTCGGGCGAAAAGAGCCGCCCACCGCGATCGACCGGTGCGCGATACGCGTTCCCGGCCAACGGCACCGTCCAATCGGCCCCCACCGCAGCCGTGGCGATCGAGATCGCAACGCCAGCAAAGGCCAAACGAGCAGCCAAGCCGAGCGGACGAAACAACGAAGCAAAGTCGTTGGTCATGGGGATCCCGTAGTTCCGATTTCCTGTGAGGTTCGACACAAGTTGCCAAGTTGTCCCGCGACTCCGTTCGCATGGGCTGAGTCTTCTTGTAGTAGCTAGAGGATCACGCGAACGGAGTCACAGCACCAGGTCGCATCAAACCACATCGGTTGCAACCAAACAATCCGGTACTGCGATGCAACAACTGCATCCATGTTGTCGATCCAAGCATTTCTCTGTTTCGATTCGGTAGGTCCCTTTCTTGCGTCGGAAACGTATTAATGACGTTACGTCGCCAACACGTGCTGTCTCGTTCAATCGATCCGACGCGCGTTTCATCAACGACCCGCAAACGTAATAAGTCAAACCGGCAAAAAGAACAACTCCCCATCGGCACCCCATGCGGCAATCGGTGACGAGATCTGGCGTCTAGGCTTCAGCCGAACCGCGCATCGGCAAACTAGAACGCAAACAAGCGAAACCTTAGCCACCGAGGTCACCAAGTCCACAGAGGGAATTCATCAACCACGACAACCCTCAGTGTCCTCGGTGAACTCGGTGGCAAAAAAACAACTCCCCACCGGCACCCCATGCGGCAATCGGTGACGTGAACCGGCGTCTAGGCTTCAGCTGAACCGCGACTCGGATAACTAAAACGCAAACAAGCGAAACCATAGCCACCGAGGTCACTGAGTCCACAGAGGAAATCCTGCAACCACCAAACCCTTCTGTGTTCTCGGTGAACTCGGTGGCAAAAAGAACAACTGCCCCCGGCACCCCATGCGGCAATCGGTGACGTGAACCGGCGTCTAGGCTTCAGCCGATCCGCGCCTCGGCAAACTAGAACGTAAACAAGCGAACCTTAGCCACCGAGGTCACTGAGTCCACAGAGGAAATCCATCAACCGCGACAAACCTCTGTGTCCTCGGTGAACTCGGTGGCAAAAAAACAACTCCCCATCGGCACCCCATGCAGCAATCGGTGACGAGAGCTGGCGTCTAGGCTTCAGCCAACCCACGCCTCGGAAAACTAGATCGCAATCAAGCGAAACCTTAGCCACCGAGGTCACTGAGTCCACAGAGGGAATTCATCAACCACAACAACCCTCTGTGTCCTCGGTGAACTCGGTGGCAAAAAAAGCAACTGCCCCCGCACCACCTCATGCGGCAATCGGGGACGTGAGCTGGCGTCTAGGCTTCAGCCGAACCGCACATCGGCGGGAAATGGAAGCGGTAGGGACATCCCCCATGTTTCGTCTTTTCCTCCCTCCAGTATTTCTCTACTCTGCATCGTCCACGGATCTCGCTGCGTTATTCGGCGCCCGATTGGTCTGGCGATCGTTGGATCGATTGCAATGAAAAAGAATATCGAGCAAGGAAGACATGGCCGGCGATTCCCAAAACGATCTCAACAAGATTAAAAACCGAGGTCGATGCGTCCCTGCGCCTGTTTCTGCTTGGGCGATAGCTCTGTTGCTGCTGCTCGGTTGCCGGTCTTCCTGGCTTCCCGAGCGATCATTGGAAGACGTGGCATCCAGCTCCGAGGCTGTCGCTCTAGCCGATCTCTCCAGTGACGAACTCGGCTCGCGTGATCCGATCGAGGTGAGCCGAACCGCGTGCTCCCGCGCGGAGAAACTGCGAGCGGATCTGGACCCTCGTTGCACCGCCCATTATCTCGCCGCCAATCGCCTGGCGTGGAAAACGGTAAACCACGCTTCCCTTGCCGATGACGCGCAACGCAACCTCGCCGCGGAGCTGTATCACGAAAGTCTGCGTGGATTGATCGAGTCGGCGCAACAATTTGGGCAGATCGATCCGATCCATGGCATTCGCTTGACCACCGACGACGGCGAGGTGACTATCCCGATCGTTTACGACGGTTTCGCCTGGAAACCGGAGGATTTCAATTGCTGGATTCCGGTCGATGAGTATCAGGATGAGCATTTGCCCCACCAACACCGACGCTCGGGTTGGGGTGTTCCGCTGGTGGTGCTGCGACAACGGGATCAGCAAGAACGATTCATGATCCCGCAATTGCCCTTCGCGGCGACTGCGATGCTTCGAAACCTGCCGGTCGACGGCGATCGCGAATCCGATGAAGCCACGCCGAATCAAGTGCTGGAGGTTTTCAATCCGCTTGTTCACTCCGAGCTGGCGAAAGACGACGGAGGTGAAACTCCATTGGCGGCTGACCTATCGGCGCCAATTGCTTGGTTAAACAACAACACGCCCCATCTCAATTACGAAGGCTTCATGCATCCCGATCGACTGCACCGAAGTGGTCAGTTGATCATGCTTGAGCCCTACCAGCCGGGCAAGATCCCGTTGGTTTTTGTCCATGGATTGGCTTCCGATCCACTCACTTGGATCGGATTGATCAACGAACTCCGCACGGCCGACGGGGTCAATTCGCGTTACCAGATCTGGTTGTTCGGCTATCCAACCGGTCGTCCGTTCCTCCGTTCCGCTGCCGATTTGCGACGCGAGTGCAGCGAGGCGATCGCGTCATTTACGAAAACGACCGCCGACCCCGCACTCCATCGCAGTGTCATCATCGGCCACAGCATGGGAGGTTTGCTAACGAAACTGCAAGTCGCCCCGAGTGGAACATCGCTTTGGAAGTCGTTTGCCAAGCGGCCGATCGAGTCGTTGCAGGCGGACCCGCAGATGCACGAGTACCTCTCGGAGCTGTTCTTCTTTGAGCCTTCGCCGTTTGTGGAGCGAGCCATTTTCATCGGCACGCCGCATGGAGGTTCGCCCATCGCGGATGAATGGATCGGTCAATTCGCCTCACTTCTCGTCTCACGTTCCCACGATTTCTCCGACGAGTACGATGCGTTTCTGGCTCGCAATCGCGAGGCGATCACTCCTTTCTATTCAAAACATATTCCAACAAGTGTTCACATGCTGGAACCGGAGGATCCAACCCTCCAGGCGATGAGACAATTACCACTTGCCCCGCACATCCGTCTGCATTCGGTGATCGGAAACGGCCACAAAATGCTTATCGGTGGGCCCGCCGATGGCGTCGTGCCGGTCGTGAGTGCTCGCCATCACGGTGCGGATAGCGAGCGAATCGTGGCGACAACCCATCGGCGTTTGCAAAGCCATCCCGATACGGTTGAGGAAGTGCTTCGCATCCTGCAACTGCATTTGGACGAACCAGCTGAAAACTCGGCAACCCAACCGCAGCTAGCCGAAGGTCTCACTCAGTCGGCGATTCGGTAGCTGATCGCACTGCAACCAATCGCGTGCGAACCGTGCTGACACAGTCGGTGTCGCAGCCCACGCACTCACCTGGCTTGGCAATTCCCGTAGTCCGTTGGCGACGCAAAACGTAGCGGATGTCGTCACGACTTTCGTTTTCGTCTGCAGACTAATTGCACCAGTCCCGGCAGGGACCACAGCAGGTAGCCCATGGCGTGAGCCACAGGACCATCCACGCCGCAAGCCCATCAAAAGCCCCGGCGGGGCGGCAGCAAGGTACCTCAAACGTCCTGGCCGCGAATCACGCAAACGCTACCATCCACTCGCAAGCTGCGTTATAAAAGCCAGCAAAACGAGTCCGCTTACCTGGCTGGGTTGCTCGCGTGAACGAGCCATTGACTGACAAGGAGCTCAAGGCAGTGCGGTGGTCCGTGCGTCGCGGCAGCCCCTTCGGAGAAGAGACATGGGTTGAATCGCTTGCCCGGCGGCTCGACCTCGAATCGACTTTACGTCCTCGAGGACGCCCACGGAAGCTGCCTTCGAACCCCGACAAAATCGAATAAGAGTCCTGACCCCTTTTCTGTAAAATGTGCAACGGTGAATCATCGAACCAAGAGAAGAATTGTCACGCTACCGAAGCGTTGGGGCATCATTTGGATCTTGGTCGCCATAGCGCTGTCCTTATTCGGATTTCCGTTCCTCATCTATGGTGATCCCCAGGGGCCTGATGCGACAGTCTTCATGCTGTCATTGACCTATGTGCCGGGCTTCTTCCTCTTGGTAGCCGCAGTCGCCTTGTTTCGTTTGCGAGTCGAGTTTGAGGGTCGACGGAATTCAGGGTCCATTCGGCTGCAGCTTCCCAAACTTGGCAAGCTGCCATGGGCTCCGTGGATGGTTCATGTGCGGCAGATCCCCGTAATGGAGATCTCCCGTGTCGACGAAGTGCTCGAGTCGCATCCGACAGAGCCCAATCGAATCTCACGGCGCTACATACTCCGCACCAAACAAGGTGATTATTATTTCAGCTCGATCTGGTTTTCAAACCTCGAAATGTTTCGACAGTGGTGCAAGCAAAACAAAATTCAAATCGGAGAAGTGACAGCATCTCGGATTGGCGACACAGAAAGGAGCGACGCGACAGCCCCATTTGCGGGCGAGCGGTTCGATCCACCGGACAGATTTTGAACGAGCATGATTTCGCTGTTTTTGTCGACGTAGCGGGGCGTCGGATCGCAGTTCAAGCGTTTGCATCTGCCGGCGCAGTCCTAGCCATTGCGATTCACTTAACTAAAATACCGGCGGCTGAAATAGCAGTAAATCGCAGTCGCATGCGGCAGCAGAAAGGACTGCTGCCCAGTGGTATCGTTACCAAAAGTGATTGTTAACGCGAAAAAGAAGAGGGGTCAGAAAAGAAAAGAGGTCGCGTGATATCTCGCTGACGCTTGGATCCCTTACTCCTGGCTATTCTCTTTAACTGCTTCGCAGTCAGGAGGCGGCTCTCCTATTCCCGCGCCACAGCGCGGCGGGCGTTCATCGCATCGAGTTGTTGTTGCAGGGTTTCTCGCAACTGGGCAGCGATTGCCGCGTGCGACTGGCTGAGGTCGTTTGCTTCGGAGATATCCGCTGCGACGTCGTACAGTTCCACGCGATCGTCTTCAGCGAAGTGAATTAGCTTGTAGTTACCTTTGCGCAGCGCGGACTGAGGTCGCGTCTTGCTGGTGGCGAAATCATCGACGCCAATCTTGTCGATGGCCTTCGAAAACGTTCTTTCAGGATGATAATAGGGAAAGTGCCACAGCAAATGTCGGTTCGGCTTCCAACTTGGCTCCCTCAACACTCGCTGCATATCGATACCGTCGACGCCTTTTGCATCGCCGCCTGCGAGGCTGACAAATGTCGGCGACAGGTCGTATCCAATCACAGGCGTATCACTGATAACGCCTGCGTCAATCTTTCCCGGCCACCTGGCGATCATGGGAATACGTATGCCGCCTTCATACAGGTTCCATTTCGATCCACGCAGCGGCGCGTTGGCACAATACTCGGGGTGGCCACCGTTGTCGGACATAAAGAACACCAACGTGTTTTCTCGCTGTCCCGACTGATCGATGGCATCCAGGATCGTTCCCACGTGGTGATCAAGCGTCTCGACAAACGCCGCGTATTCCAGCCGTTGTCTGCGATGCTTGGCGTCGGGGGGCAGGTGACGTTCGTATTTTTCGACCAGCCAACGGCAGCGAGTCTTCACGGGAGTATGCACATAAAAGGATGAGGCCATCAAGAAGTAGGGCTTGGTGGCGTCGGCTTGCCTTCGGATAAAGTCGGCCGTCCGCTGGATCATCGAATCCCGAGGGAACACGCCATCGGGGGCGGGTGAGGGAGGATGTTTTTTGTTCCACGCATAAGGGTGATCGCCAAAGTCTTCGCCGGCGACAGCAAATCCCTGTTGTTGCGGACCGAAATCGGGGTGCCAGGCGAGGTAGCGTCGCTGGTAATGCTGACTGACGTGCCACTTGCCAAAGAAGGCTGTTTGATAACCAACCGCCGCCAGTCGCTCGGCGATCGTGACTTCCGCGGTCGGCAGGTTCAGCGTCAGTTCGGGCGTCAAAAGCGGCACATCGATATCGAGCGACTGCCGCCCCGGAGTGTTTTTGGTGACAAACTCAAAGCCCAAACGAGCCACCGTCTTTCCCGTCAGAATGCTGGCTCGTGCGGCCGAACAGATCGGGGCAGGGGAGTAGCCAGCGGTAAACCGCAGCCCCTCAGCAGCCAGACGATCAAGGTGCGGAGTGTGGTGATAACGGTGCCCGTAGCAATGCAGGTCGGACCACCCCAGATCATCCACAAGGATGAAAACGATGTTCGGTTGGTGAGCCTCCGCGGCCTGTGCAGGCGAACTGAAAAAGAACAACAGCATCGACAGCAGAAACGGTGAGGTAGCTTTCATGGTGATAGTTCGGTTGTCGATTGAATCGTTTAACCCGTAGCCGCAGGCGTCGGCGAACACGCTCATCGCGGTTCCTGCGAGGCGACGTTTTACAAGTGGATTATGGTATCACAAACCGTTAAAGAACGGCGAGTTATGCAACGGCAGATATTCAATATCGACTCCCGTAGTTCGGCTGGATATCTAGCTGCGGAGCGGCGGTCGCATCAAGCCTGGATCGCGGTTTGACTATTCCACAGACAGGAGCGGTGACCCTTCTCGCAAGTGGGAATAGAAAGCTCCGGCGTTGGCCACCGGAGCGAGGCGGGGTGACCGAAATTGGCCCAAACGCCAGCGTCTAGGATCAGGCTCTCCGCTCCCACAAACTTGTTTCGGGGGAGCACGGATGGGCGTGAGGGAGCCTATCTCTATTCAGAAACAATTGCTTCGGGTGGTAATGCTTGCAATCGCTGTCCACGCGAAGATAGCTCGGAGTTCCATGCCGCCGGGGCAAGGATTGAGGTGTGATGAGACCAACCATTCCTAACCGGTAAACTGCTTTTTGCGGACGAAATGTATTAGGAATTATCGCGAAAAAGCTAAAGAAAACGCCTCGCTGATAGCATTGTTTGATTGCGGCCCCACAACGTTCTCTACCGATACCTCAAAGGTAGTCATCGTTGCTTAAAGGAGACGTTTAATGTACTGCAGTGAGTGCGGATGCGAAGTGAATGGGAAGTTCTGCTCGAACTGTGGCACTCGCGTGCAACTCGGTGAGGTGCCCGAGGTGTTTGACTGGCGTCAGTCTTATGACTTTGAGCGGATCAGCCAAAGCGCCGAAGTCAATCAACGCGTGACGCAGGCGAAAGCGGGCGCGGGCAGGGACACTAGTTCACTCCTACTCGACTTGATCGATGCTGTGGCCTCGCCGATGATGGGGGGAATCTCAAGCCTTGCGATCGCCAAAGCCTCGCAACCTCTCACAGCGAAACTTGGCTTCAAGACGGGGAAAGAACGCCGGGAGTTCGTGACGCTACCGCCTGGAGAAGTGCTAGCGAATCTCGCAGTGACGCTGGCGTCGATCGAGCACTCGATCACATGCGTCACGTTTGGCGATAACCACTGCCACATTCGGGCAACGCTTCCTCCGGACCTCCGCGCGATGGAAGTGCGTCTTGCGGTAAACATTGATGGTGCCGAGCAGGGCATGTGGATCACCGCAACCGCCGAAGCGGAAGGCCAATGGTATGATTGGGGGAAATGCCAATCACAGCTGGATCGATTGTTCACCGGCTTGCGAGCCGCCTAGCTTCGTTCCTGGCGAGCCGCGCACAGTAGTGCCAGTCGAAAAAAAAGGGTCAGGACTCTTTTCGGCGCCAGACTGTCGGAGAAAAGGGGTCAGGACTCTTTTCGGCGCCACACTGGCCTTCTATCCATAAATGACACCAAGCCCCAACCACGATGACGAGGCAAACGCGATCGACCACGCATTGAACCGTGGTAATTCGCGAACCAACGCAAAAGAGTCCTGACCCCTTTTTTGATCCAGGATGGGGATGCCGAGGCGATTCGTCGAGCCAATCATTTTTCGCGAGTCCACAGTGGTCTGCCTCGGTATCGTTTTCCGATTGGGTATCGCTCGCTGGGCGTCACAGCGCCGTCCATCATGGCTTCGATCCGCCGCACAATTTCGGGATGGTTTGCAGCGATGTTGTGGGATTCAGAGACATCGCTCGCGAGATCGTAGAGCTGGAGATCGCTACCCGCTCCCTGCCGAATTCCCTTCCAATCTTTCCAGCGAACCGCTTGATCGTAACGGGCTCGGCAGTGCCCGTAATCCCAATAGAGAAACTCACGCGTCGAATCGAGTTTTTTGCCCTGCATGGCATCCACGACAGAAATCCCATCAATGCCCTGGGGAGGACTTACGTCGGCCAATTCCGCGAAGGTCGGCAACATGTCTTGAAACGCAATCACGTCCCGATTGGTTTGGTTGGCGGAAATGGTTCCGGTCCAGCGAGCGATAAAGGGAACGCGAATGCCACCTTCGGTCAGGTCCCGTTTGTAACCACGAAGCGCCCCATTTGTTTTGAGTGGTTTGGGCACAGACCAATGGCCACCATGGTCGCTGGTGAAGATGACCAAGGTGTTCTCTTCGAGTTCCAGTTCACTAAGCAGGTCCAGGATTCGACCCACATCGCTGTCCAGCATGTTTATCATCGCGGCATACTTCTTGGAACGCTCATCCCAGTCTCGATCGGAGTAGGGGGCTGTCGAGGGAACGGTAAGGCCGTCGGGGTCTTCATCTTTGGCAGCGAAATGTGGCAACGTCCACGCGACATACAGGAAAAACGGACTGGCTTGAGATTCCCGGATGAACTGGAGAGCGCGATCGGTCAGCAGGTCATGGCTGTAGTGTTCTCTCGAAGCTGCGTTACCGGCCAGCTCAAGTCTGCCGTCGTCATCGTCGAGGTATTCTGGGTAGTAATAGTGAGCGTGGTCCTGATTGAGATAACCGAACCAGGAATCAAACCCTTGATGAGTCGCTCTGCCAACGGACCCGGTATCTCCCAGCGACCATTTGCCCACTCCGCCGCAGCGATAGCCGGCAGGCTGGAGGACTTCTGCAATCGTGACGTCATCCTCCTGAAAGTAGGTGCTGTAGTGTGGCACGTTATCCCGAGCAGGAGTGTGCCCGTTGTGCAGTCCTGTCATCAGGACGCTTCGAGACGCGGTGCAAACCGGCGCCCCCGCATAGGCTTGAGTAAACCGCATTCCGCTGGCGGCCAGTTGATCAATTCGCGGCGTCGACATCAATTTCTGACCATAACACCCAAGATCGCCGTAGCCGAGATCATCTGCCATGATTAGCACAATGTTCGGCTTCTGCGACGTCAAGCTTAAGCCACCGTCGCCTTTCACATGCGTATTTTGAGACGCTACAGGCGAATCAGCTGCAACAGTAATTTGGGGACTCGGCGGTTCAGCCCACACGTCCAGACCATTGGTTGCAAAAAGCAAGCAGCAGACGATACTCGTGAAAACGTGCTTCATGGTTTTCCAGAATCCTGAAGAGCGAAACTGATGACGGATTTTGCCGCGAAAATGCGGAGCGTCCATTGATCCGACAATCCATCGTAGAAGAACAATTCGCATGATTGCATTTTCTTGAAGGGATGAGCGGATGGGGGACAGTGATTGTGTGTATTGACGAACTAAATTGCAAGTAACAACTATCGGTGGACAAGAAAAGGGGCACGACTCTTTGCGGAGTCCCCCTGGCCTTCTATCCCTAAAAGACACCAAGCCCCAAACACAATAACGAGGCAAACGCGATCGACCACGCATTGAACCGTGGCAATTCGCGAACCATCGCAAAAGAGTCGTGCCCCCTTAGATCTCGTCGAGCGCACCAGTTCCGGCAGGAACGACAGCAGGTAGCCCATGGCGTGAGCCATGGGACCACCGCGCCCAAGCCAATCAAAAGCCCCAGCGGGGCGGCGGCAATGCACATCAGACATCCTGCGCGCGAATCACGCCAGTCACGCAAATACCATCATCCACCCGCAAGCTGCGCTATACAAACCAACCAACGAATCGAGTTCCGCCCCGATCTTGCGAGCGCACCAGTTCCGGCAGGAACGACAGCAGGTAGCCCATGGCGTGAGCCATGGGACCACCGCGCCCAAGTCAATCAAAAGCCCCAGCGGGGCGGCAGCAACGTACCTCAACCGTCCCGCCCGCGAATCGCGCGAATGCCACCATCCACTCGCGTGCTGCGTTACAAAAACCAGCGAAACGAGTCGGCAACCCTTTTCCGAGTCGACTCTCGCTCCGCATCGCGCCGGAGCACAACACTACGCTGTACCGTCAATGAGTCCTGCCCCCTTAGATCTGGTAACGCATTGAACCGTGGTAGTGCGCGAAGCAACGCAAAAGAGTCCTGACCACTTAGACCTGGTCAATAGAAAAAGGGCACGAACCGTCGAAACGGAACGTGCCACCGAGCGGAAAGTGTGTGTGCTCCGTTAAAAGAGCGGGGTTCGGCACTTGCGGTGTTTTCCCCCGTCGCTACAAAAAAAGCGAACATAATACTATGTGCGCCTTAGCTGAGAAGCCGCATGCAAAGTTGCAATTTGCGTAACTTTGCTATAGGAGTTCCTGCCTCGGATGTTTAAGCATAGCCAATCGGAGTCTGTTTTTCAAGGAGGTATGTCAGTGTCGACGTGCTACTATCCCAGTCGAAAAACATCGATGAACCGCTGACTGCGTTGAATACTTGGTTGCGATTTAGCTTCGTCCCGGAAAATCGGCTGACGATATCGATCATGCTCTTTCGTTCCTCCACAGAAAGAAATGGACAGCACGCCAGGTCCGAAGCAAGCATCAATGCATCAGCCCGCTTGCAGTTGTCCGGCATGTGATCAAAAAAAACTTTGATTTTCGACATAATTGCCGTCCTGATCGCGCTGTGTTGAACACGGTTTGCGGCAACGAAAAGCAGCCCAAGAACGGTGAAGTAGTCGATTTCATCATCCCGCATGCTTTTTGTAGCCGATAGCCATATCAAACGCACTAGATCCGAATGCACTTCGTGCAACAAGTCAAGGGAAGCAAGTGGTATAAGCACGACTAGCAGCGGCAGGACGGGCACCAGTTCACGTGAAATCGCGTTAGCACTAATTTTAGTGATTTGATTGACCATCTCCTCGTCAAGTCGCTGAACCCGCGACATTCCGTCGTCAACGCGACTTAACTTCTCTCGCCCAATCTCATAAAAGAGCGAGTATCGCACAGCTGTCTGGTATCTAAAGTCAAGTTCAAGAAGTCGGCTCGCAAAGAAGACGATCCCACTTTCCACGTAGAGCTGCGATAGATTCGCCCCCGATCGCTCAAACTTCTTCTGCAAAATTGTCAATGCGTAGCTAACGCAACTTTCGTATGTGCAATTTGATTCCGAAACAATACGTTTGAACTCTTTGAGCATTCGTAGCCCGATACCGCTAGGCGGATGCACGTTCCGCTCTTTGTACGACCTGATTTTACTCTCATAACGATCCATCGAATCGCTAATTTTGTGCTTAAGAGCGCTAGAGTCCGACATGAATGGTGATTCTATCTGCGTAGTCTTTGACTCGTTGATCAAAAGCTTTACAAGTCGGAGTTCTTCTCGGATTGTCGCCTCGACCTGATCGGCAACGACTTCGTCATTGAAGAAAATGAAGATATCGTCAACATATCGACGCACCTCATAGTGCGTTCCATGCACAAAAGTTTCAAGCAACCTTGCTTCGGCTGCTGAATCCACTGTTTGCAGCAGCAGTTCTGCAAATACTCTCGAAAGCTCCGGTCCTACGAGTATGCCGTGAGTCTCTCCATGATTCATGCTTCTCATCAGGCTGTCGAACTGAGCGTCAAGAGTATGCCATGCGTTTCGACTATCTTGTCTCTTAGCGTGTGATTTTCCACGAATCGCCCAGGAGATCGCGTGCGTGTAGATGTTGTCGAAGCACGCCTGGACATCAAGCATGCGTTGGAAACGAAATCGAGACTCAAGCGATCCAAAGTCCTCAGAATCATAAAACGAATAGAGTAATCGAAACGGGCGATACGCAAAGTAGCGAGTTGGGTTGACAGCTTGGTCTTGCTCGCTATCGCTTCCCGCTCTAAGTGGAGTGTTTATCCTGAATCGTTTCGCGATGGCATATGGTGCACGCAGTGACCAACGACTCTTACGACAGTTTACAATTACTTGAGTTGAAAACGTCTCGAGAAACTTAGCCACGGTCCGATAGTGAAACGGATGCATCACATGGATTTGGCGAGGCTTTTTTCTATCGCGCACTAATTTGTAAACATATGGAATCGTTTCGAGAGGTTTGTTGGGAGGTCCTGGACAAATAGCCTTGTCTAATTCGTGCTCCGTCTTGTCGCGGATGCGTTCGTAGATGGTGCGCAACGAGAATCGCGGTGGCACTTCATGCGGCAATATCTCGCTCAATAGCACTCTGTAGTGGTCATCCGAGTTGATTCTCAAATAGTTTCGCATGCCTAAAACACATCCCGTACCAGCCAAAGCCGTTTCCCGCTAAACCGGTGTCGAATGTTTAGTTTATAGCTCGCCGAAAAAGAAAGCCGTTGGAGCCCCCGCATCTGTTCGGTCGAAAGTAAGGGATCGGTACCATCCGAGCTTGCCGCCCGAATCCTTTGATGTAGGTAACCATCCAAGCTGAAAAGTCGCTTTAAGTTCGTCAATTCAGGATGTGACGATCGTAGGCCAATTTGAACGCGACGATGTGTGAAGTTGCTATGAGTCGTAGTCCCGCCGGTAAGGTAACGAAGACGATCACGAAGCAGTAGGAAATCTTTATCTTTTTGGAACGCTAGAAACACACGGCCCAAGCGTTGGCGGATTTGAAGTTCTTTTCGCTCTGACAATCCGATTTCAATAGATGTCCGTGTTTTGGATTTAACTTTTTTCGTCAGCATAAACGAATATCCCAAGTATTCAAACTCTGTTCTGTTCGAAATTCCGTCGTTCCAGTGGCATTGCGACGTTTTTTCTCGGTTCAAAGACAGGCCCGCAGGTAGCGCGCAAGCCACTTTTTCAAATACACGTTCGGCTGATCGCGCAGCTGTGACGATGAGGATGTCATCAACAAATCGACTATAGTAAATAACTCCGGTATGACAGATAACTTGGCGATCAAACTCTGCAAGGAAATGTTCAGCTAAGTCACTGCTTATGGCTAAACCATAATGTAAGGGTTGCAATGGATTTTCGTTACACCTCAATAGTGTCTTGCACCAATTGAATTCTACAGATTTCAGTTTTTCCCTGACTGACGGCAAATTAAGCGATTGTTCAGCAGGCACAGAACCAAAACACTTAGCAATATCCGTCCGGATGATAAAGTGAGGAACATCAGATTCGAGCACCGATTTTAACTGCCGACAGATCACTTGCCGAGATGGCGGGTGATGTATATTGCCGCTTCTTAGCACACGGCAACAGTGGCGCAAGAAAAGTGCGTCTGCGTACGACGTTACGCGAAGTGTTGATTTACCTCGATTGATAGTCGTCTCGACTGGTTGTGGCACATACGTGCGATCCGCAAACCTTGAGGCGATCTGGATTGCAGCCTGTTTAGGTCCAGAATGTCTCGCATCGCGAAAGCGGAGGCAGTCATCTGCGCGAACTAAGGTTGCTATGTACTTAGGATCGCTTAGTCGTGTCATTGAAAGCAGATCGTTTTCGGAAATTCGGTAATTCGTGTCTTATAAGTGCAACTGAGACTATCTATGGATTGCACATCCTCAATAGCCAATCGCTCGTGATTTTTCAGCAGGCCTCATTCGGCGACAGTGAATGTTTTACAAGAAGATGAGCACTCAGTCGAGCTACCGTGCTATTTGTTGGTAGGTCGATGGCTTAGTGATGGCTCGCAGGGAGCGTCCAAATGAAAGATAATTCTGGTCAGGACTTCTTTTCGAGGGTTTTGGCTTGCGATGGGTGTTTTCGTGAGCGCGAAATTTGATTCGCGCATTGCCACTGTATTATGGGTGGTGGTTCGCGTTTGCTTCGTCAGAGCGT
Source organism: Rosistilla ulvae (assembly GCF_007741475.1). Classification (NCBI taxonomy): domain Bacteria; kingdom Pseudomonadati; phylum Planctomycetota; class Planctomycetia; order Pirellulales; family Pirellulaceae; genus Rosistilla; species Rosistilla ulvae. Next base: position 3,523,868 of record NZ_CP036261.1, on the reverse strand, counting down.
TTGGGGCGTGGCATTTTTTAGGATTACTAGAGAAATATGAGTGAAGGAAAGGTTCCAGGGCTCAATCGTCCATGTCGGGATAGCCTGGCGGTGGTGTGGTGGCCGGCGCTGTATGCAGCGGTTTCATCAGTCGTGGCTTGGCCATATCGGCTTGCTAAGGTCTAGTGGCCTAAACGGTCACGGCTCACACTCGCTTGATACTGGGATGATGAGTTCGCTCTTCGTTGTGGGCCATGTGTTCCAACTTTGGGACGTTGGCCACTTCATCGCGTATCAATAAGTTTTTATCTGCAGCCTGCAATTGAGCTTCGGTTGAGACAAGACGACGGGAAACCATTTCCAGTCCCTACGAATTCGCTCCCAACACCATCTCGCTTGTTCCCTTGGGCAGGTCGAAGCAGGCGACTAGGTTTTGCTCGTCGGCGATCCATGTTCCTGCGTCCAATGTCGATCGACGGGACGCCTGGCGCAGTTGCGTGCGTTTGCTTCCTTGCTGGATGCTCACAGGTCCCGCGGCGGCGTCGATTTGTAGCGTGTAGCGCTGCGTGGCGAAGGGGGCTGTGAGCGTTAGGCGGTTTCCCTCGCGGCGGATCTCGGTCAGTTGTTTCGCGGCCCAGTAGCGAGCGATCTCGCTGACCTTCATCCAGATCGTGTCGTCGCCGAATCGCGACGCCAACGACTGGACGACTCGTTGGAAGCTGCGGAAACCTTCTTCGCTGCCATTGCTGTACATCCCCGGCCAATGACAGATCATTACCGCCGGTTGTCGCCGCTGGATCAGTTCGACCATTCGGCCGCTGGTCGCCGCGGCGTTGCAATAGCGGTCGGGGTCGGAGAGCGAATCGCCTTGCCAACCGCCAAACCAATCGCCCGTTCCCGCCGGAACGTTGACGGTTAACCGGACGTTGTCGGTCCCCACGCCTCGCAAATGTTCAAGCTTCGGCTCGGTACTCCGGTCGCCCGAGATGACGTATTTGAAATAGTGCGGCAGATCGATGCCGTAGACGTCGCGAACGGCCTGGTCGACAGCGATCGGCAGTTCGGATTTCATCGAATTGCCAAAGCCACCCGGTGTGGTGATTCCCTCGCAGGGGAGATCACAGTTCTTCACAATGCGAAGTGCATAGGCGAGATAGGCGGCCAATTCGTCGACGCTCTTCTTTTCCTGAGGATACGAATTCTCCATCGTCGCCGGGCTGATCTTCTGCATCGGTCGGCCGGTCTTCAGATCGATCACGCGAGTGTGCGTGATCATCTCGGGATGAATGTCCCAGTTGGGGAGCATCAATTCGCGGACAAGTTTTAAGCTGGCCTGCAAATCGGCCCGCGACCAACCGGGCAATTCCCGGTCGAGCCAGCCGACGCAGGCGGGATTGGGGACGATGCTGTATTTGCCTTTGACGCCCTGGTCGGCGCACCACTGACCAAACTTGCGGACAAAGCTGTCGGGGATCTCGCGCGGCCACGATCGCCACGGCTTTTGATACTCGGCGCGGTTTGGCATCGCGGTGGCGAACTGCGGAGTGCAAAAGTGTCCCATGTTCACCAAGCAGGTCGAATCATCGATGATGAACGACAGCGGCACTCGATCTCGCGGCATCAACACCTCGACGCCTGCAGGCCGAGTCGGAAGCGCTGCGGGCGCGGTGAGCTCCGGCGCTTCGGCCGAAACGAAACGGGAGCTCCCCATCGCGGCCACTGCCGTCGCGGCGCCCCAGGCTGAACCGCGAAGAAACGCTCGTCGGTCCTGAATCCTCAATGCACGGTGCTGGTTCACTTCGGACACTCCCGGTTGCCGTTTGCTTGCTCGCGGCGGGCACAACACGGCTCGCCGAACGGCCTTATTCTATCGTGCTCCGAAGGACGCATGGAAACAACAAGGCCTTCCGTCCTAGGGCAGGCAACTATTTGAGCTTAGAGCCGGATAGAGAAGCGAGTTCCAAAATCTGGTGCCGATCAAACCCGAGGTTTCCTGTCCGCTTATCAGGCCGGAGGCCGAAACACGAACTGCCGGATGCGTAAGCCTCCGGTCCCGAGAAGCACTACCCCGAGAGGCCGGGAGGCCGGCACATGCGGGCGACGAATGTGTGTCGGCCTCCCGGCCTCTTCGTTTGTTCGCACACAGGCAACCGGCGGCTTACGCGGCCGGCAGTTCGTGTGTCGGCCTCCGGCCTGTAGTGCGGAGACAGCGACAGCAGCACTTTGACGAAGCAGCCATTTCTTAGAGCCGGACAAAAAAGCGAGTTTTAAAATCTGGTGCCGATCCAACCCGAGGTTTCCCGTCCGCGTCTAAGGCCGGAGGCCGACACACGAATTGCCGGAGGCGTAAGCCTCCGGTCCCGATAAGCACTAACCCGATAGGCCGGAGGCCGGCACATGGGGGCGATGAATGTGTGTCGGCCTCCCGGCCTCTTCGATTGTTCGCACACAAGCAACCGGCGGCTTACGCGGCCGGCATTCGATGTGTCGGCCTCCGGCCTGTGGTGCTGGCGATTCGCTTCGGTATGAGCAGGTGAGACATGGAGCCCATAAGCGTTCCGTTAGACAAGAGAATGGAGAGCAGTGCCTTTCACTGGACCACGCTACCGCATCGTCATCGGCCCCATTTTCACGACTTCGAAGTCGCTCCCTTTGACTTGACGGATCGGAGTCAGTTCATCATGCATCCAGCGATCGTCGGGAGCGCCACTGATGAACCAGTCGCTACCGTTGTCGGCCAGGATCATGCCGTACGTTTTCAGTCCTTCGAGAAGCACTCGCGCCGGGCCGCTGAATTTGGAAGTGTCAAAATCAGCTTTCAGTCGCACTCTCATGCCCATGGGGGGCAGATCGGGATCGTTGTCTTTGCTCGCGAAATGTGAAGCCGGGGAAACGTAGGCGCGGCGAGACTTTTTTACAGTGAATCGCAACGCGTGCGTCAACTGCTTTGTCACACAAAGTTCATCGTAGCGAGCCAGGCCAGGCAGGATCGGCAATCCGGCAGCATCGGCGCTAGTCCAGCCTGCGGGACGCGGCTTCAGATCTTTCAGATCAAAAATCGCACCACTGCTAGCTCGCCAAGACTTGCCGCCGTCGATCGGGAACGCGTGAAACATCTCGTACAGACGCCAGTTATCCTTGTCCAGGACAATCACATGACGGTCGCCATTGCCTTGCGGCCCGCCCTCGATAGGAACATCCGGCGGAATGGGATAGGGTCCTGGATCGCTTTCGTCCGCATAGCGAAACGCTACGGGCACCTTGGGCTGGTCGCCGCTGACCACGTAATACGGGATGCCGCCGGGCGCACCCTTCCAGGTCAGACCGAAGTCTTCATGCAGTCGCGTCTGAGCACCGATCCGGGCAATGATGGCGTCGCTTCGTGGATCGACCGGGTCTTTTGACACATCGCGATTCCATTGGTCGCCAGCTGGCATAAGTAGAACGCCACCGAGGTCCGCGTTCGGGCCGACCGGCAGCTGCGGATGCTGTGCCAACGCAGCCGTGGCGATCAGTAGGAGAGGAACAAGTAAGGCGGCTGTTGGTTGCATGGTGCGTTTCTCTGTGCTTGAGCGGTTGGTGTGAGGCAATGCAATGAAACCGATCCTACAGAAAACGGTTTCGGATTCTCCGATGGGTGCCAGCGGTGAAGAACAACCAAAGGGCACGGGGCGACTTCGATGGCAGAATGGAACCAACGATGCCCACGTCCGCCTTGTTTGCCGAAACCTATTTGAGAAGACTGAAAACGAGCGTGCCGACGGTGATCAAGCCCAGGACGACGACGAGCAGGTTGGGCATGACCTTGAACTTCTTCCGCAACGAGGGGCCAAACTGGCCGATCAACAGCAGCGAAACAACGATCCCCAAAATTGCCCCGGCGGAGATGCCTCGGGCAATCAGAAACGCCGAGAGCAGCAGGAGTCCGCCCGTGATGCTGCCTGCGATTAAAGAAGCCTTGCTTTGAGCTTTGACATAGCCCATGACTCCTCCAAAGACGACAAAAGCTCCAAATATTGCTGTTACGATTACCGGAAAGTCCACACAAGTCTCTTTTTAATTTCAATTGCCAAAGGTTCCGGCAGAAATGACTCAGCGGGTTCGCACACCGATCCAACCACGCAAGCTGCCTTTGACCGAATTGTACTCGCTCGCCCCCAAGCTGCTAAGCCGCTGGTGGAGAGGCCATTCTTTTTGTTTAACCGCGCGGGCGTCGCCCCGCGTCTTTGAAGGGTGCGCGGCCCGATGAGCAAATCGGGGTTTGAGTCAGGGTGATCATATACACTGACGCCAATAGCGCTGGCGCGCGGCCCGCTGGGCACGCGGTTAAACGCAATACCGTCCACGACATCCCGCCGCCAATTCTTTCGACGGTCCAAGGCTCCTTCGTTGAACGGTATTGCGGTTAAACGAAAAAAGACAACCACTGCGTCTTTCCGCCTCGATGAGAAAACACTCGCTCGCGTTCCTGTCGCACGATGTACAACACATCGCCAACTGGACACGCCGGTCCTCGAGGAGCATTTTCTAGAAGCCGTCCGTTACAACCGGAAACGGATCGGCAGGACTTCTTCGCTGGCGATCGGGCGGCCGTAGCGTTTTGCTGGCTGGCCGGTCCACTTCTTAACAGCTTCCATCGCCGCGTCATCGAGTGCTACGTGACCGCTCGACTCGACGATCTCCACATCTTCCACGCGACCTGTCGAATCGACGAACAGCCGCAGCATGACCGTTCCCTGCAGCCGATCCCGGACCGCTTGGATCGGGTACTGCGGCGGTTGGTTCGCGGCAAAACTGGCCGGTTCTTTTTCCGACAATCCGGTTTGCTGTTGGATCGGAATGATCGTGACCGCAGGGGGAAGCATGCGACTGGCGACAGCGCGGCGCAGTACCGGCATCGTTTGCGGAGTCACTTCGGGTGGGGGGGGAGGAGCCAGTGCGGGACGCGATAACGTGGAGTTCGGAACGGGCCGGAATTCGACTGGATTTTCTCGTGGCAACGGCGGCGTCGGCTCGATCGTCATCGCCACCGACTCGACAGCTGAGGGCTGAGCGATGCTCAATTGAATCGAGATCACATTCCGCTGCCCCGACGACGTGAACCGCTCGCTGACCGCCAACGGCACAGCGCACATCGCCACAAGCGCCGACGCATGGAGCGCGAAGGCAAAGCTGGTCGAGCGGAAATAGAGGTTCAAAATCGGTTCACGCTGCAGGGGAAAGCTCGTTTCATTTGGTCAAGTATAACTTGTCGGCTGAAGTTACCCGAAGCCGGTAGACAGCATCCCCATGTTGGATCCAGATCTCACGCCGTCCACACATCAACTCGCTCGATGAAACCAGCCGCGGTCGGTCATCGGCATCGAAAACGGGTTTCTCGGCGGGGACCGCTGGCGGAACATGTTCATTGTCGTCGGGCATTCGTTGCGATGCGGGTAGAAGGCAAAGGGAGAGTGGAGGGTTGCTGGGACCTGTGAAGCGGCCAATCCTTGTTAAGCACACGCTGTGCCAGGCGTCTCAGTGGGCCAGAATTGGTCGCAGAGGCCCGAAAACGCTGAAGGAATCGCGTCATCACCCTGCGGGGCCCCGCCGATTCGATGATTCTACATGGCGGATTCGCCACCCTACGCGGTGGATTTCCCGTCGCCCTTTCCCCGCAACGGCAGTCTCTTGCTCCTATTGGGTTGAGTTTGACGGTTCGGTTTTGAAGATCGAATCGATCGGGGGAGGGGGACCGATAGTCCAAGATGTAGCACTCGGAACGATTATGCAGGTCTAGCTCGGTCGCCACGGCACGCCAAACGTTCCGGTTTGAAGGACAAGTCGATGAGAAAACTATTAGCATTCGCCCTCGCAGCCGCCCCAACAGTGGGACTGCAACTGGACGCCGATCAGCCGGTTCTACCGGTCGTTCGATTAGCTGCACTGATACAAGAGGATGGCCAGCCGACGTTGCCGGGGATCGAGATTCGACCTCCTGTGGTGGAAGCTCCCGAACCGGCAGTGGGCACGCCCGAAGCGTCTTCATCAGGTTCAAGTCTTCTCGATCCGCCAGCGGTCGATTTTGACATTCCGCCCGTAGAAGACGCACCGCTGGGTGATTTGACAGCGAACTTTCCCTCGGAACCGACTCCGTCGAGCAACCCCGCGAACCAGCCCTCTAACACGACGACCAACCCGTGGACCAGCGGTGGCTTTCCATCGTTGAGCCAACAGTCGTTTGGCGGGACCGTCAGCGACCCGACGGGACTCAATAGCGTCCTGCGAAGCGAGTCGAGCATCTGGGACGCGCCGCAACTAGGCACGATCGTCGACCGCCAAGATCTCGAGCGACGGCAGGCATCGTCGATGTACCGCGCATTGCAAAACGAAGTCGGCGTGTTGCTGCAGCAAACCGGCAATGGCCAGGTCTCTCCCTTCATTCGCGGACTCACCGGCCAGCAGATCTTGGTTATGATCGACGGCATCCGGATGAACACAAGCATCCTGCGTCCAGGCCCGAATCAATACACTGGCACGATCGATCCGGGCACGATCGAGCGGATTGAAATCATCCGTGGTGCGGAAGCGGCGATCTGGGGAAGCGACGCGATCGGCGGCGTGATCAACGTCGTCACGCGGTCTGCCGATCCGATGCGCGGCGACTACCTGAGTCCTCAGTTCACTCAGTTCTACAGCACCGCCGAAGCCTCTTCGTACACGCGAACCGCGTTCAGTGGATGGTATGGCGCGACCGGCGTCACCGGCGGCGTCTCCTATTACGACGTCGGCAATCTCGACATCGGTGGCGACATGGGCCGCCAAGCCGCCACCGACTACACGCAATACGCTGGCGATATCAAGCTGCAACGGATGATCCATCGCGATCACATGTTGACCGTCGCATTACAACACTTCGAACAGAACGACCTCAAACGCAGCGACCGCTTTCTGCCGTTTGTGCTCGGTCCACCCTCCAACGGAAACATCCCCACTCAGCGACCCACCGTCTTCGATCCCCAGCAACGCGATCTGATCTACGCTCGCCTGGAAGGTATCGTCGAAGACGACCTGTTCTTCGCCGACGCCTACTCCTTCACGATGTCCGGTTCGCGAACCAAAGAGGCGACAGTTGTCGATCGCTATGACGACAACGATCCGACATCGGTCCCAACGCGTCGCGAGATCGGCGAGTTCGACGACCTCGGCTGGGGCAGCGTGTTGTCGATCGTCAAAGACATCGGCGACTTCGGCAAGCTGACCTACGGAGCCGACTACTACGACGAATCGATCGACGCCCAGCGCGTGCGGATCGACAATCCGACCACCGGCGGATCGACGCCGACGCCAATCGATCCGCAATACCCCGACGATTCCAAAGCCGACCGCGTGGGCGTTTATCTGTCGTGGCACGTTCCGTTGACCGAACGGCTCGATGCGACCTCGAGCGTCCGCTACGAAAACATCAACGTTTCGGGAACGCCCAACTTCACCACGCTCGGGCCGACCTACTTTGAACGCTCCTATCAAGACTGGATTGGCAGCGTCGGACTCAGCTATCGCCTGACCGACGAATGGCGTTTGATCGGGGGAGTCTATGAAGGCTTCCGCGCTCCGACGATCGATGACCTCACCGCCAACAAAGATTCGCTGCAGAACAACGTCTCGGTGCCGCTGGTGGGCAACCTATCCGCAGAACCCGAGCACAGCCTGACCTACGAGGTTGGGTTGAAGTTCAATTACGATCGGTTGCGGATGCAGGTTGTCGAGTTCTGGACCGACTTCGACAGCTTCTTGTCACGGGAGACGATCGGCGGTGTCGACTTTCTTACCAACCAAACCGCGTACCTCAACGGTACCGAGCTGACGGGCGAATACATGTTGCACCGCAACCTGGCACTCTACGGCAACTTCGCCTACACCTACGGCCAGCTGACCAGCAGCGACGAACCGATCTCGCGGATCCCGCCGATTCAGGGGATCGTGGGACTGCGATTCGACGAGCCGAAACAAGGTTGCTATTTCGACATCTACACTTGGATGGTCGATCGAGCCGATCGCTATAACGACACAAACCTCGGCGATGTCCGGTTCATCCCCGGCGGCACGCCAGGTTATGCGACGTTAAACATCCGCACCGGACAGCGTTTCGGCGACAAGAACCAGCACTTGGTTTCGTTGGGTCTGGAAAACATCACCAACAAGTACTATCGCGTGCTTGGAAGCGGCGTCGATGGTGCTGGATTCAACGCCATCTTCGGATACCAATACGAACTGTAGACGCCCGACAAACATCGTCTATGCGAACCGCAAGCCGCGTTGGAAACGGAGTCCTCCGATTTCTAACGCGGCTTTTTCGTGCCTTCATCAGACCGCTACATTCGCGGAACGACATCGATACCCAGCAACTGCAGCCCTTGGCGAAGGATCCGCGCTGTGGCGCTGACGATCGCCAATCGGCTGTTCAGCGTCGCGGTGTCGTCTGCTTTCAGAACGGGGCATTGTTCATAGAAGCTGGAATAGGCTTTGGCAACATCGTACAGATAATCGACGATCACGTTGGGGCGATAATCCTCCAGCGACTGGTCGATCGCTTCGCCGAATTGCAGCAACCGGATCACCAACGCTCGTTCGGCGGGAGCACCGATCAGGATCGCCGCGTCGCCATCGATTACCTGCTGTTCGCTCGATTCGGCGCGACTGAGGATACTCTGCATCCGGGCGTAGGAGTATTGAATGTAGGCCGACGTGTTACCGTCCAAGGAGACCATCTTTTCGAGGCTGAACTTGTAGTCGCTGGTTCGGTTGTGAGCGAGATCGGCGTATTTGATCGCTCCGTGCCCCACAACCCGCGAGATCGTTTGCTTCTCATCGTCCGACAGTGGCGGATCGATCTTCGCCACGCGATCTGGATCGCAGACCGCGGCAAAGGCAGCGTCGACGGCGTCGTCCAAAAGAGCTTCCAGCCCAACGGTCGATCCCGATCGGGTCTTGAACGGCTTGCCAGATTCATCCAACACGGTGCCGAAGGGGAGATGCTTCAGTTGCACGTCGCCACAGCCGAGCTTGCGTCCGACGATGAAGACCTTTTCAAAGTGCTCCGCCTGGCGATGGTCGGTGACGATCAAGATCTCGTCGGGAGACCACTCGCGCATCCGGTACTCAAGCGTCGCCAGATCGGTCGTCGCGTACAAATAAGCGCCATCCTTTTTGCGAACGATCATCGGCGCTTCGAACTCAGGCAGGAAGACGCACAGCGCCCCATCGCTCGGCTGAGCCAATCCCGCAGCTTCCAATTGCTCGATCACGCCGCCGAGCATCTCATGGTAGAAGCTCTCGCCATGCTGATGGTCGAACGCGATATCCAACCGGTTGTAGATCTTGTCGATCTCGTCGCGGCAAAATGGCAGTACTTCATGCCACAGCGTCAGGTTCTCCTTGTCCCCTTCGTGCAGCTTGGCCGTCTCTTGCAGCACGGTCGCGGCGATCTCCGGATGCGCAAGCGCCAGATCGTGCAGGGATTTGTCGGCTTCGACCGCCGCGATTTTCTGACGCGTCGATTCCAGGTCGTCGCGCGTGCTCTGCAGCTTCCGCTCCGCAGCGGCTACGTTTTTCAGAGCCTTCTTTTTTGCTTTCTTCTCGGTCTCGGCAGCTTCCGCGGCAACGGCTGTCGCCAGATCGGCTGTCGCTTTTTCTATCGCCGCCGCGCGGTTTGGCAAGGAAGCGACGCTGTTGTGATAATCGATAAGGTTGTTGACAAGCCGATATAGACGCAGCAGTTCGGCGACCGGTTGCGACTGGAACGCCTCGCGGTCGAGGAAGTGCTTGTAGCCGTAGATCACCATACCAAATTGAGTACCCCAGTCGCCGACGTGGTTGTCGGTGATCACGGTATGGCCAGCGAACCGCAGCAGTTCGGCGATCGCGCTGCCGATCACCGTCGATCGGATGTGCCCGACGTGCATCGGTTTGGCGACGTTGGGGCCCGAATAATCGAGGACCACGGTCCGCGGATTGGCAGCGGCGGGGACGCCCAGACGCGGGTCGCGCAACATCGCGGTCGCCTGCTGAGCCAACCAGTCATTCTTCAAACGCAGATTGATAAATCCGGGACCGGCGATTTCGGGCGGATCGCACAGATCGTCGACCTGCAGCGCCGCGACGATCGATTCTGCGATCTCGCGCGGCGGCTTGCCCAATTCATTCTTCAGCGGCATCGCGCAATTGGACTGATAATCGCCGAACTTGGGATCTTGCGTCGGACGCAGCAATTGGGCGGCTTCGTCGGGCGAAGAGGTCAGACCGGCCAGTGCGGCGGAAAAGCGGTGTTTCAGTTCTTGCTGGATTTGCATGGGTCGATGAGGCAATTGAAGGGTTGTCGCCGGGCCTATTTCCAAACCGGAAGGCTATCAGATCTAGAATTCGCGTCGAGGGGCAGACTGGATGCCACAAGCCCCGAACCGCCGCAAACGGCGGCCCGAAATCACGACCCGAAGTGCAACGTTGGCAGCCTGTGAGATTGAACCGGCATCGATCGGGCGAACGGACATAGCTTGCCGATTACCAACGGCTGTATCGATGCTAATGCGGAACTCGGAACCAACGAGCTCGACGCGCTGACCAGATGCTAGCGGCTTGTCGGTTTAGTCACAACGAGCTTACTTGCATTCGCCGTTTGGGCGTTAGTCCCGGTTTAGTGGCAGCGGAACCGGCGCTAACGCCCAATCGGCTGATTAAACCGACAAGCTGCTAGAGCTCGATGGCATTCCCTTCTTCATCGTAGCGAACATAGGCAAAGTAGAAGAAAACGCCGACGCAGATCGGCAAATTAATCAACCAGATATAGAACATAATCCAATCGATCCAAGGCAAGACAAGCCCAACCGCAAGCAAGATGGCCCACAAGATTCGGGTCGCACGCCACATCGATTTGATTCGTTTCATTGTTGTTGATTCATCCTAGACCAGATCCAGCTCGAATATCCAAAGCGTTTGTCGATCGCAATATTAGCTTAGCTTCTGTCGGCGATTGTTCCAAGATGGCGATCGCCCGGGCGCAGGGCAAATCGGTGTGTCGGGGGCGGGACATCCTGGCAACCCGACGCGTAAGCGATGAATTTGCACTCTGTCTCGCTTATACGTCGAGTTCCACTCGGCGCTTACGCGTCGGGTTACCATTTTCTGTCGCGTTTCAGTTTGATTCGGTTCATCGCGCTGCGCCGGACCGTTGGCGGGGGGCTGCGTGGCGGTCGTGGCGCGACGTGTGGGGTGGTCGAGACCGAATTGACCAGACTTGTCCGCCAACTGTGGCACGATAGACTTCACCACCCTTGAACCACTCTATTTACCGATCCGAACCGGAGACTGTCTGTGGTATCGCGTCCGAATTTGAAGCCCCTTTTCCTCAACTGGCAGCGGCCGTTACTACCGTCGGCCGCCGAATGGCTGTGGCAGCGGTATCCCGCAAAAGGCCAATGGGACCTCAGCGCGGTAACGATCGTGTTGCCGGGGCGTCGCGCGACGCGTCAATTTGCCGCGATTCTGGAACGTTATGCTACCGAGCGCAACACGCCCCTCGAATCTCCGAAGATCATCACCACCGGTCGTTTGCCCGAGCGGTTGTACGAACCGACCGATCCGATCGCCAGCGAACTGGAACAGACGCTGGCTTGGTGCCAGGTGTTGCGAGCGGCATCGTCGGAGGCGTTGGTCCCGTTGGTCGCCAGTCCGCCCCCTCGTTCGCCGATCGCGCCCTGGTTGGAATTGGCCGGTGCGGTTCGCCGTTTGCATGAGGAACTGGCCAGCGAGCATTTCAGTTTTGGCGACGTGGCGAAGGAGCTTTTGAAGGAGACGCCGCAAGAGGCACCGCGTTGGCAGTTGCTCGATGCGTTGGCCGAATCGTACGGGGAGACTTTACGTTCGGTCGGTCGATCCGATCCCTATGCCCAGCGTCGTCGCGCGGCGGAGTTAGGGATCTGCCAAGCTCCCGGCGACGTGATCGTGATCGGCGCGGTCGACCTGAATCAAAGTATCCGAGCGATGATCGATACGGTCGCGCCGCAGGTGACGATCTTGGTCGGCGCTCCCGAATCCGAATCGGAGGCGTTCGATTCCCACGGCTGCGTGATTCCATCGCAGTGGATGGACCGAGACCTGCAGATACGCGAGGATCAATTGGTTCCCGCAACCGATGCCGAGGATCAGGCGGCGGCGACCAGCCAGTTCGTGTCGGGCTGGCGCGGCGAATTTGAGATCGATCAAATCACGATTGGGATCACCGACGAAGCGATGATCGCCCCGGTCAGTCAACAATTGGCGATCGACGGGATCGACGTCCACGCCGAACTGGGCGAGCCGCTGATTCGATCGGCCCCCGCGCGACTGCTCTCGTTGATCGTCGACTACATCCAAAGCCGCAGCTTTCGCGCGTTGGCCAGCTTGGTCCGGCACGCCGACCTTTACGCGGTGTTGACCGCCGAACTGAACGATTCCCAGCGATCGGGCGAATCGACCGCGGGAAATTGGTTGATCGCCCTGGACCGGTTGCGCAGCGAACACTATCCGCTGCGGACGACCGATCCGTTGCCCGAAGCGGCGGAAGACCGCCCGCAGATCGAACGCTTGATCCAATGGATCGACCGATGGTTGGAACCGTTGTTGGCCAACGACGGATCGACCGAGATCCATTTGGCCGACTGGTGCGCCGCGGTTCGAACGATGTTGGCAACGATCTATGATGCCCGCCGGCAATCGCTGCGACCGCAATGGCAACAGCGGATGGGTCAGGCGTTGGCTGCGATCGATTCGGCAATCGACCGTCTGGGGAGCGTTCCGCAAGCGTTAGAGGTCGCGTTGCCGACCGGAACGATCGCAGAAATGTTGGTCGCTCAAATCGCGGAGGTCCGACTGCATCAACCCGCAGCCCCGGAGAAGATCGAATTGGTCGGTTGGTTGGACCTGGCATTGGACACCAGCGAAGCGCTTTGTATCGTCGGGTTGAACGACCCGTTTGTTCCCGAGAGTGTGGTGGCCGACCCGTTCCTGCCCGGTGGTCTGCGGCGTCGATTCAAGATCGCCGACAACGACCATCGGTATGCCCGCGATGCCTACGCGCTGAGCCTGATGCTGAACAGTCGTCCCGCGGCGCAGTTGATCGTCGGTCGGTCGAGTGCCGACGGTTCGCCAACGCCGCCAAGCCGTTTGTTGGCTGCATGTTCCCCCGCGACCGCCGCGACAAGAACTCTCCGATTGTTGGAAGAACTGCCACCACGGCCGATCGTCGAATCGATTTGGTCGACCGACCAGCCCGCGTCGGACCTGCCGATCCCGGTCCCCAGCGGCTACGATCCGCCCACGATCCTGTCGGTTACCGCGTTTGGCGACTACCTGCGTTGCCCCTATCGTTTCTTCTTGCGACACATCGCGAAACTGCGTCCGCTGGACGACACCGTCGTCGAATTGGCTGCGAATCAATTCGGCAATTTGATCCACGATGCGTTGGAGGAATTCGGGAAGACGGGGCCCAAACATTCGACCAACCTGACCGATGTCGAAGCCTGTTTGTTGGACACCGCATCGGATCTGGGGCGACAACGCTACGGCGACCATCCCTCGGCGCCGGTCCGTTTGCAGATCACCAGCGCCCTGGACCGCTTAAAGATCGTCGCCAAACGCCAAGTCGAACGGACGCATCAAGGCTGGTTGTTGTGGGCCGCCGAACGGCAAATCGATGTGGAGGATAACGCGGTCGTGATGGTCGACGGGATGCCGTTTGGGCTGAAAGGACGGATCGACCGGATCGACTACCATCCCGACGACGATCGCTGGGCCGTTATCGATTACAAAACCCATGCCCACAATCCGTTCAAGAAACACTACAAGAAATCGACCGACGAATGGATCGATTTGCAATTGCCGCTGTATCGGCACATGTTGGCGGCGCTCGGTATCGAGGCGGACCGCGATCTGGTTCAGTTGGGCTACTTCAACATCGGTGAAAGGGAGGCGGATGTGCGCGTGAACATCGCCGATTTCACTCCCGCCCTCTACGCGTCGGCCGACCTGGCCGCCGCCGACGTGGTGCGTGGCGTCCGCGAAGGCCGCTTCGTCGCCAATCCCGACGCCGCCACCAATTACGACGACTACGCTGTCATCTGCCAAACGGGCAGCATCGAACATCTGTTTGCCGATCAGGAAGAGGACGCGTTGGAGGAGACGCAAGCATGAGTCGATCACAATCCAACCCCAACGCCAATGTCCCGACCGAGATCGCCCAGGCGGAGACCGATCCGCTGCGACCGTTGATGATCCGCGCATCGGCTGGTACGGGCAAGACATATCAATTGACCGGGCGGTTGCTGCAGATCCTGTTGCGCGGCGCCGCTCCCGAAACGATCCTGGCGACCACTTTCACACGCAAAGCGGCCGGCGAGATTTTGAACCGGCTGTTGCTGTCGTTGGCTCGTGCGGCGACCGATCCCAAAGCGCTGAAGGATCTGGCCGGTCAGGTTGGCGATCCCAACTTGAGTCCCGACGCTCCGGCCCCGCTGCTGCATCAAATTTTGAAAGAGATCCATCGTTTGCGGATCTGTACGCTCGATAGCTTGTTCTCTCAACTGGCGCGTTCGTTTTCGTTCGAATTGCGACTGCCACCCGGCTGGCAATTGACCGACGAGATCGAAGAGAGTTGGTTTGTCGATCAAGCGCTGGCGCGGATGTTGGAACAATTCGATGAGGGGGAGGTCGAATCGTTGTTCCACATGCTCAGCAAGGGGCAAGCGGAACGAAACGTCGCCCAGCGGTTGCAACAGGTCGTGCAGAACAACTATTCGGGGTTTCGCCGCAGCCACCGCGATGCCTGGTCGACCCTGGCGCTGGCCCAAGCTCCGCCGCCGCAAGAGATCACCGCCGCGGTCGGTGTTCTGGAAGGATCGGCCACCGGGGACAAACGGATCGATGGGGCGATGCGGAAGTACAGCGAATTGACGCTGACCGAACAATGGGATTCAATCGTCGAAGCCAAATTGATCGTCGCCGCGGCACAATCGCAGCACGATGGCCAGCAGGTGACTTATTACAAGAAGCCCGTACCGGACGACTTGGTCGCCGCGATGCGAGTGATCTACGCCAAGGCACGCCATGAATACGTTCTGCGTTTAAAAATGCAGACCGAAGCGACCGGGAATTTGTTGGAAGCGTACGACCGCAACATCGGATCGTTGAAACAAAATGCTCGGCGGTTCAGTTTTGACGACGTCTCGTATCAATTGGCGGCTTGGGTCGATCGGTTGCTGGAAAACCAACAGCCCGACGATCTCAGCCGGTTGGCGATGCGGATGGACGCTTCGTTGGATCATGTGTTGTTGGATGAGTTCCAGGACACCGCACCGGTTCAATGGGATGTCCTGCGTCCGTTCGCGCGACGCGCCAGCGTCGGGACGCCACTGCGAACATTCTTTTGCGTGGGAGATACCAAGCAAGCGATCTACGGTTGGCGTGGCGGCGAGGCGAAGATCTTCGACGCCGTTCAAGGAGAACTGCCGAACGTCGATTCCCAGCCGCAGGACACCAGCTTTCGCAGCAGCCCGGTGATCACCGACAACGTGACCAAAATTTTCAAGCACCTGCATCGCCATCCGCGGTTCAGCGAACGGGAAGAGTTTCCCGTTGGAGATCAGGAGTGGAAGTGCCACGCGGTCTACGAATTCGAAGATGCGTTTCACGATCACCACGCGCACTTCAGCGAACGTCCGGGCTACGTCCAATTTTCCACGGGGCCGCAGGGAGAAGGATCGGCCAGCGAAAAGCGAGCGTTGCACCAACGCTACGTCGCGGCTCAGGTTCAAGAGCTGGCGACCAAGATCCCTGGGAAATCGATCGGGATCCTGACGCGAACCAACCAAACCGTCGGCCGCATGATCTACCTGTTGCGCGAACTTGGCCTGGATGTCAGTCAGGAAGGTGGCAACCCGTTGATCGATTCGGCCGCCGTGGAAATGATCCTTTCGACCATCCGAATCGTCGAACATCCCGGCGACCTGCGGTGGCGTTTCCATTTGGCGAACTCTCCATTGGCCGATTCGCTGAAGCTCACGCCGGCGATCGATCGCAAGACGGCCTATCGCGAAAGCCTTCGATTGGCGGACGATCTGCGCGAGCGGTTCGAACACGAAGGGCTCGTGACCACGCTGACTCAGCTGGCTCATGAACTGTTGCCCAGCTGCGGCGAAGCCGACCGTTTGCGGTTGCGTCAGTTGATTGGTTTGGCCAACCAGTACGCGCGTGCTCCGCAACCGCGTCTGTCCGCGTTTGTCGAACTGGTGACCAAACGCCGCGTTCAACGGCCACGCGAAGCCCAGATCCGCGTGATGACGATTCACCAGGCGAAGGGACTGGAATTCGACGCGGTCATCCTGCCCGAAATGGACGGCAATCTCTCCAAACCGCCGCAGAAGTGTGTCACGATCTCGCCGACACCGACGGCCCGTGCGACCGGAGCGCTTCGCTATGTGAAGCATCAAGCGTGGAGTCTGTTGGAAGATCAGTGGCAGCAGGCGTTTGGACGCAGTATCGCCGCCGCGATGACCGAATCGCTGTGCACGTTGTATGTCGCCGTTACCCGACCGGTCCATGCGCTCTACATCTACGTGATGCCGACCGCGAAAGGGAACTTCAGTTCGCAAACCTCCGCCGCGCTGCTGTACCACGCTCTCGGCATCACCGCGGCTGCGGAACCCGAAACCGATCTCTACATCGATGGCGACCGAGAGTGGTTCCATTCGCTGCCCTCCGCGGAAACATCCGCTCCGCCGGCCGAAACGCCTCGCAAAGCCGCGGTTGCGAAAAATAAAGCCGCTCCCGCCGTTGCCACCAAGTCGGTTAAACCCTCGGCCGGGGATGATCAAAACCCAGGGGGCGAAGCGCAACAAATGGACCTGTTCTAAACGGTCGATCGGGCCGAAGGTAACGCGTCTTGCGTTTGGTATTTTCCCGCCGGGCCAGGGAGTCCATTTCCGTGGCGGCGGCTTCTCGGCCGCCACGCGAACTCCTAATGCCTGTCGATCGGTCCGATCGACAGGGAATCCAATGTCGCCGTTTAGTGAACCATGTCAAAATTCTTCATGAAGAAGACATAGTTCTCCCAGCTCTTAATCCGCAGGATCACTTTGCGGACGATCGCCAGGGCGTGGAAATTATGCGTATAGACAGCGATGCTGACATGTGCCCCCGTCGGCAAATTGAGTTCTTCCACCTCTTCACCGAAGACAAACTTCACGGGGATGTCGTCACCCACACTCGCATCGGGGCCACCTTGCAGACCTCCCGTTCCAACAAACTGTCCCTCGGGAATGATGTCGAAAACAAATTCAACCTTCGCCGGAAAGATGCGGCCTGGATAGGCTTGAAACGCAAGCTCGGCGTCCATCCCTGGTTCGATTCCCGCGATCGCATTTTGTGGGTAACGAGCGACCAACATCTGTTTTTCGTTCGGGATGAAGAGCATCGACGAAGCGCGTGAAAAAGGAGTCGCCATCTGCCCTGCACGCAGCGTGACCTGCGTGACGTAGCCGTCCGATGGTGCGCGGACAACCGTTTGTTCCAGCTCCCAACGCTTGAGTTCCAACGCTGCCATCGCTTGTCGAACGTCGGGGTTCACGCCATCGCTTTCGGCTTCCAACGCGACGCGTGCCTCCTGTTCCTGCGCTTCGGCACGCTTCAGTTCATCGCGAGCGGCCTTCAAACGATTGCTGCCGGAGTTTAGAGTTTCCTGTGCCTTCTGTTCAGCGCTTTTCGCCTGCAGAAGTTCCGCCTCCAACGCGTCGACGCGCGCCTGGTCGGAGTCCAATTCTCGCTGCGACGCAGCGCCCGATTCCGCCAATTCCTGGCTCCGTTGGAGATTCGCTTTCGCCAGTTCCAAACGGGTTTGGGTTTGTTCGATCTGCGTTTGCGAGATGTCCAACGAGATCCGAGCCTGGCGATCGTAATCGGATTCCGAAACCAAGAGATTCGAACGAGCGACCTCGGTCGCTGCTTCGGCTGATGCGAGCCGCGCGTCCAATTGTGAAACCTTAGCGTTCATTCCAGCCAGCAACGCTTCCAGGCGGTCGACTTCCAATTGGTAGGGCTTGGGGTCGATGCGAAACAGCACGTCACCCGCCTTCAGCGGCGCGTTGGTCTTCACGGGAACCGAGATCACTTTGCCGCGAACCTGCGGCACGATCTGCGTCACGGTCGAATAGAACCGTCCGTCGTGGCTAACCGGATGGCATACCGACAGAAGAATCAGCAAGCCGATCAACATAACCATTCCACCCAGCACCGCAGTGCAGACGGTGTAGGTTGTGATCGGTACCAGCTTGAATTTCTTAAAGATCAACCAACAGGCGGCACCATAGGTCCCCAGAATTAATTCAATCATTTCCCACGCGCCCCTTTCGCTGGTTTTCCCGATGCTTCTTGTTCCATTTCCTTGATCCGACTCTCCAGTTGCGCCAGACGAGTCAATAGATCGGAATGATTCGCCGTCCCTGATTCGGTCTCGGCGGTGGCCGAATCGTCTTTATGCGACAGCGCCCATAAAAAGACCAACGGCCAGATCGCGTGCAGCGTGAACAGGCTTAACCAACAGGCAACGTAGATCGCATCCTGTTGAGGATGATTCCGGTGCTTTGCCGATTCGTACGGCAATTCGTGGATGTAGATGAATGTGTAGAAAAGAATGACCAGAACGATCAAAATCATACACAGGGCAAGATAGTTGAGAAACACCGGCTCCCTTTCCTAGTTCAGCCTCATAGCGCTCGTAAGAAGAGCCCATTGATACCTCAATGGGGGCGAATGGAAAAGAGAAGGAGGCCTAAGATTTCGCGCCATCACGCAACATTTTTGCCGCCGCCAGAATGTACTCCCATCCAGAATAGAGCGTCAGCGCAACAGCGGCCCAAAGACTGATCGTGGCAGCTTGCCAAGCCCATGCGGGCGTGTCACGCATGCCCAAGCAAATCAAGACGATGATAATTGCCGCACACTGCAGCACCATCTTCCACTTTCCCGACCACCGCGCCGAGAAATCGCCCCCCGCCCCTTCGATCATGCCACGCAGCGACGTCACCAATAGCTCGCGAGCGACGATCACGATCGCTATCCACGGCGCGACGCTCGATCCATCGATGGCAACCAGTGCGATGAAGGTGCCGCAGATGATGATCTTGTCGACAAAGGGATCGAAGATCCGGCCGAGTTTCGTGACTTGGCCATACTTGCGTGCCCAATAGCCATCCATCCAATCGGTCCCCGCCGCGACCGAAAATGCGATCAATGCCGGCCAATATTCCTCGAACGCGAGCAGCGCGATCACTCCGATCGCCAAGAAGAAACGGATCGTCGTCAATAGGTTGGGAACGTTGTAGATCGTCGGCGGTGTGGCTGTCGTCGTGGGGGCAGTCGTCATCGTTCCATCTCCAGATTCTACGTTTCGCTTCGTATCGGGCATGATCCAATCACTATCGATTTAGCGGGGCGATTCGGTCGGCACCGCCACCAGGTCGTAACCCTGTGACGCAACGATCTCCGATCGCACGATCACACCTTGATCCAATGGCGAATCCTGTTCCGACACAAAGACCAAACCGTCGATGTCGGGGGCGTCGGCGGTCGTCCGACCGATCCATACCCCCGGTTGATCGGGCATCGGACGGTCGATCAAGACGTCGGCCTGCGTTCCCACACGCTGCTGGTTCCAATCAAAAGCCATTTCCTGCTGCAATTGCATCAAACGCGCTCGCCGCGCTTCGGCGACGTCGGCGGGAACATGGTTCGGCAATTTGGCGGCCGGCGTATCGGGTTCCAACGAATAGGTGAAGATCCCCAACCGCTCGAACTGATGCGTCTCGATGAACTCATAAAGCTGGTCGACATCCTGTTCGGTTTCGCCAGGGAATCCAGTGATGAACGTGGTCCGCATCACCAGATTGTCGATCCGCGATCGCATCTTTTTCAGCAGCGTTTCGGTATCGCCTCGATTCACACGGCGCGACATCCGCCGCAACATCGGATCGCTGGCGTGTTGCAATGGCATGTCGATGTAGGGGACGATCCGTTTCGCCGAAGCGATCGTGTCCAACAAAGCGTCGTCGATGTACATCGGATAGAAATACATCAGCCGGATCCAATCGAGTCCGTCGATCGCGTCGAGCTGTTGCAACAGTTCGGTTAAACGCGTCTCGCCGTAGAGATCCAATCCGTAATAGGTCGTGTCTTGCGCGACGACGTTCAATTCGCGAACGCCGCTCTCGGCCATCCGTCGCGCTTCAGCAACCACTTGTTCGATCGGCTTGCTGGCGTGCTTGCCTCGCATCTTGGGGATCGCACAGAACGTACACAGTCGATCGCAACCTTCGGAAATCTTCAGATAGGAGAAGTGTTGCGGGGTGATCCCCAATCGTCGATTGTCGGGCAAAGCTTGGATCGGCGCGGGGCGGAAGATCGTCCGTTGTTCGGCGATCCCATCGACAAATCGATTGGCCACGTCGACGATATCGTCGCGGCCAAAGACACCCAGCATGCCATCGATCTCGGGGCGGGCGGCCATCAATTGGTCTCGTTGCCGTTCCGCCAGACAGCCCGTCACGATTACGCCTCGCAGCTTCCCCTGCTGCTTCAGATCCAACATCTCATCGATCGCCCCCATCGATTCCTGACGCGCCGAATCGATGAAGCCGCAGGTGTTGACGACCACAAAGTCGGCCCCATCGGGATCGTCGACTAATCGGTAACCGAATTCATGCAACTGGCCCAACATCTGTTCGGTGTCGACCGTGTTCTTCGGGCACCCAAGACTGATGACCGCATAGCTGCCTCGCGCGTCGCCGGTTGGCTCCGTGGCGGCCTGCGGTTCTGCGTTGTTCGTTGCGGAAATGATCGGCAGTTGCATAGATGGGTCGTCGTGGTTCAGACGCAGTGGTGGAGATTGGATCGCAAACAACCCAAAGCGTACCCGAGAATCTCGATTTAGGCTACGGTCTTTATAGACGGAGCCCGTGGCGGAGTTGAAGATTCCCTCGGTTTCAAGCTTTCTGAACTTTTTTTCACCCGCTGGCTTCGCAACGAAGCGGGCGACGCCCCCGTTTTCTCAGGGCTGCAGCAGCCGCGCCGCTTCGTCCAGCACGAACTGCGGATCCATAAACGGCTCAAATCCGGTGTCTTGCCAACGGATAAGCCCCTGGCTGTCGATCAAGAAGGTGCCGTGAAGCGGTTGGTCCTCGAAGTCGTCAAAGACGCGATAGGCCTTGAACGTTTCCAAGTTGGGATCGGAGATCAACGGAAAGGGGAGCGGTTTGCCATCGTAAAGATCGATCGATTTCTGCAGGTCCGATTTCCCGTCGCTGCTGATCGCCACGATCTCGATCCCCGCTTTGGCAAACGCTTCGGCCTGCGGTGCAAACGCTTGCAATTGCTCGGCACAATGCAAACATCCCCATCCCAAATAGAAGATCGCCACGACAGGCCGGCCGTTGTAGTCGGCCAACGAACGGGTTTTCCCTTCCGAATCGGTCAAACTCCACGACGGCGCCGGTGAGGGATGCCATCGGAATGGCCCCAGCGAATCGAGGTCGGGACGCTCGCCAAGATCATCTTTCGGCTCGGCCGCCAGCCGCCAATCCGGCTCCAATTCCAATTCGGCGGCGATCGGCGCCAGCCGCGCGAAGGGGGCGGCATCGAGATCGAGATCCGACGACAACGCTCGCAAGCTTTCGAACGTCTCCTTCGCCAGCATCCAGTCCCCCGCTTCGGCATAGATGTCCGCAAGCCACGCCAGCGGCAGCACCTCGTTTTTGTTCTTGTCCGCTTCCTTTTTAGCCGTCGCAATGGCCGTTTTGGGATCTCCGCTTCGCAGCTGACAGACCGCCAACAGATAGGGGCTGACATCTTTGCCTCCCTTCTTCAGCAACGCCAACGCGGCGGGATAGTCCTGGGCGGCATATTCGCGAAAGCCTTCGACCTCGGCGATCGCTTTGACAAGATCGTTGATCGGAGTCGCAAATGGTTTCCGCGCCGCGGTTCGCGCTTTGTCGATCGTCTTGCTTTCCTTGTCGATCTGCTGCTTGCGAACCTCCGCTTCAGCCGCCGCCACACGCTCGGAAATTTGTTTCGCCACGTCCGGATCGTCGTCGGCCGGTTTGTCCTCCGCACCCTTTTCGTCAGCGGCAACCACTTCGTCGGTCGTCGGCTTGTCGTCGCTGGCTGCCGGCGAAGTTTCGGCGGGAGCATCCTTCGCCCCCTTGGTCAGTTCGGCTTCCGCCGCTTGGCGAGCCGCCTGGCCCGCCTTCTTCACCGCCGCGGCATCGATCGCTTTTTCGGTTGCTTCGGCAGCGGCCTTTTCCCCCGCCTCTTTTTGTTCGTTCCGTTGCTTCTCCAGACGGGCGTTCAGATCGGCCAAAACCTCTTCGCCAGCGGCCGGTCGGTCGGTCATAAAGCTGGCCGCCCCCAACAACCGCAATCGGACAAGCTGTTCCTTGTCGTCGTCGGTCGGTTCCAGCAACGGCCCTTGGCAGAGTTCGAACGCTTGTTGCCAACGTTCGTACTGCGTCAACGTCTCGACCAGACGCAATCGGCCGTACGTCGTGCTCCCCTTTTTCTTCAGCGTGTTGTATTTCGGGTGCCGCGGCAGTTGGATCATGTTGATTGCCAGATCGACAGCGTCATCGGCACGACCGATGTGGTTGAGGTTCCGGATCAACCATTCGTTATTGTGGGCGAAGTTATGGATTTGATCGGGCAACAGGCCGTCGCGAATCATCTGGGCATGGTCGACACGCGCCGACGCTTCCTGTTGCCAGACGGCATCGCGATACCGCTTCAAGCCCGAATAGATATGGCCAGGCATGTGCCACATGTGCGCGATCGATGGTGCCGCGGGGCCGCACAATGCCGCCGATTCCAAAGCCATTTCACGCTTCTTGTAATCCCACAGATGGATCCGGAAGTGATGGGCCGAATGCATCGGCTGGACCGCAAAAACCTTGTCCATCAAACCATCGACAGCAAGCACACTCGGATTGGCTAGTTCCCCTTTGTTGTCGTAAAGCTGCAGCGCGAGCAACGCTTTGGCTTCGACGTCGTCCGGATACGCCAACGCGATCGCTTCCAAGGCTTCGGTGTATTCCTTGGCACGTTTCTCCTTGCGCTCCTTTTCCAACTTCTTTTCCGCATCCTTATCGACGGGCTTCTTTTCGGAATCCTTGTCGTCGGACTTCTTGTCCGCGTCCTTGTCGTCCGGCTTCTTGTCCGATTTGCCAGCTTCCTCTTCGGAGTCCTTCTCCTTCTTCTGTTCCTTCTCTTTCAAACGTTCATCGAAGTTCAGATAGGCGTCGTACGCTTCGATATACATCCGCTCCCGCTTGCTGACATCCCCCTTCCGTTTGACCGCTTCGGCGATGAAGCCTCTGGCTCGTTTTTGGACCTTGTGCGTCGCCAATGCCGCTCCCCAATAAGCCATCGCGCAATCGGGATCCAGCTTCGCCGCTTGACGAAACGACCGCTCCGCCTCCAGATACCAGAACCCATAGAACTGACCGAGCCCCTGGTCGAAGAAGGCTTGCGCTTCGGGGTTGGATGTCGTCACGGGGAAGTCGACGGCACCGGTCCCCCCCAACAAATAGGCGGCCTGCCGAGGCCCTTCGTTCAGAAATTCGCCGTGGTACGAATGTCCGGCAAGCGTTTCCGCGGCGGCCGCTTCGTCCGCGGTTGGTTCGACCTTCGATTGGCTGTCGGCAGCGTAGGCGCCTGCACCGACCGAGATGATGATCGCAAGCGATACCGAATAACGCAGGGTGCGAATTCTCATAGAACTTGATTTCCTGGCGGCTGGAAAAGCGTCCGCGGGGGAGGGATTCGAAGGAGGGTTTGGCATCCAGCCTAGATTTCGATCCTGTAAATTGCAAGCGATTGCCAAGGCCGAACGAACGTCAGCCCCACACCATGCCCCTCGCCAATCGCAAAGCATGCAAAATCGATCGCCTCGCAGTTTCTCGCTGCAATCGGGCGAAGCGTTCTAGTCTTCCACGCTTCGCCAGCACCGCCGTGCCAAGTTTTTCTGGGGGCGGCTGCATTTGCTAGCAGATAAACACACCTAGGGAACCAATGCCCGCAGGGGTGTCGATCCCAAGCGACTTCACGTCGAAGCACAAACACTCCCAAACTCCCATACCGGAGCCCAAACCATGGTAAACGCTGTTTCTTTT
The DNA here is from genome assembly GCF_007741475.1 of Rosistilla ulvae. Lineage (NCBI taxonomy): Bacteria > Pseudomonadati > Planctomycetota > Planctomycetia > Pirellulales > Pirellulaceae > Rosistilla > Rosistilla ulvae. The sequence goes on along the minus strand of NZ_CP036261.1, from coordinate 3,499,668 downwards.
CGTCGGTTGATCTACACGACGCTGGTCTTTTCCACTTGCTTTGCACTGTCGCTGCCAGCGGACGCCGATTGGGAAGCTGGAAAGTATTGGATGTCGCACTCCGATACCTTCTCTTCGCCTTCGATCTCCGAAGCTGCCCTGCCACCGCGGTATCTGGGGGACGCGGTTGCGGCAAATTCTGGCGAGTCCCTGTCTACGCCGCCGGACGCCCCCGCGCCAGCGACCGACAAAACTCTGCCTCCCCCCGCCTCTTTCGACCCCGCGACCATTCCACGCCTGAGCGAATTGGAAGCGAAGGTGCTGGAAACTCAGGTCCTGACCGAAGCGCAGATCCAAGCGTTGCTGGCTCCCACCCGCAATCAATACCTTTCGCCCAGCTCCTCGGCGCAAGGGAATTCCTGCGAAGTGAATGGTACTTGCCCGCCGTCGGAGACGACCACGCCAGTCGGCAGTTCGACGCAATCTGGAACATGCAACACGGCCGATTCGTGTCCACCACCCCGGTCGCGTCTGCTGCCTCGGCTTCCATCCATCCAAATTACCAAAGCTCCGTCCGCCACGAATTGTCCTCCCATCGCCGCTCCCTGCAATCCACGTTGCTGGGCGCACGCGGAGGTTCTGTCCTGGCGTTTGCAAGGGGATCGTCTGCCGATCCTGGTGACGACCAGCCCCCTTGGTACGGCGCAGGCCGACGCCGGAATATTGGGCCTGCCGACCACCGTCCCGATATTCGGTGGCGATCGATTCGATACGGATTCCCGATTGGGCGGCCGGTTGAACGTCGGCCGCTGGTTGCGTCGGGCCGAAGGGATTGCGGTGGAAGCCGATTTCAGTTTCCTGCCGAAGGAAGACGAGACGCACACTTTCGTCTCGGCCGGCGCTACGACCTTGGCCCGTCCATTCTATGACGTCAATCCGGCCGTCGATGCCGAAGCGGCCGACCTGATCGCGTTTGACGGCGTCGTCGGAGGGCGACTGACGATCGAGATGGAAAGCGAACTGTACACCGGCAGCTTGGGGATGCGCGCTGTCTCGCTGCGGTTCAGCAACGCCAAAACCGGTCGCCGCGTCGATTGGCTCTCCGGGTTCCGGTACTTTCGGCTCGCCGAATCGTTGCAGATCGACGACCTGCGAACCGCTGTCGCAACGCACGCCAGCCCCTACGGGACGCTCGACGTCGGCACGACGTTTGCCAGTCACGATCACTTCAAAACGGAAAACGATTTCTACGGTTACGACTTGGGCGTCAGCATTCAAAAGGAGCGTGGGCGCTGGTTGCTGCGTTCCCAAGCGAAGGTCGCTTTGGGCGTGAACCATCAAGTGGTCGAAAACGACGGTCAACGGACGATCACCCCCACGGTTGGCGCGGCGGTGACTGAACGGGGCGGATTGTTGACAGGTCAGGGGAACGATGGCCAGGTTTCGCAGCAACGATTTGCCGTCCTCCCCGAGGCGCGGATCGAGTTGGGTTATCAAGTGACCAAGCACTTGCGAGCGACCGCGGGCTACCAATTCCTGTATCTCACCGAAGCGGTCCGGCCTGGCAGCCAGGTCGATCGCGCCGCCAACAGCAGCTTGTTGGATGCGGCCGTCGCCGATGCGGGCCCCGTCCGCCCCGGACCGCTGTTTGAATCGGACAACGTCTACGTCCATGGCGGAACGTTTGGATTGCAGTTTTCCTACTGACAACGAACCCAAACGATTGGGGCGGAACGTTGCCGACGCTTCGCCGCCCCCAGTCGCTGCGCTACCACGTAGACCGCCGCCACAGCAGCCTAACGCGAGCCGTCGGCTCTTAATCAAAGAGTCGACGGTCGCGTTTTGTCCGTTTGCCACCGATCCTCTTTTGGGGAAACACCGATGCTCAACATGTACTGACCCTGGAAAAGCTTGACTGGCGCGGTAGCGACCGGTAGGCTTCGGCATTCCGAACCAACCTAATCTTCAGTTCAATGGACGTTTGCAATGACGATACTTCAATCTGTTCGATGGCCGTTCGCGGCGGCCGGGCTGCTCTTCTGTCTCTCCCTGACCATGGTCCCGGCAACGTCGATCGCCGCCAGTCCGGACAGTTTGACCCAGCGGTTGGATCCGTTGTTCGCAATCCTTTCCGGACGCGAGACGCAGTTTTCCGTTTCGGTCGAAGGGCAGATTCCGATCGATGGTAAAACGCAGTCGATCCAATTGCAGTTGACCCGCTACAACGATCAATCGTTTGATCTAACGGCCCATCATCCCGAGTATGCCGTTTCCATCCGCCGCCGCCCCGATGCGACGGCGTTGGCGTTGCCAAAGCATGGAGTCGTTTATATCGGGCGTGGAGAGGTCGACGCGGACGATCATCTGGTGCCGAAAGCGATCGTGTCGCGACTGGTTGGTTCGGGCTGCAAAATCGCTCCCTATCTGGCCGTGGTTTCCAACAGCGACGCGAAATCAACCCTCTCGCTGCTTTCGAACTTCATCGAAATCAAGCAGACCGACAATTCGTGGACGATCGGAGACGATGTCCGCATCGACCCGATCGATAACGACCTCACGGCGCTGCGAATCACCGCGGGAGAGAATCAAGCGATGATTCGCGTCGAAGAACCGGCGGAGATGTTGTCGGTCGACGCGTGGCCCGAGATGCGTGCCGAAACGATCGATCGCAAGCAATTGGAACTGCACTTGGCCCGCGGTGGGCGACGGGCAATGGAGGTGCTGTTGCCGTCGCGCGAATTGACATCGCCCGCAGAACATCCACAAAACGTCGACCATGGCCAACTGCGGTACGTCGACGGACAACGCTTGGTCGTTTTGTCGGGCACTCCCGAACAGATCGGACGCGCCCACGGACAATTGTTGCGAGACGAATCGCAGCGTTGCATCGATTCGGTTCTCTACGCGTTTGGAACCGTCCAAACCGTCTTGACCGGACGCTGGTTCCGCGACGATTTGGAAAAAGCTTACGTTCGGCTGAAACCACACATCCCCGCGGACCATCTGACCGAAACGCGTGCGTTGGCGCAAAGCTTGGGACAAGATCCCGAAGTTCTTGAGGCGTTGAACGTCTTCCCGGAACTGTTCCATTGTTCGGGGTTTGCCCTTTTTGATTCGGCGACCACCGACGGGAAACTTTATCACGGCCGCGTCCTTGATTACATGACAACGATCGGTCTGCAGGATTGTGCGACAACTTTTGTCGTCTCGGTCGACGGCAAGATTCCATTTGCGAACGTTGGTTATGCGGCGTTCACCGGCAGCGTCAGCGGGATGAACAATCAATCGATTTCGCTGGGCGAAATGGGTGGCAAAGGGGAAGGTCAATGGGATGGAGCACCGATGGCGACGCTGATGCGTCGAGCGTTGGAAGAGTGTTCCACGCTGCAGCAGGTCGAAAAACTGTGGACCGATAGCCCGCGGACTTGCGAGTACTATTATGTCTTCGCCGATGGCAAGACAAACGAAGCGGTTGGCGTCGCCGCGACTCCCGAATCGATCGAGTTCATTCGTCCCGGTGAAGGGCATCCGTTGCTGGGTGAAGGGATCGCCGATTCGTTGCTGCTGTCGGCCGGCGGTCGTTTGGATACGCTTCGCTCCCGCGTCCAACAGAACCACGGCCAGTTCGATGCCGAAAAGTCGATGTGGCTGATGAGTCGTCCGGTCGCTATGTCGTCGAATCTGCACAACGTCTTGTTTGTTCCGGCCGATGGCATCTTCTACGTTGCCAACGCCGATCACAAACATCCCGCCGCCGAGCGACCTTACGTGCGATTCAATTTGAACGAATTGCTAACTCCCGCTGCGGCAAACCAACCGAGCACCGTGGCGGCTCCCTGATCCGTCGCTGATCCCAACGACGATCGCGTCAGCGGAAATCGCTGACGCGTTTTGCGGTATCACGCGGCACACGTTAGCGTCCGGTTCTCCATGCAAGCCAACCTGACGCTAAGGGGTGCGAACGAATTCGTCTAAACTCTAATGCGCGATCCCCCAGCGGGGCCTCTCTGCCGCGCAATCTTCGCGACGCCCACCACCGGTTTCATGGAATGATGTCACTCAATTTTTCGATGCCCGACTGGGCGGTCCAACAGATTGCTGCCGAACCGTCCCACTTTCCCGATCTCTCGTCGCGGATGGAATTGGTGATCGGTTATGCCCGGCGAAACTTTCGCCATGCGACCGGCGGCCCGTTTGCCGCGGGGGTCTTCGAAAAGGAATCGGGGCGATTGGTTGCGATCGGTTTGAACCGCGTCGTCCCCTGTCATGCCTCGATCGCCCACGCGGAGATGATCGCGATCAGTCTGGCTCAACAAACGCTGGGGACCTATGACCTCGGCGGGGCCGACCTGCCCGAGCATCAATTGGTCGTCAACGGGCGTCCCTGTGCGATGTGTTTTGGGGCGATCCCCTGGTCGGGGATTCGATCGGTCGCGATCGCCGCCTCGGGCGAACAGATCGAATCGATCACCGGGTTCGACGAAGGGCCGATCCATCCCCACTGGCAACACGAACTGCGTCGCCGCGGGATCGAAGTGATCGAAGAGGTGATGGCTGACAAGGCCTGCCAGATGTTTCGTGACTTTGTCGCCGCAGGAGGCGAGATCTACAACGGCCGCCGAGACGCTCCGGCGACCTGAACGTTGGCGAGTGGGCGACCGATTTGATTGAAACGCAGAGGCGCTGAGTTCGCAGAGGTTTTGTCGTGGGAACGTCGGCCGGCTGCATTGCTTGTTCGCTTATAAATGGCTAACGCCTTCTCTGCGGCTCTGCGTTAATATTCCCTTTTGCGGCGCGCGGCGATTCTTTGGGGGCCTCCCAGGGCCGTTGCATCAAAGCGAGATCGCGTTCATATTTTTCATTCCCCCAATCTATACCCAACGACGACGGACAGAACCGCTATGCAAACAACTCCCGTAACCTACGAAAACCTTCGCGATTCGATCATCGCTGTTCCACCGTTGTGCCGCGACGCGGACTATCGGATCTGCAAAACCGAAAACCAAAAAGTCGTTCGCCACATCGAAGCGGGAGGTGTCAGTTCGTTGCTGTACGGTGGGAACGCCAATTTGTATCACGTTCGGGTCAGCGAATTTGCCGACCTTTTGAACACGTTGTCGGAGATCGCCGCCGATAACACGCTGGTCGTTCCGTCGGTCGGACCGGCGTATGGAATGATGATGGATCAAGCCGACATCATCCGCGATACCAAATTCCCGACCGTGATGGTCTTGCCCGCCGAAGGGGTGATGACCGAACAGGGATTGTTGCGCGGGTTCCGCCATTTTGTCGAAGCGATCGGTCGCCCCGCGGTCCTCTATATCAAACGCGAAGGCTACATCTCGCCCCAAGGGGCGGCCAAATTGGTCGACGACGGATTGGTCTCGTTCATTAAATACGCGATCGTTCGCGACGATCCCTCGGTCGATCCGTTCCTGACCGAGCTTGTCGATTGCGTCGATCGCAAGCTGATCGTCAGTGGGATCGGGGAACAACCGGCGATCGTCCACTTGAAGCAGTTCGGAATCACCGGCTTCACTTCCGGCTGCGTCTGTGTCGCCCCCGGCCTTTCGCAGCAGATGTTGCAGGCACTGTATGCGGATGACCTGGACAAAGCCGAATCGATTCGCCAAACGTTCCTGCCGTTGGAGGATTTGCGAAACGAGATCAATCCGATCCGCGTCCTTCACCAAGCTGTCGCATCGGCCGGGATCGCCCAAACCGGACCTCAGATCCCGTTACTCGACGAGATCGATCCGGCCCGCGTCGATGAAATTCGCGATGCAGCGTCGGCGTTGATGGCTGCCGGGAAATAGTCCCTGCGGCATGGCGGCCTCCCCCACGGCAACGACGGTCCGATTCCCACATTGGCTGGCCATCGGTATTCCACGGGGTATACTCGGTGTAAACAATTCTGGCGGCGGACCGGAACGCGACCTTGTTTCGCGTCGGGTTCTCCCCGCGATTCCAATGGCAGTGAGTTTGCTCCGATGAAAACAATCGTCCCTACATTGATCGCCGCGGTTCTTGTCCTGTCGAGTTCGGCAATCGTCGGTGCACAGACCGCAAAAAAGGCAACCGATGAAGAACTGGCGGCCCTGTTGATCGGCAAGTGGCAGGTGGAGTTCGAGGACAAGGAAACCAAACGCAAATCGATCGGCTGGACCGTCTATGCCAAGAACGGCTTGGCCGCGTCGCGATCGATCACCAAGGTGGGCGACAAAGAGGTCAATTTGGTTCTGCAAGCGAAGTGGTCGATCGATAAGGGAGTGCTGACGACAACGATCACCAAATCGTCCGACCCCAAGTTGGTCAAAGTCGCATCGGTTACAAAAGATCGCATCGTTTCGATGTCCAAGAAGCAGTTCCGATACATCGATCGGGAAGGGAAGACGATTACGGAAATTCGTGTTCCGAACGACAAGCCTTAGCGCGCTGCGGGTTGGAGCTGCTAGAATGTGGACGATTGTTGCATTCGTCTCCCACCTCGAATCCGCCAAGCCCACCCTATGTCCCACCTGCTTAAGTTTTCGCCGCTCGCTGTTGCGCTTTTGTTATCTGGAACCTGCACCGCCCAACAGGAGAGTGTCCGCGGTAACGAACCGATGACACCTCAAGAATCTGCCGCCCAGTTCCAGATCCACCCCGATGTTCAAATCGAATTGGTCGCTTGCGAACCGCAAGTTGTCGATCCCGTCGCGACGGCATTCGACGATCAAGGCCGGTTGTGGGTCGTCGAAATGCGAGACTATCCGTTGGGCCCCGCCGACGGACAACCGCCGCAATCGCGGATCCAATTGCTGCGTGATCGCGACGGCGATGGCTTCTACGAACACGCGACCACCTTCGCCAACGAATTGATTTTTCCGACCGGGATTCAACCTTGGCGTGGTGGCGTGATCGTCACCTTGGCGGGCAAGGTGATGTTCATGGCGGACACCGATGGCGACGATGTTTGCGACCATCGGGAGACGTGGTTCGAAGGCTTCATGCAAGAGAACACGCAACTGCGTGCAAACCATCCCGCCTTAATGCTCAACAACCAAATCCATGTCTCCAACGGACTGCGTGGTGGTACGGTCAAAAGCACGGACAAACGATGGGGACCGGCCCCCGGCCAACCCGACCCGCTGCCGTTGCAAGGCAAGGACTTCGCCTTCGATGCGTTGGGGGGAACGTTCACCGGGATGCCTGGAAATGGCCAGTTTGGTTTTTCGGAAGATGATTTCGGCAACATCTTCCTGTGTACCAATCGCAATCCCTGCATCCACGTCGTTCTCAATGGCGACATCATCGCGTCGGATCCGTGGTTGACCCCACGCGACGCGGTTCATGATGCAGTGATCGCCGGCGAAGCATCACGCGTCTATTCGTTGGCTCAGGCCTGGACGACGTCCAACCTGCACGCCGGGCAATTCACCGCCGCGTGTGGCGTCCACGTCTTTGGCGGCACCGCGTTGCCGGGTGAGATGCTGAACAACTCGTTCACCTGCGAACCGACCGGATACTTGGTACAACGCCAAGTGATGCGTCCCGATGGACTCACCTTCGCCGCAAAACGTGGGCGTGAAGGGGTCGAATTTTTGGCCAGCCACGACGCTTGGTTCCGCCCCGTCAATCTGAACTCCGGTCCCGACGGCGCGCTCTACGTCGTCGACATGTATCGCGCGGTGATCGAACATCCGCAATTTGTTCCTGTCGAATTGAAGAATCGTCCCGACCAGCAATGGGGGAACGATCTCGGTCGCATTTGGCGAATCACTTCCAAATCGAAACCGACGGCCGATTCCAACGCGGCGTCAATGGATTGGCAAACCGCCGATGCCGCTGCTTTAGTCGCTGCCTTGGATCACTCGAATCGATGGCACCGCACGACCGCTCAACGTTTGATCCTGGAACGTTTGTCGACCGATGCGGCAGCCTTTACCACCGACCTTCGCGAGACAGCCAAATCAGCCCAAACGCCTGCGGGCCGAGTGCGTGCGTTGTGGTTGCTCGACGCGACAGCCAAATTGTCCAAGTCCGACGCGTCCGTTGCCGCCGCTTTCCAAGAGCTGCTGGCCGATGTAGCGCAACACGATTCCGATTTCCGCGTCCGCCGTCAGGCGATCGAGTTGTTGGACCAAGAGAATCCAAAATTCGCCACCGCGATGGAAGCGGCGCTCGCCACATCCGATCCGGTTCTGCAGGCGGTCGCGTGGCGACGTCTGGTGCTGTCGACCGGAAAACCGGTCGCCGTTCCAGCCGAACTGTTGGCATCGGCTTGCACCGACTCGCGGTTGCGAGCCCATCTGATGGTCCCCGCCGTCGACGGGCAGTGCCTGCAAACGCCAGTCCTGTTGAGTCTGTTGCAGCAGCGTGAATCGATGGGGGATCGAAAGATCGAACCCCTGTCGATGGAACTAGCCCGACGGGTTGGATACTACGCGCCGCCCGCTGAAATCGCCAAGGTATTGGATGCGACCGGTGCCGATCGATTGGGAATGCAGATCGTCCGCGGGCTGCACGAAGGTGTCGGTCGTGCGCGAAAGAACTGGTCGAAAAGTATCGCCATCGATGGCCAAGTCCATCCAGGTTTCGCCCGAATCCAAGCGTTTGCGAAATCGATCGCCAGCGATGAGAACGCTGCTGCGAGTTCCCGAACCGACGCGTTGAACATCGTCCGATTGGACCGATCCGACGAGACGACCGAGATGCTGGTAGCGCTCTTCGAATCGAGTGCGCCGACCTCTGTTCGCAGTTCGGCGATCGAGGGACTGGCCGCCGTTGGCGATCCCGAATTCGCCTCGCGGATTCTTAGCGATCCAGGCCGATTGCCGCCGGCGCTATTGCGGACCTGTGTCGCGTCGCTGCTGCGTCGCCCCGAATGGACCGCCAAGATGCTCGACGCATTGGAAGCTGGCACGCTGGCTCCCGCCGCGATGGACCTCTCGCAGACCAACCGGTTGCGGAACCACAGCGACAAGAAACTTGCAGCCCGCGCCCGCAAGCTGATGGCTTCGTTGTCGGCCGATCGCCAAGCGGTGATCGATCGCTACAGCAAAGCGATCGCGGGGGAAGGGGATTCGCATGCGGGGAAACTGATTTTCGCCCAACAGTGCGCCGCCTGCCACGTGATGCAAGGGAAGGGGCACGTCGTCGGTCCGGACATCTCCGACAGCCGCACCAAGACGCCCGAACAATTGCTCGTTTCGATCTTGAATCCTGGTGCGGCGATCGACGCCAACTACTTCCGTTACACCGTCGTCACCATCGACGGACAGGTTCAGGACGGATTGCTTGTCGAAGAGACAGCCGATGCGATCACGCTGAAGCAAGCCGAAGGAAAACTGACAACGATCGATCGCGAGGATATCGACCAAGCGCGGACGACCAGCGTATCGTTGATGCCAGAAGGGTTTGAACAACAGATCAACCCGAAACAGATGCGCGACCTGATCGCCTACATCAAAAACTGGCGTTACCTCTCCGGTGCAATCCCCGGTGTCGCCACCGGCGAATAAAACGTCGCCGAGACGTTAGAGACGCAGACCGAGCAAGTGAAACAAGCTCGCCCCGATTGTGGGTACGCCAAAATCGGGCTCGGTCTGCATGTATGCCACCGAACTCGCTTCGTCCCCATCCCACCTCTCGGTCGCGTCAATTGACGCGACTGGAAACCGAACTCGGCCTCTGCGTTGCTCGCATTCACAATCGTGGATGATCTAACGCCGTGCAATCGATAGAGGTCTGATGGATTCCGTTGCTTCTACCATGGAGCGGAAAGATATGGCCAACGGTTAATGATTTGGTGGGGGCACGTCGCGTACTCGGTAAAACGCAATGCCGTCCACTACGTCCCTCCGCTAATTCTTGCGACGGTCCGAGGCTCCTTCGTTGAACGGTATTGCGGTTAAACGAGTGGCGAGGTTTCGCTGCCGGAAGTCGTTTCACAGCGTCCCGATCGGGCGCAGTCGTTTAACCGCGTGCCCATCGGGCCGCGCATCCAACCGAAACGACAACTCAGAAACGCGCGGGGTGATGCCCATGCGGTTAAACGCAATACCGTTCAACGAAGCGTAGTGGACGAGGCTACGAGTCCTTTTGCATCAGACCAAATCGCTGGGACTCGTAACCTCGTCCACTACGTCCCGCCGCCAATTCTTTCCACGGTCCGAGGCTCCTTCGTTGAACGGTATTGCGGTTAAACGCGCGGCTAGGTGGGCTCGCGGTCCAACGATTTTTGCGAGATGGGCGATCGGGTCAATTGAAATTCGCGGGTGCGCCGCCGCTGCCGCCGAGTGCTTGGTAGGCAGAGATCGTCGCCGACAACTGTTGCTGCTTGATGTCGATGATCAGCATCTTGGCTTCCATCATCTCGCGTTGAGCCAACAGGACTTCGACATATTCCGCTCGAGCGTTTTGGAACAACTTGGTGGCGCTGTCGACCGAAGCTTCCAACGACGCCAATTGCTGCTTCTTGATCTCAATACTCTTGCCGTAGTTGGATACCTTGGTCAGTTGGTTGATGACTTCGGTGTAGGCGTGCAGAACGGTTTGTTGGTAGTTGTAGACCGCCTGCAGTTGCTTGGCGTTTGCAGTTCGATACGCCGCCTGGATCGCTCGCTTGTTGATCAACGGCGCGACCAGATCGCCGCCGATACTGTAGATCAACGATTCGGGCGTACGGAACAGATACCCGGCAGCGAAGGCTTGATAGCCTACGCCGGCGTTGAGATTCAACGATGGATAGAAGCGGGCTTTGGCGACTTTGATGTCCAGGCCGGCAGCTTGCAGTTCGCGTTCGGCTGCGCGAATGTCGGGGCGATTTTGCAACAGTTGAGCCGGGACGCCGGCGCTGATCGATTGAAGCGTCAGGTCGATGTATTCGACTGACATCCGTTGAACGTGCTGCGGGTAGCGACCGACGAGGAAGTTGATGCGGTTTTCGACCTCGACGATCTCTTGCTCGATGATCAACTTTTCGCTCTGGTTCTTTCGCACCTCCGCTTGGAACCGTTGGACCGCTAGCTCGGTACCACGTCCAGCTTCCTTCATCGCATCGGCGGTCTTGAGACTGTTCTGCTGGATCTCGATCGTCTTGTGGAGCGTCATTAAGCGGTTGTCGAGCGCCAACAGTTCGTAGTAGTTCTCGGCGATCTCAGCGACCAAGCCGGTAACGACATAGTTACGTCCCTCTTGAGTGCTCAGGTACCGCATCGCCGCGGCGCTTTGTGCGTTCCGCAGCTTCTTCCAGATGTCCAACTGCCAAGAGACGTTGGCACCGACCAGGAAGTCGGGCAGGGGATCGGGGAAGCCGCGTCCGGGGGCGACTTCCAGTTGATCTTCGACTGCACCGGCACGCGTGTGCTCGCCCGATTTCTCCAATCCAACTCCGGCACCTACATCGACAAACGGACGGTATTCACCGCTGCGGGCATAGGTCTCGTTGCAGGCGATCTGAATCTCTTCGGCGAGGATCCGAAGTTCCTGGTTGCCGACGAGCGCTTGATCGATCAGGCCCGCCAGGAAGGGATCGTCGAAGAACTGATGCCAGTCGAATTGGCCGGAGTTCTCGCCGGTGTTAGCGAGATCAAAACTGTCGACCGCGGGCATCGCAGCGGGAGCGAACAGGCTGATCGGATCGTCGGCGGCTTGGGATACTACCGATTGATCTTCCGAAGGCTTTCCATGTTCATCTTGGTTCTCGGTCTTATCTTTGTCGTCCGACTTGTCTGGTTCGATTTTAGTCGCTTGGCGAAGGAATCCAGCCAGCCGAATCAAGCCGCCTTCGGAGGGCTTCGACTCTTCGGTCGCGTCGACCGTTGGGGGCTCGGTCGGGATCGCGGTTGCGACATCCCAGTTGACACTTTCGCTGCTCGTCGAAGCGGGGCGAGTGTAGGTTTGGGGCATCGCTTGTCCCGGCTTTGCACCACGGAGCTGAGGGATCCCACAGCCCGGTTGCACCATCACGGCGCCAGTGATAATTGCAGCGATGAGAGCACGCTGTTTGAGCCGTGATTTGGAGCGTTTATCAGATCGGTTCATCGGTCTTTTCCTTGACATCCTGATCCAGGATTTTTAGCCCCCGGTTGCTAACCACTTCCTTGTGGCTCAAACATGTAGTCGTCGCACTTCCGAACGTCAGCAATACTTTTGCCGCGTCGGATTGTCCAATCGTCGCCGGTCGCGGCGTCTGCAAAATCATGCAGATCCGAACGACCCGCATTACTTCTATTTTCGACAGTCGTTCGGCGCCACCTTTACCAGTTGCAAGGGGAAGGCATGCGAGCCGGAAAAACGGCACAAAGTACCATCGGTATTTCCTCAAGTTGTTCGATTCGTCGGCGCAGCCGCCACCGCCGGCCGGGGACCTGCGTCCATGGCGGCGCTAATTTGATACGTTCCACACGGCTATTACCTAGTCCGCGCCGGCTTGCGTTTCCGCAGCGTCCTCGTCGTCTATCCCATTACGTCGACCTAGGCATTGGGCTCCGGATGGTTCAGCGAACCGTGTTCAATCCGCTCACTCAGCGGCTGATCCGATTCGTCTTTCAACAATTTTTTGCCATCAGCCAGCTTGGCAAAGATGTAATAGAGTCCTGGTATCACCAGCACGCCGGCCAGCGTCCCCATCAGCATTCCACCGGCGGCTGTCGTACCGATCGTGCGGTTTCCGATCGCTCCGGCACCGCTGGCGCGGACCAACGGAACCATGCCGACGATGAATGCAAATGAGGTCATCAAGATCGGGCGGAAACGCAAGCGTCCACCCTCGATACCCGCCTCGGCAATCGAAAGTCCATCGTGGCGGCGTTGGACCGCAAATTCGATGATTAGAATCGCATTCTTTCCCAACAGGCCGACTAACATCACCAGACCGATTTGGCAGTAGACATCGTTGGACAATCCCATCGCCTTCAGCAATGCGAAAGCGCCGAAGATGCCGACCGGCAACGACGTGATCACGGCCAGCGGCAGAAGAAAACTTTCGTATTGCCCGACGAGAACCATATAGACGAAGACGACGACGATCAAAAAGATATAGACCGCCGTGTTCCCCGCGTTGGCTTCGTCGTAAGCAAGCCCCTGCCAGTCGATGCCAAAGCCTTTGGGGAGCGTTTCGGCGGCAACCTCTTTGATCGCCGCGATCGCTTCACCACTGCTGTAACCCTCCGCCGGTGCACCTTGAATCGGAGCGGTTGGATATAAGTTGTAGCGGCTGATCTCGTTCAGCCCCTGCTTCTTCTTGATCTTCATGAACGCGGAATAGGGGACCATCTCATCGCGATCGTTTTTCACGAACATGTTGTCGAGGTCTTCGGGATATCTGCGGAACTCCGGCGCCGCTTGCACATAGACTTTGTAGAACTGGCCGAAGCGGACAAACCCCTGTTCCCATGTGCTGCCGACGACGATCGATAGATTGTCCATCGCATCGCGAATCGAAACACCCTTCTGCATCGCCACGTCGTTGTCGATGACGATCTCGTACTGCGGGTAATTGGAGGCGAAGAAGGTGAATAGACCTTTGAGTTCCTTGCGTTTCCCCAACGCTTCCATGAACTTGTCCGTCTCTTCGCCAAGCGTCTGGTAATCGCCGCTGTTTGTCTTATCGAGCAGGTTTACCGAGAAACCGCCGGCGGCACCAAAACCTGGTACGGCGGGAGGCTCAAAAAACTCAAGCTTCACGTTGGCGATGTCCGCTCCTCTTTTCTCCAGTTCCTCGATCACTTGCCGGGACGTGAGTTCGCGATCGGCCCAAGGGTTTAAGTTGATAATACAGGTTCCCGCGTTGGAGCCCCGCCCTTCGGTCAGCACCTCGTAACCGGCGATTGAAGAGACGGAAGTGATCTCGTCCATCTGGTTGCATATTTTCTGTAGCTCATGACATTTGGCGTTGGTGTATTCGAGCGTCGAACCGGGGGGCGTCTGCACGATGCCATAGATCATCCCCTGGTCCTCCAGCGGAATAAATCCAGTCGGCAAGACCTGCGTCACGGTGAGAATCCCATAGACAAATCCGCCCACGACGCCCATCGTCAAGATCCGACGCGGGATGATCCGCCGCAGGATCGCGGCATAGCCACCCGTCACATGTTCCACGCCACGGTCGAACAGATGCAAAAAGATCCCCAACGGTCCCCGCTTCTTCTCGCTGCCGTCGCTTCCCGAAAACATCGCACGGAACGAAAAGATCGATAACAAGGCGACGCCGCCAACGAGGATCCAGGTGCGAATCGGCGTCAGTTCGATCTGCTCGGAGATCAGTTCGTGGACGAAGTGATTGTGAAGCAGCGCGTACAGCCCCGTCCCAACGCACAGGCCAAGTAGCGTGCAGAGAAAACCGCGGATGAGAAAGGCGTAGCATCCTGCGACTTTTGATAGGCCACGATTGATCAGTCCGATCAGCCCACGTTGTTGTTCGTGATCGGCGTGTGGTTTCAGGATCATCGCGCACAGCACGGGGGTGAGCGTCAGCGCGACGACACCGGAGATCACGATCGACATCGCCATCGTCAACGCAAACTGGCGATAGAAGACGCCAACCGGTCCGGTCATGAAAGTCACCGGGATGAAGACCGCGGTCATCACCAACGTGATCGCGATGATCGCTCCGCTGATCTCATGCATCACCTCCTGCGTCGCTTGATAGGGGCCGAGGTGTTTGGTGTGCATCTTTTCGTGTACCGCTTCAACGACCACGATCGCATCGTCGACCACCACGCCGATCGCAAGGACCAACGCAAAAAGCGTGATCAGGTTGATCGACATGCCAAACATCAGCATGAAAAAGAACGTACCGATCAACGATACCGGAACGGCCAGCGTGGGAATCAACGTGCTGCGGACATCGCCGAGGAACAGGAAGACGACAAGCGAAACGAGGATGAACGCTTCGAACAGCGTGTGCAGTACCTTTTCGATCGATGCGTCGAGAAAGTTGGAGACGTCGTAAGTGACGGCATAGTCCATCCCCGGCGGGAACGATTCCTGCTTGATCTCTTCCACCTTCTCCTTCACCTTCTCGATCACCTCCGCCGCGTTGGAGCCCGGGGTTTGCTTGAGCACGATCGCAGCGGATGGCAAGCCGTCGATATCCGAATAGAGGTCGTAGAAGGAGGATCCGAGCGAGACTTTTGCCACATCCTTGATCCGCAGGATCTCTCCTGCGGAATTGGCTTTGAGAATAATGTCTCCGTACTGTTCCGGTGTGTCGTAACGCCCGATCCAGGTCAACACATACTCTAGCGTTTGTGAAGTTTGCCCCGTCGCTTGTCCCAGCCTCCCCGGCGATCCGATCAAACTCTGATCGGCGAGCGCTTCCATGACGTCTTCCGCGTCGACCTTATAAGCACGCATCCGGTCGAGATCCAATTCGACTCGCATGGCGTAGGCGCGGTTGCCAAGAATCGTCGCGCTGCCGATGCCGGGAATCCGTTTGATCTCGTTGAGTACGTTGACGGTGGCGTAGTTGTAGAGAAAGTTTTGGTCGACGTTTGGATCTTTGCTGAAGACATTCACATACATCAACATGCTGGTCATGTTCTGCATCACGATGATCCCTTCCCGCTCCACGATCGGGGGCAGGTTGTTCTTGACCATCTGGACCCGATTGTTGACGTTCATCACCGCCACGTTCGGATCGGTCCCCGGTTCAAAGATGACTTGGATCGTTCCCTCGCCGGCACTCGTCGCATCTCCCAGCATGTATCGCATGTTGGGAACACCGTTGATCGCCTGTTCGAGAATCACCATCGTCGAATCGATCAGGATCTTGGCACTCGCTCCAGGATAGGAGACCGAAACGCGGACGCTCGGCGGCGCGACCGAGGGGAATTGTGAGATCGGCAACGTGACGATCGCCAGTCCGCCCATCAGCAAGATCAGCAGCGAGACGACGATGGCCAAGGCTGGCCGATGCAAAATTTTCGCGAACATAATCGGAGGTTTTCTTTTCCGGCGATCCAGCGAAGCCGATCGCGAGGGGCCTGGGTTCAGCACAACGCGATGCTGTGCGTTGGCGAACCGCGTTGGATGTTTAAACGGGGATGAACGGCGCGAGGTGGCGGCCGTTATTCGGCGTGGTGTTTCAGATTCCGAAGGACATCTTCGGGGTCTTGGAATTCGTATTCCACGCGATCGCCGTCGCGGACTTGGCGGATCCCTTCGAGCACGATCTTGTCGGTCGCCGAAAGCCCCTCTTTGATCAAGAAGATGTCGTCTTGTTCGCTCTGGATCGTGATCTCGCGTTGGTGAACCACGTTGTCGTCATCCACAACAAACGCATATTTCTTGGCGAGGATTTCGTAGGTCGCACGCTGAGGAATCACGACAGCTCCGTTGACCACGCGGCTCAGCAGTACCGTGCCGGTCTGACCGTGCCGCAACAGATGGCTGGGGTTGGGGAAGTCGCCGCGGAAGGCGATGTTGCCGGTTTCGTTGTTGAAGTCGGCTTCGATCGCTCCGATGCGGCCGACCTGCGAAAACTTGTTGCCGTCGGCGAGAAGCAGTTCGACTTTGACATCGTCTTTGTTCGAATCGGCTTGGTAGGCGAGGTATCTCGCTTCGGGGACGTTGAAGTAGGCCCACATCACGCTGTTATCCGACAGCGTTGTCAGCATCGCCCCCTCCTCGATCAGACTGCCCAGTTGTTCGTATTGTTTGTCGACGATGCCGTCGAACGGGGCTTTGACGTTTGCAAAGTCCAGCTCCGCCAACGCGAGATTGACTTTCGCTTGCGCCTTCGCCAACTTGGCTCGAGCCAACGCAACCTCCGGCATCGCGACGATGTTCTGGTGATACAGCCGTTCGGTGTTTTGTAACTCGATCTGAGCCAATTGAGCCTCGGCCTGATCCGATTCCAATCTCGCTTGGTAGAGCGTCGGCAGGATTTTGAACAACAGATCCCCCTGCTTCACGGCTTGCCCTTCGTTGACCGCGATCCGCTCCAGATAGCCCCCTTCGAGCGCTTTGACCTCGATGTGACGCCAGGAGTGAATCTGGCAGACGTATTGCTGAGTGCTGACAACATCCTTGGCGATCGGACTGGTGACGACGATCTTGTGCACCACGTGATGCCCGCCTTCGGCATGCGCTTCGGTGGCGTGTTCCGACGCCTGGTGCGAGCCTTCGGCGTGTGCCGTTGGATGACTCGCCGCACCGTGGGGATGCGCGGAGGCTGGAACTTCGGCCAGCGGAGCTCCGCCGTGCAGCACCGTATCGCGAACCGCCACGACGTTGTCACAAGCGGGGACGCAAAGGATCAGCGGCACGATCCAAATGATGGCGGGAACATTAAACGTTTGCATTGTCTCGGCTGCGCTTTGTGTTGTTCGGAGAGTGGAAGCGTTTTTGCATACGCAATCACAATCGAGGACTTTGCGATCGCTTCGGCTTCCCCAGATAAGGAAAAACTTATGCGTTAGTTGTGGAATCGACGGCGCATAACAGGTAGCGAAATCGCGTCTTCCGCCGATCGCCACTCCGCGGGGAGAGTAGCGATTTGAGGGCTGGGATGAACTCGCACGGCCTTAACGCACATAGCGTGCCAAAGCGGGGTAGCGGCAGTTTGGAGCGAGCGTTTCTCGCCGCGATCCGCTAGCGAATCTGCAACGCTTTGCAGCGTGCAGGGGCGGATCGATTTGCACAGCGTGCAAATCGTTGCACCGCCGTCACTTCCGCATCGGAAAGCAGCATGACGGCGAGCAGCATCGCGTTCTTGGAACCGCTGGGACAAACGCGTCATACGGCACAATGGCGAACGATAGAAAACGGCCCACACGATCCGAGAAGCGACCATCCCCCGGCCCCCCCTTCCACAGCAAACGGCAACTCGCCGCGCATTCATAATCCGCAGCGCCAATTTTTTGACCGGTGTAGCGATCGAGTTATCTCGTTTGCAGGGCAAACGACAACCTTCATTCCTTTGGCAAAACCGCCAGCGATGCCGTGAGTCTCGGAGGGGCAACTGGCAGGATCGCGATTGACAACGCTCGGCGTTTGGTGGAATCGGATAGGAAAACGAAGCGTTGTAGCGTCCTCAGGGGAAGAGAACACAATGGGCCGCGAACGCGAGTGGAACGCATGAATTGAAGCAAAGGAAAAGGAACGCCAGCGCAGCGGCGGTTACGAGCGGTGTGAGCGCCTTGTTTCAATCCACGCGGTGACAAAAAGCGATTCGGTCCGTTCTCGGTTTCAATCCACGCGTCCCGTGCGGGACGCGACCAGGGGATGCCGCTGGCTCTTCAACGTCTTGCGTGTTTCAATCCACGCGTCCCGTGCGGGACGCGACCCTATTCGCTCGGGTGACTGGTGCGGTAAAGCGGTTTCAATCCACGCGTCCCGTGCGGGACGCGACGGGGGGCTCTACCCGTATCGCGTTTATCTGATTGTTTCAATCCACGCGTCCCGTGCGGGACGCGACGTCGATCCACGCGGCGGAATCCTCGTGTCGCTTCTGGTTTCAATCCACGCGTCCCGTGCGGGACGCGACGCACGCACCCCGAACGCCAACTTCCCGTCGTGCTGGTTTCAATCCACGCGTCCCGTGCGGGACGCGACTTCACCCTCAATTTCGCCTTCGCCGCACTCGATAGTTTCAATCCACGCGTCCCGTGCGGGACGCGACGCTGTTTCTCCGTTGCGAAGGGTAAACGCAACCTGTTTCAATCCACGCGTCCCGTGCGGGACGCGACATTCCGTCTTGGCCTTGTTTATCATGGGTCAGCGGTTTCAATCCACGCGTCCCGTGCGGGACGCGACGCACACGAGACACAGGGGTCGGCACCCTCGCCAGTGTTTCAATCCACGCGTCCCGTGCGGGACGCGACCGGTGCGCGACGTGATTATCGGAGGATTGAGGTATGTTTCAATCCACGCGTCCCGTGCGGGACGCGACACTGACCAGGCTTTCGCTGTCCCGTTCCAGGCGATGGTTTCAATCCACGCGTCCCGTGCGGGACGCGACTCGTCCACCCGCGATTTGTTGCCCCAAATGCGGGCGTTTCAATCCACACGCGTCCCGTGCGGGACGCGACGGCAGACTGACGTACATCGCCGGAACCGACGTCGTTTCAATCCACGCGTCCCGTGCGGGACGCGACGTCCATCGCTTCCCGCAATCCCTTCACGTCGAGGGTTTCAATCCACGCGTCCCGTGCGGGACGCGACCAGGGCGATTGCGATCATGGCGACCGCGGTAGGGGTTTCAATCCACGCGTCCCGTGCGGGACGCGACGCCAAACGGGCCCGTCACGGATCGCGTCACAGCGGTTTCAATCCACGCGTCCCGTGCGGGACGCGACGTCGGTGGTGGTCAGTTGGTTTTCGTCTGTCACGAGTTTCAATCCACGCGTCCCGTGCGGGACGCGACAAGGGTTTTACGTTTCCGATTTCCGTTGACTTCGACGTTTCAATCCACGCGTCCCGTGCGGGACGCGACATTTCCACGGTAAGCTTTCCGGCAGTCGGGGTATCAGTTTCAATCCACGCGTCCCGTGCGGGACGCGACCAGACGTTACAAAAATCGTGCAGAAGCTTTTCAAAGTTTCAATCCACGCGTCCCGTGCGGGACGCGACATCCTTCGTGTGTGGGTTCGAGTCGTATCCCAGAGTGTTTCAATCCACGCGTCCCGTGCGGGACGCGACGCTCTACGGTTTCGAGATCGTCATTGAAGACACGGTGTTTCAATCCACGCGTCCCGTGCGGGACGCGACGTAATCCTCGCATCCTGGGCAATCAAAAACGACGTTTCAATCCACGCGTCCCGTGCGGGACGCGACAGTTCATCGCCGACTGGTTTGGAGCCAACGACGGGTTTCAATCCACGCGTCCCGTGCGGGACGCGACCATCGACCTAGTGCGAGACCTTGCGACAGACCGGGTTTCAATCCACGCGTCCCGTGCGGGACGCGACGCAGATTCAGCCGTCCTCTACGGGATCGACATCGGTTTCAATCCACGCGTCCCGTGCGGGACGCGACCCAAAGCGATCGCGCTGGCGTTGTATTGGGTTGCGGTTTCAATCCACGCGTCCCGTGCGGGACGCGACTATCGTCCGCAGTGAGTGTGACACGGTTGGTCATTCTGTTTCAATCCACGCGTCCCGTGCGGGACGCGACACTTTCTGCGGTTGCATCCACCCGCGGAGATATTGTTTCAATCCACGCGTCCCGTGCGGGACGCGACGCAGGGGCAGGCGTTGGTCCTGATGGCAGCCAGCGAGTTTCAATCCACGCGTCCCGTGCGGGACGCGACCCCGTTTCGGACGAAGACAGCGATTCCGGGGACTACGTTTCAATCCACGCGTCCCGTGCGGGACGCGACGGCGACGACGACGAGGAAGGGGCGGATGAGTTACGGTTTCAATCCACGCGTCCCGTGCGGGACGCGACCGCAGCAAGCTCCGCTTCGTGGTCAGTGTCGTCGTTTCAATCCACGCGTCCCGTGCGGGACGCGACTCCGGGAGTGTAACCTGTTTTGTCCCTTGGTGTTAAGATGCCGGTTTCGCGAACCTACGTCGGCTTTGCCCGAGAAACGAACACAGAGAGTTGTCCCATCGCTGTAGGACAATGTTTTGCAGTGATTGCTAAATCGCGAACCTCTCCCGTTTTTCTCCAGCACTTGCGGTTCGCACACCATTAAGCTGGAACCAACCGCTACGCAAACAACGGTCCTTCGAGATCGATCGCCGGCTTGGCTCCCACATGTTCGACGCGGTTTTTCCAATTGTTCCCGAGATAATAAAATCGCAGACTGTCGGTCTGCGGTTCAATCGTGTCGCAGAGTTCCGCTTTGCACTGAGCCCATTGCGCTGGATCGATCAATAATTCAAAAACCGAGTTTTGCACGCGTTGCCCGTAATTGAGGCAGATCTTTGCCGTGTTCCGCAATCGCTTGCGTCCCTCAGCAGTTGTCGTACTGACGTCATAGGTTACCAAGACATACACGGCGGATTATCTCCAGAGAAATGGCGGGTAGGCATCCAGATCGCCGCGCAGATGGCGGGCCAAGAGACGAGCTTGCAGATGGATCAACAATCCAATCGTCGTCTTTTCATCCAGGAACGGGTGCGTGATCGTAGCTTGCTTCCGTTTTTGGTACGCAGCCAAAACTGTCTTGCGCGGTTTATCTTTCAGCAGCACCGCGCCGGACTGCGTGATCTCGAAATCACTGCTTTGGATCTGCCGACGATTGATCAACGAGAGGGTCAGTCGGTCGACGAGAAACGCGCGGAACTCTTCGATCAAATCGAGTGCCAGTCCCGGTCGTCCGGGGCGGTCGCGATGCAGGAACCCAACGGCTGCGTCCAGGCCTGCCGCTTCACAGGCGCTTCGCGCGTCGTGAGTGAGCATCGAATACAAAAAGGAAAGCAACGCGTTTAACGGATCCAAAGGTGGCCGCCGCGATCGCGTTGTAAAGGCAAAGCCGGTTGCTTGCGGGGATATCATGGAAGAAAATACTTGAAAGTAGGTCGCCGCACTTTCTCCTTCACGGCCGCGCAGCGCATCGAGCGAGGTTTCATTTCGGGCCATCGTCACGTCGTTGGCCATGCGTCGCGCGGCGCGCTGCAGTTGTTCCTGTGCATCGGGAGCAGAGATATCGCGTGCTGCCCGCAGCAGCACGCTGCGGCTGTTGGCGATCTTTCCAGCGACAATCTCTTTGGCAATCGCAAGTGTCGAATCGGCTGCATCGGCAGCGCGATACTGCTGGCGACGCAGCAGCACGTTGCCGGGCGAAAAACCGGTGACCGCAGCGAGGAACCCGCCGTAAGGATTCAGAAACGAGATCGAGACGTTCCCTTTGGCGCAACTGGCCATCAGCGCGGGACTGCAGCCGACGCGGCCAAAGCAAACGATGCCATCGAGATTGTGCAGCGGGACGCGGAGCCGGGTTTGTTTTTCAACGCGGACGACGACGGCTTGTCCCTCCTTCCGCAGATAAGCCCCTTCGGTTGTCACGAACAGCGTATTTAGATGCTTTTTCATTTTCTCAGTTAGCCTCAGCAGACAGAAAGTCGTAGCTGTCGGTCAGCGGAGCGTCATCCCCTGCGGCGACCGCAAATTGCCGCTGGTTCCAGGCGGCGACGCCGTTACGAAAGCGTTGCCCATCGGGTAAGCAGAGATCGATCAATGAACAGTTTTCGCACTTGGGCTGGCGAGTTGCCGTGGGCGTTTGTTGTCGATCGATCATGTTTCGTAAGCGAGCGATCACGGCGCCGGTTTGGTCGCGGAGGCTGGCGTCGATGGCGACGGCGGTCCGACGTTTACGTTTCCCATAAAAGAGAAAGCCGCGATCGATCGAAGTCTCCAATTGTTCCTCCAGGCAGAGTGCTTGGGCGCACAGTTGGATCTCATCGCTTCGATCGCGTTTGGGTTTACCACGTTTGTATTCCACCGGAACGACGCTGCCATCGCGGTGCAGTTCCACGATATCGGCTTGGCCGACAAGCCCAAGCCGACGCGAGACGAGCCACAAGCTGCGGGCGACTCGCACGCCATCGATCAATTCGTGCGAATTATCGTGCGCCTTTTTATGCAGCAGATGTCCATCGACGGTCAGGGCATTGTCGGCCCACAACCGTTCGATATGAATCAGCGCACACTGGCGTTCGCAGAACACCAAGTGTTGCAAAGCGGAAATCGGCAGCAGTTCGTCGTCGGTGTAGGACATGGAAATCATTCGCTCTACAGCTTCTCAAGGTCGGCAACGGACCTGATCTGGATGAGCTCGACACCTGTCGGAATCTTCGACTCGTCAGCGGCGACTGAATAGTGGGACCACTTTCGCGGAACATTCACACCGTCTTTTGACATGCCTTCAGCGTTCTGTTCGATGTCCACGACCTCTTCAAACAATGTCTGAGCGGGACAGCATCCCATCTTAGCTTGCCGTTTGCGCTGTTGGTCGTCGCTCCCTGTACCGACGTGCTTGAAAACAAAGATGGGAGCGCGGACGGTCATCACACCTTTACTGGATGACCGATCATGCTCGAACATGTTTAGCACTGCCTCAAATAGCAGTTTCAAATCCTCTTTTGAAAACCCTGTTTTTTCAGCCAAGTTTGCGGAGATAAAGCCCTTGCCGACATAAAGCCCGTAGGGAATGATCGACTTGCGTCCCATCGTCCGCAGTTTGTCCTCATCCTGCGATTCGGTCCACTGCGCGTATTCTTCAGCCGTAGCACTCGCTTTCGTTGGACCGCCAGCGACCGCCATTCGAGTAATTGCCACATCCATTGTCACGATTGGATCAACCGATCGCGAGAATGCTATCTGAACAGGCCCTCGAACCTGCCCCGCGTTGGGGCCCGTGCTCATTACTGCCCCAAATGTTCTGACATCATAAAAATTGCCGCACATCCATTTTGACCGAGCACCAACAATTCGCTTGTTCGCATCGGACGACTTTTCCTTGCTGTCCTTTTTCTGAGCATTCTTGACTTCTTGAGTCGCTTCGGCGCTGCGTGCGATCGCTTCGTTTAAGTTCGAAGCGTGTTCAATGAAGATCGCATTGGGCATGGCATTGCCAGCGGCGGATTGAACGTAGTTGCGAATCCGCCGCTTGACCATCACGTCGGAGACTAAGCCGTGCATATCTTGGTAGTCGATGCGTGGCGCATTTCCTGCGTCGGGGTCGCCATTCGGATTGCCATTTTCGCAGTCGAACAAGTAGAGGAATTCATATCGATTTTCAATTGGCTGGTTCATGCTTCAAGTCCTGTAATCTATGGAGGTTCGGTGATTTGTTTAGAGGTTGGTCACGGCAACAAGCAACCGCTCATTTAGGGAATCAAAATTGGGGCCATCCGTTTCGTCGGTGGAAACCAAGAAGCCGGTTGCTTGCTCTAATTGTTGACTGTCGATGTCTTTGGATTGAACATGAACCAATCCTGCGTCTGCATACGCCTTGATTTTGCGTTCCATCCTCAGGGAGTAGTTAGGGCGATCTCGCATTCCGAAGTGCTCCAGAACTATTTTCCGGTCGCTCTTGTTGGTCTGGATGACCCAGTCTGGTCTGATTGGTGATTCGTTCCTGCCACCGCGGCGAATGCGCTCACCTCGGACTTCAACATGCGACGGTTCATATGCGATGTTGATCCCCAAGTCGCTATGTGCGTCAGCGAAAGCGTGAAGCAGATTGTCAATAGTGGCTTCCGATTTTGACCGCACTAGGTACCCCTTTTTCGTTGGTACGCGGCGGATGAGGTGGAACTTTGTTGGAAGTTCAGGTTGTTGCTGAAAGAAGCCCAGTTGGAACTGGAATTGGTCCGCTAAATCCAATGGTTTGCAAACGTCGATTTCTCTTGGGATTTGGCTATGGATATCCGATAGCAAGTCCGTAAGCTCTTCTCGAAGTGTGCGCGGTTGAATCCGCTTCAAATGGTTTAATGCGATTCTCCAAATCCGGGGCAACACTTGGTAAGGTGTGGTGCTAGCGGCCGAGTAATATCGATCCAAAAAACTGGCATTCGGTTCGCCAGTACTCAGGGTCTGCACGTGTTGGAATACGGCCAACATGCGTCCGGCGTGGTAGGCGCTCGAATTAGACTCCTCGTTCAAAGCCACTTCCATCGTCTGATCCTCTCTACGCGTTAGATAAAGTTTGAGTAAAGCAATTCGGGCATAGTAGGCCGATCGCCGCAGTTTCATCGTTTTGCTTTTGTCGTCGAGTGCATCGGCGACTTCTCCGTTTAGCATCGCTAATCGCAATCGCTGGTAGGCCTGGACCGCAATCGTTTCGCTAATGTTTTGGCGAGAAGTCGACATCGCCGCGTTCCAAAGCGAGGTGTAGGCAGGGGATGCAGGCGCTATCCATTTGTCGAAGTCTTCACCCCGTTGTCGCTCACGTAGCGTGCAGTTCACCAACCGATTCAGGCTGGGCATTGCAAGCGGAGCTCCATTGAGTTTGCAGATCCGGAGGTCGTTGGCCCATTGCTCCGTCGATTCACACAGTTGTTCGAACCTTCCCACGCGTACATCTCGAATGACGACACGCGGCTTATTGGCAGAAATCGACAAGGCGACGTACCGACCCGAATTCAGATACTGGCCATCGCCACCAACCCTGATCCGTTCCAAGACACTTTTTGCAGACGCCTCCGCCTGTCTTCTCTGCCCTTGGCTTGGCTCGGCCAATTCTTCTGAGGCTTCACCTTCGTTTTGATCGCGTTCCTCGTTGGACGTTTGCCCCGTGAACAGATAGGCGAGCGGATCGACATCGGGCATCATTTCTGAGTGCTCGTCTTGGTACCAATACACGATCTTGCGATCTGCAATCTTGACTGCGCTGGTCAGCAGCCGATCTAGTGTGGTCGTGTACAGCGACACCGCTTCGGGACTCATCGCAGAATTCGCTGCCTTTTTAAGGCCAAAGTGCTGAAAGGACTGCTGTTTGAAGGATGCGAGAATATCGCCCTTCGTGTCCCCTCCAACGTCGGCCAGCCCCGTGATTTTGTCGTGAGTTGGAGCCGGTAGCACGAGATCGCCGGTCAGCAAGCAACGCATTTTCACGGGACCATCAGCTGCCCCCTTACTGCCTTTTGCCATACGTGTGGCGGTAATCGCTGCGCGCAGATCGCGATACCAGGAATGCCAAGACGGATCTTGAACAAGCCACTTGGTGTTGTTACCGTCCTCTATTGCAAATGTCGCCTTATCGGTCGGCTTGGCGCGAAGCGTCCGCAGTTCCGCCTGAATTTCGGTTAAGGATCCAGCAAGAGCTGAGACGACTAGCGCAATGGAAGGATTCGTCTGTCCGGCATCGCGCAGCAAATTGATAAACCCGTCATGCTTGGCCCTCTGCTTGCCGTCAGGCTGCTCCCCTTCCTTATTGGTCAACAACGCTATGACATCGAGCGAGTCGACCAGGAAGTGTCGCGCTCCGGATCCCATTGCTTTCAATTCCGGCAGATTGAATTGGGGACAACCAGGCACCCGTTGGCCACGTGATCCTTCGCCTAACCGACTGATGGATGCAAAGGAACCCCGCGAAGTAATGACGACCAGGAAGTGCAAATTGACGGCCGAAAACCCGGGTCGCGCATCAATATCATGCCTCTCGGCGTACTCCTTGATGAGGTGAAACATCAGCTCGCCTCCGTCGATCGATGAGGTCTCAAGACAGCTTCCGAGTCGTAAGCGGGATAGTCGAGAACTCCATCAACCAACTCCGCTCGAAACAGAGAGATCGAGGGCCTGCTCTCATTTGATCCTGGTCGACTCTGGTCAAATGTGTCATAGACCATCAAGCCCAGCTCCTGATTCATAGGAAAGGGCTTCTTATCGGTTGGCTGACAAAAGTAGGCGACAAACTCTCGTTGCCCGAAATAGGGCTGTTGAAAACACTGCCCGCTCTTCAATCGTCGTTGAAAAATGTCGTTGTACTTCTTCTGAATCTTGCGATACTCGGGCCAAGGCTCAATGCTGGCGTGTAAACGGTACCGAGGGTTCCGCAATGCCATCGTCTGTCGCTGGGTACGCCCCTTTTCATCGGACCCTGTCGACGCTTTGTCCCCAT
Source organism: Rosistilla ulvae (assembly GCF_007741475.1). Taxonomy (NCBI): domain Bacteria; kingdom Pseudomonadati; phylum Planctomycetota; class Planctomycetia; order Pirellulales; family Pirellulaceae; genus Rosistilla; species Rosistilla ulvae. The sequence continues at coordinate 3,473,189 of NZ_CP036261.1, read as the reverse complement.
CGGCCAGGATCGGTTCAACGCCTTCCCCGTCGATGAATCGCCCGACGGCGTTTAGGTTTATCTTCTCCTTGACTTCGTTGCGTCGCAACGCAACCCACTGAGGCTCCATCAGAAGTTCGGCCTTGTGGACGACCCAACGGAACTGCGGGTGAAAGTAGATTGAATCCATCAGATTTCTCGCAGCGCTGTGAGGTGGTACGGCATACGAAAATCGTTCGACCGAGGCCTCCGGTCTGCTGAAGCAGCCAAAGTCTCCATAGAATTCCACAACATGGATTTGTGGCATCATGACGCCCCCTGGGATTGGTTTAAGAAACAGCTCATCGAGTGGTGTCGATCGTAGCGAGCGAATTGACACGTTAGGTCACAGCGACAAAAAAATTGGCCGCTGTGACACACAAATTTGCCTCAAGACTTCAGGCTCTACCGGCAATTACACCTAGGCAAGCAGTCAAGATTGTTCGTCGTTGTCCCGTCTCGGTAGCGTCGTGATCGATGCGTGGATTGAAACTCAGTTATCACGCAGCTTCACTTTTTGATGCACCGCACGGCGCTTCGGCGCCGTGCACTTTTCACACTTCCAGCAGTCCATCTTCCTGTGGGACCTCTAGCCCGACGTTGGGGTCGTAGTAGCCTGCGTCTTCTGGAAGAGCCCACCACCTGCACTCCTCCGGGACCAGATGTTCCTCGGCGCCAAACGGGATCGGAAACAGACACCCTGCAGCAGCGAGTTTCTCGAATTCAAACTCATAGACGGTCACGGTGTACGGCCGGGCTGCTCGCATCCAGTCCCGCGTCCAACCTCGCTGCTGGTTCGGCCGCGCGTGCCAATCAAGCAGGTGCCGCTGCGACGCTTTGTTGTACGCCACTAAGATGTTGCGCTGTTCGCAACCGATAAGCCGGTATTCACTGCGAACACCCTCGAAGTCGAGCCCTTCCACTGCGGCCAAAAGCTTGTCTGTCATCGCCGCCTCATCGGTCAGCCCATAAAGGATCGCATAGTATCGTTGCATTAGCTCCGGCGAAGAGATGAGCTCGGTTTCGTCGGGATGGATGCCTTCCTCCCTGAGGCTAGTCAGAAGCGTCTGCAGCGCAGCAATGCCAGCTCCATATCCGGGTGGATAGTGGGCGCCCTCCACACTCGGCCGAAACACGTTCAACACGGAGGCCGCTGCGTATTCAAACGACCTATTGATCCTTCCTGCCGCTTGAGCAATCGACGGAAGTGGGGCCATGCTGCGCCACCCGCCCTCGAACGAACGCTTCGGGAAATCAACGCCAGCCTCGATGCATTGCGTACTGACCAACTTCACGGGCCTCTCTTCAGCCAACCGGTTTCTCACCACTTCAAGCGTTTGATCTCGATGCTCGGCACACATCGAAGTCGACAAATGATAGACCTCGCAACGATGTTCCCCGATCTCGTGGAATAGCTGCGTGGCATGGCGCTTTAGGTTTACGATCGCCAGGCTCGACCGATCTGACTTAGCAATCTGCGATGCGACTTCGCCCAGTGGCAACTCTTCATCCAGCCACCACTTCACCTTCACTCGCCCAGCCGTAGCTTGGAACAGCCTGTCATGTTCAGGAAGAATTTCCGTGGGTGCCCACGGATTGCCACTTAGCTGGCTGGGCGAACGCAGATTAGGTAGCGGAGGACGATCCTCCGATTCGAGCATCTCAAATGCGGGCTGCGTCGCGGTCGCAAACAGCACGGTGGATCCAAAACGCTGCGACAAGTGTGTTAAGGTCGCCAGCGTGAGAGACGCCAGCTTAGGTGGAAGCGTTTGCACTTCGTCAAAAATCAAAACGCTCTTGGCAAGCCTGTGCAATTTTCGACAGACGGAAGGGCGGTTCGCATGCAATGACTCCAAGCACTTAACCGACGAAGTCAGTATGATAGGTGCGTCCCAATTGTCGGCTTCGAGTCGTTGCTCTCGAACGAGTTCCATCTCCTCAGGATTCTCTGAATCAGCTGAACCATCGACATTGCGGCCAGCGAGACTGTGATCCTCCAACACCCAAGACGGATCAAAACCGGGGAGCGAGGAAAGAGCGGAATGAATGACTTGAGCCGTTTGGCTGACGATAGTGAGAAACGGCATCACGAACACAATGCGACGGTGCCCATGCTTTTGGGCATGCCGAAATGCGAACAGAAGCATGGCCAGTGTTTTTCCTGAACCGGTCGGCGCCGTCAGCGTAAATAGGCCCGGCGCGTCCAACGCTCGCTCTCGGCACTGAACGCCCACATGATCACGCACCCATTGCATCTCGGGTTGCGACTGCGGCAGGCTCGACATGATGGATTCAAGGTGATCCGCAGCTGCACCGAAATCAAACTCTGGAGCAAGGCTACGAGGTTGATATGGAATGGCGACGTCACCGCTGAAGTGTCCTTCAGTCGCAAGGAAATCCGCATCAACCAAACAGGAGTACAGCAACCGCGACTCCAGCATCGCGGCCGCGTCAGCCGACGCAAGCCTTTCATCTCCGAGGCCCGGCAACTGAAACCCATCTTTGCGCCAACGATCCATCAAGATTGCGAACTCATCGCATTTCAGCCGCGATTTACTTGCAAAATATTCGTCCAACCTGCGTGCAGATTCGCGTGGGTACGAGAGCGTCGAAAGCTGACTGTGATGCGACTCGATGGCCAAGCGAATCGCGTCCAACAGATGAAGACGCTGCTCATTGTGTCCCCCTAACGCAGAGATTACGAGCCTCGCTCCCGCTGACCAGTGATCTGGCGAGGAACAGCCCGACCGGCCCTGCACATAGTTGTTGAACCGATCGGAGTACTTGCCAAGATCATGCATCAACGCCGAAATACTAGCAGCCGCTGACAGATCCAACGGCTCGGAAAACTTCCTGGCGAAGTCATCGACGCGGCGAATATGATCCGCCAACGCTTCTGGCACACCATGGCCACGACCATTGCGACTGTGCCCCCAAAACATTCCTGCTACTCCTGAGACGCCTGAAAACAACGCGCACTACACGTTGTTCGTGTTCAGCCAGCGGTTCCCAGTTTTCCTTGTCGGTATTGCCTGGAAGCGTATGCGCGTAATGTTTCATCAAATTCTGTCGCCCAGCGGTTCCCTCGCGTTTGTTGAACTCGCCAGGATACCCGACAGAGTGACACCTTTGGTCAAAACCAAGTGCCGAAATGACCGTTTTCCGGATGTTGCGCTTAGGGCTAATCTACTGCTTAAACGGTGTCTACAACTTGTCGCGAAGATGCGCCACTTTGTCGCCACAAGCGGGATGTTGCAGCGATTGTCCATCGTCGGACTCTGCTTTTTAAACGGGACTTTAATTCGTCGAAGGTGGATGCCGTCGCGGTTGGATTGAAGCAGAGCAGCGTCGGCGGGTTAGCGGGCTTGGGGTGGGGCGGAGGCGAGCTTTGCGGAGAGCGTGGCGAGCCGATTGTAGAGCTGTTGAGCTTCGATCGGTTTCGATAGATAGTCGTCCATGCCGGCGTCGAGGCAGCGCTGGCGATCTCCTTTCATCGCCGATGCTGTCATCGCGATGATCGGGATCCGCGCCGGAGGTTGTTCGGCGGCGCGGATCGCCGCTGTCGCTTCCAAGCCATCCATGGTCGGCATCTGGACATCTAGCAAGATCAAATCAAACGGCTCGTGCGGAAACGCCGGGTGCGCTTCGCGTTGACGTTGGCTTCATGCCAACGCGACTTGGTCGTTGGTGAAGGCAACCGTCGTCGTCAGTTCGATGCGATTGGGGCTAGTAGGCGTGTTGTCGGATCCTCGGCCCTACAGTCACAACCGGCGGACGCTGATTCCGCGATGTGTAATCTCAAGATTTCCAGCAGGGCTTGTTGCGCGTCGTTGGAGCGGAGAATCGATGTATGGGTTGCGTCGATATACGCTGTCGATACTGCTTCTTTTCGATAGGCGCTGGAAACGGGGACCACGGTGTCCGATGGTCCCGATCGTGGCAGCGGAAAACAATCTCCGATAATCGAGTGGACATCGATGCGCGGTGATGATGGCGTCGCGGCGAGGGCTTGCAACAATCGACTGCTCGGCCGCAGCAGATCGACACTCGATGGCAATGAATCGGTGAACGCTCCGGAGAAGAGACCTGGATTGGCGGCGACGAGGTTCTGAAATTTCCGCTTGTCATCGGAACGGAACCCGGCCAAAGAGGATCCGATCCGACCGATACACCTGGCTGCCCACGGAGAGCCGCGATGTGGCGTGGCGATGTAGACGACGCGTCCGATATTTGGGCTGGCCTTGAAAAAGAAGGAGCGCCTGAAGCCAGCGATTTCTTGGGGCGACGCTCGCATCTGTTCCAATGGCCCGTTGGCGATCGAACGCCACAACCGATCGCCACTGTCGGTGACCTGCAGTTTCGCCACCAACCCGCCTAGACTGTGCCCCACGATCACGGCGCGGTGTCGCGGATTTTGTTGATTGGGCCCGTCGGGGTGGCATGCAAACGCGGCAGCAAGTTGTTCCCGCAAGATGGCGGTCGATTCAAAAAAGTCATCCCCGGTGGGATAGCGAAAGACCCAGATTTGATACCGTCTGCTGAGCACCGGATCGGCGCGCACGGCGTCGGCGACTTCCAAGAACGTGGCGGGATTCGAGAGCAGCCCGTGCACCAGCAGCAATGGAATCTTGTCGGGTTGGTACGGTTCGAGGAACTTCAGTTCGGGCCGATCGACACCGTTGTCGCCTCCCATAAAGGCGACGACCGGGCTGTACTGACTGTTCTGACGCGCGTAGTAGAGCGGCATCGCGGGACTCTTGGCAATTCCATCGCAGGGCTCCGGAAGGTCGCCCCCCAATGGATTGACCAACCGCATCGTTGCGGCCCTGAATCGATCGGTTTCCAGGCCGGCTCTCGTCGCTGCGCCTTGAAATAGCGAAACCGGCAGATCCAACAGCGCCGTTGCGGCAAACGGCAACCGCGAATCCAAGAATCTTTGGCAGCGGTTGTTCGTTGCCGGATCGACGGTGCAACACGCATCGCAGGCCTCACCGCAGCCATTCGTTGCTTGCTGGCCCGTTGTTTTCGAGGTGAAGACGATCAAGGGGACGCCGCGTCCGCAGACGTTGCCGAGCGCAGAGGCGGGCGACTCAAAGACCATCAGGCGTTGAAAGTCGCTCTGCCGCCAAGGGAAACCATGGTGAACGATGGGAACCTGAATCGGCCCCGCGTTGGTGTGTATCGTCAGGTGCGATGCGGGGTCCAGGCGGCCGTACTTCTGGCCACAGGAAAGGATCCGAATCAGTGCACTGTGTCGGACGCGAGCGATTCGATCGCTGGTCTCCTTCCCGCCGCGGAGCCCACAACGCCGCTGGCCATCATCGAGCCAGGCGATCGTCTGCGCCCAGTAGTCGACGGCGCGGTGGTCGCACCGGCCATGCAGTCGTTCCGCAACAGCATACGCTCTTTCGCCCAACGCGGTCGACGACTCTGCCGTTGGATGCAGCGAAGCCTGTAAGCGGTAACGCTCAAAGTCGTCGATGTTTCCCTGGCCCGCGATCAGCGATCCCAGACCAAGCCATCCGTCGTGCCAACACCCAGCCAAAGATGGCTTAACGAGCGTCGGCGATTGCAACCGGTCGGAGCGCATGCATCCACAGCCGGTGATCGCGACCAGCAGAACGGCATGGCATAACAGGTTTGGAATCAGACGCTTGCGCACAACCGACTTTATATATGGAGAATCGCGATAACCGAAACCTCCATGTTCGATTGCGGGACCTCAAGCAAACGGAGCAGCCGACGCAAAAACCTGCGTCCAACGGGGGCTACGTTTACGAACAGTCACACGGAATATCAGATCGGTTGGCAAGGGACGCAAAATGGAATGGTCCCCCAAAGTTTTCCGGTTGTGAGAGTCCGGACGAACCGCCTGGGCAACACTCCGTACGGTTTACCCAGTCGGACCAGTCCCGACACTGATGCCAATCGTGCGGGATCTAACGGTGGATGCCGATGGATAGTATTGTCCCGTATCGACCACTTCTGACTCTGGATCCGGATGTGCGCTTCCTTACCGCAATCGCAATCAATGTCGCGCTGATCGTTTCGCTGGGGAGCGTTCCCGCGTTCGCTCAGGAATCGATGATCGCTAGCAACGCGGTAGCCCCCGCCAGCTACGACGCGGCTGCCGATCGGTCGAGCCCCGCGGCGGATCAGGTCTGCGACATCGGCGACCCGCGTTCGCCCTGGACGCCCGGAGACGGCGCCGTCGCGTCGGCCGAATTGCGTCGCTTTTCGGACACCATCCGCGTCGGTTACGACGATGGATTTGTGCTCGCCAGCCTACGAGAACGCAATCTGGAGACCGATGCGTTTCCGTTTCGATTGAAGGTCAACGGATGGGGCCAGCTGCGTCATACCGCGTCGGACGTCGCTCTCCCCAATACCGATCTGAATCAGTTCCAAATGAAGCGGGCGCGGCTGATACTGTCGGGCAACGCGTTCCTCCCCGACCTGAACTATTTCACGCAGTTCGACGGCCGCAGCAGCAGTGGCGACAACATGCGTCTGCTCGACTTCTACCTCAACTACGACATCGGGCATGCGCAGTTTGGATTCGAGAAGGGGACGTTTGGTTTCCGTGCTGGCAAATACAAGATGCCATTCACCATGGCACGCTGGCTGTCGGGTAAAGAGTTTGAGTTTAGCGATCGGTCGGTCGCAAGCACTTATTTCGACGTCAACCGCAGTCTCGCCATCGGGCTGTTTGGACAATCGAAGCACACTGCGATTCCGATCGAATGGGAAACGGCGATCTTCAACGGGTTTGTCACCGGCGGTGCGGAGACGGGCAGCAGCGGCAACCTGGACGACAACTTCGCCTACTCGATTCGGCTGCAAGGCTATCCGATCGGCGACTGGGGCAGTTCCCAACTGGCCGATTTCGAATCGCACGATCGACTGGCGATGCGGGTCGGATGCGCCTTTGCTGGCACGACGATCAGCCGCAACGGATCGACGGAATTCAACACGCCGCGCGTCGTCGATTCGGGACAGACCTTCGCCTCGATCCTTCCAGTCGCGGTCGACAGCTATCACGTTGCACAGTTCGCCGTCGATACCTCGTTCAAATGGCGCGGTTGGTCGACAACGATGGAATACTACTTTCGCAACCTGAGCGATTTCGAGGGGGCGGCGCTCCCAAGCTTGCTAGACCATGGATTTTGGTTTCAAGTGGGATATTTTGTCGTCCCAGAGAAGCTGCAGGTGCTGACCCGTTGGTCCCGAGTCGACGGCGACTCGGGGACGCTTGGGGCAAGCGACCAGAGTACCGACGAGGTCGGGGCAGGATTGGCGTGGTATCTGCGCGGCAATCGAGCCAAGTTGGTCACCGACGTCACCCGGCTCGATGGCGCTCCGATCAGTTCGTCGGCGCTGGACGTCAATCCCGGCGATCGCGGTTGGCTGTTTCGCACCCAGATGCAATTCAGCTTCTGAGTCTCCGGTTCGCGGCCAGGTCTTCACCGTTGTCCTTCGCCGACGGTGCCGCTCTCCATTTGCGTCAAATCTGACGCTTCGCGATGGGACACCATTTGTTGGCGAACCGGACGTTTAGAGACAGTCAAAACTTGCGCCCCCAGACTGCACTCTACCGACGCTTCGACACTCAGGATCAAAGGCGTCTCAATAGTCGCGTACAATGTATTGATCCATCCTTCGCCTACTTTATTCAAAGAAGTCCGAGTCTCTATCGGGTTCTCGTTTTGTGATTCTTGTGGATCTTTGTGGCTGACCGTTTCGCCACGAAGATCCACAAAAGACACAAAGCATGAGGGAGGGCTGCTGGTATGCGACCGCCCAACGTGTGAAACGTGGAGTCGTCGGCGGAGCGGCCACGACCTGCCCAGCATGACGCAACGCGACTGGCTACAATGCGGGGACGTCAGCGGTGGGTTTCGGAGGTGATTATGTCTCGTAGATGGTCTCTTCCGATCCGAACTTGATGGCGAATCTAGATTCACCAATAGATGGAGGCTTGGGATGCTGCGATTGTTAGCTGTAGGCTTGGCGTTAATGGTTGTGGAAGTTGGCGCTGCGGAACGACCAAACGTGCTGTTCATCGCCGTCGACGATCTGCGGCCGGAACTCGCATGTTACGGAAAACAACATATTCATTCTCCGAACATCGATCGCCTGGCGGCATCGGGAGTTTTGTTTGAACGGGCGTATTGTATGGTTCCGACGTGTGGTGCATCGCGGGCCAGCATGATGAGCGGCATCCGCCCGTCCCGCAATCGCTTCGTAAACTATCTCGCCTGGGCGGAGAAAGATGCCCCCGGTATCAAGACGCTGAACACCCATTTCCGGGAAAACGGCTACCACACAGTTTCGTTGGGCAAAATCTTCCATCATCCACAGGACAATGCCGTTGGTTGGTCGGAACCCGCATGGCGGCCGACGGGAATCCCCTGGTATCGCCGCCCGGAGAACCACAGTTTGCATGAACAGCGACAGAGAAAAGGTAGCCGCACGCGAGGGCCGGCGTGGGAGGCGGCCGACGTCGCCGACGATGCTTATGCCGATGGCAAATTAGCCGAGCGTGCGATCGCCGATTTGAGGAGGTTGAAGAAACAGGACTCACCCTTTTTCCTGGCTGTCGGTTTCTTCAAACCACATCTCCCATTCATCGCACCGCAGAAGTATTGGGATCTGTATGACCGCGATGCTATTCAGTTGCCCCCAAATTACGCCACGCCGCAAGACGCCCCGCCTCAATCGCTTCACAGTTCGGGCGAATTGCGAGCTTACGCCGGCATACCATCGAAAGGGCCGGTATCCGACGCAACGGCGAAGCATCTAATTCATGGCTACTACGCTTGCGTGAGCTATGTCGACGCGCTGATCGGCACCGTGTTGGATGAACTCGACGCCCTCGGCCTGGCCGACAACACCGTTGTTGTGCTGTGGGGAGATCATGGTTGGAACCTGGGCGAACATACGCTGTGGTGCAAGCACTCATGTTATGAAACATCGATGCAGATCCCCTTGATCATTCGAGCGCCGGGAGTCAACGGTGGAGAGCGGCGATCGGGCCTTGTCGAATCGATCGACATCTATCCCACCCTCTGTGAACTCACCCAGTTGCCGTTGCCGACGCACTTGCAGGGAAAGAGTCTCGTCGCGTTGATGGGTGATACCAACGCCCCGTGGAAGACCGCGGCGGTCGGGCGGTACCAAGCGGGCGATACGATTCGGACCGATCGATTTCGTTTTTCCGAGTATCGCGATAAATCGGGACGGACGATGGCGTCGATGCTGTATGACCACAGCGTCGACGAAAATGAGACGACCAACATCGCCAAGAACCGCGGCGATTTGACGAGCCAGTTGAGCGAAGCCCTTCACGATCAGATGGGCCGCAACGGAGTGTTGGGGGCCGCCCCCGGTCAACCGAAAGCAAGCGAGCGATAAACTGCGATCGAACGCCAACGACAATTGCGTTATACTCAGCGGCTTCTTTTTTGGACCGCCAACAATATCGAGGGATGATATGAAGCTTACCGATTTCTACAACGAAGTCTGCACGCGAGTCGACACCGACAAGACGGCGATCAACGCCGCTGTCACAAAACGAGTTCTTAGCGAAGCGTTTTTGGTTCTGGCAGCGATGGACGCTGCCGAGCTGGCCGACACGATGTCCAAGGGCCTAACAAACGCTCGCAAGAAGATGGGCTAGTCCCATTGCGCTTCGCCAGGTAAACGCGCCGGTCCAGCTGCCGCCACGACGGCAGCTGGATTTCTCGGACGCGGATGGCAGGTCGGGCTAACGCTTCTTCTTGGCGACCTTCTTGCTTAACTGCTTCCAAACGTTTCGGGCGCATTTGCGGTCCAGTCGGACTAATTGTTGTCGGCGAGTGTCGATCGTCACGACCGCCGCTCGGTCGTTCTTGGCATAAACAAACGGCAGGCAGACACCGATCACTTTCAGCGGATGTCCAGCTTCTTGCGGCATATAGCGAATGCGAACCAGTTCGTCCGGCGGCAGCGAGGTTGCCGAACAAGACCACAGATAGGATGGCAGTTCCAGTTGTTCATTCAAAACGGTCACGTAATCGCCACAGCAAATATCCTCGCCAGCGATCCGAGCCGCGACGGTTGTCCGCTGCCACGATGGGGATGCAACTTTCATTTTGGATTCGTCAAATCATTAGGAATGAAGCGGGTCGACGCTTTGGTGTCACCAATGCATCGCCCCTGAACAAAGTTCGCGAATCGGATTATCACGAAAGACGCATCGATCGGGTTCCCTATCTTAAGAAGACGCTGGGGCTGAATTGGCATGGAAAGCTCAATGCCTCACAACAGGAGCGTTCAACCGCAGACCGGGTTCACGTGATTCCGATCGATAACTTGCAATCACCGCTGCGTCGCATCTTTGTGCGACTCAGCCGCCGGCTCAGCCGGTGTTGCTTCAGCGCCGCTTTCCAGGAGAGATTGAGGCGGTCGCGTTGCGTTGGAAGCGTCCGGGCGTAGAAGCGGTGGGGTGGCAGAGCTGGAATGCCTTTCCTGGTGGCTACCGCGTCGCCGTTAGAACGACGAGATGATCACGAACGCAAAGAATGCCAGCCAGCGAGTGCCCCGTGCGGGATGTTGAGTCGGCCGCATGTTTGCCGAGACGGCGACACGAAGTCCATTGGCACTTGGGAGGCGAACGCCATTTAAAGACTATACCGTTCAACGAAGCGTAGTGGACAAGGCCACGATTCCTTTTGCATGCATCAGACCAAATCGCTGGGATTCGTAACCTCGTCCACTACATCACGCCGCTAATTCTTGCGACGGTCCGAGGCTCCTTCGTTGAACGGTATTGCGTTTGAAGATTCCCCGTCGTCGGTAGGCGTTATTGGAATCGGACCGACTCCATTAACGCCTCACGAATCGCGTTGCATCAATCGCTTATTGTCCGCCCAGCGAGGCTCCCCGGATCCCGTCACCATCGGTGTAGTCCTGCGGTGCATCCAAGCCACCGGCCAACAGCAAACCATCGACCTTGGCGTTGGCTTGGGCCAATTGCCCTTTGGCTTCGATGAATCGGATCATCGAGTCGTAGAAACTGCGTCGCACGATCAGGACCTGCAAGAATTCCAGTTCGCCCGCTTTGTAGCCCTCCTCGGACAACTCCAAGCTTTTGGTCGCTTGTGGAATGATCTCTTCCTCGTACTTTTTGACGGTCGCGATCGTGGAATCGAAATCTTGCGCCGTTCGGGCCAACCGAGACTTAATCGACTGCTCGATCCGCTTGACGTTCTCGACGGCGCGGCGATAGTCGGCGTAGGCGGCGGAGATGTTGCCCGAGTTCTTGTTCCAAACCGGAATCGGCGCGGAGAACTGGACATTCAACATGCCCGAATCGGTTCCGTTATCAAAACCCGCCCCCAGTTGGCCCGTGATGTTGGGAAGCATTTGAACCTGTTGTCGCTTCAGGAACGCCGCTTTCTCGCAAACCAAAGCGTTGGCAACGGACATCTCTGGACTTTGCGTGACGATTTCCTGGAAAGCGTTCTCCCAATTGGGAGCGGCGGCGGGGGGATTCAATTCCGCGACTAAACGGGCCGGCGACGCGGCGGACAATCCAGCGATGGCGGCGAGATCTTGCCACGCCCCGCGATACGCTAGCTCCGAACGCTCGGCTGCCAAAGTGATTTCGCTGAGCATCGTCTGCGCCTGCAGCACTTCGATCAACGTTCCCTCTTCCGCTTCCTGTCGCTGCCTTGCGACCTCGACGCCTCGTTTGGCAACCGTTTCAAATTCGCGAGTCGCATCGAGTTGTTGCTGCGAAGCGAGTGCTTCATAGAAGCGAACGCGAACATCGGTCAACACACGATATCGTTGTGTCTCGATTTCCCAACGTTGGGCCGACGCGGTATGCGAAAGGACGGCCCGATTGAGCCCAAGCTTGTTGCCCGTGACGAACTCCTGTTCCAGGAACAGCAGGTGTTGATCGGTCCCTTCATCGGCCAGTTGCTGCCCGGAATATCCGAGCGTCGGATTCGGCCGAATCCCGACCTGATGTCGCAATCCGGCCGCTTTGCTGCGAGCGGCGTTGGCTTCGGCGATAGCGGGATTGTTCTGCAGGGCCATCTGTTCGATGTCGACCAGCGTGTAAGCCGTCGCGGGCTGCATCGTATCGACAACCGAATAGACGACCGATCCATCGCCGGCCGGTGAGAAATCGTTCTCGGGGATGAAGGCGGGGGCGAGCGTCAAACCAGTCGCTGAACCTTGGGTGGATTCTTGAACAGGCGTGGTTTGGTCGACAGCCGGTCCCTGTTGGTCCGCTGTCGCTTCGCCCTCCACGCGATAGGCGACCGTCGCAATCACGGGCTTTCTGTCGGCCGGTGCGGCGGGCGTGGGTTGCGACGCGATCGGCGCCGAATCCGAAGCGGACGAACTATCGGCAACGCGTCCCTTTCCGGTGGTGGCACACCCGGTCAATGTCGTCGCGAAGATAAGGGTCAAACTGGTCGTGACACGTCTCATAGCATCCTAGCCTAACGTTGATTCGGAAAGAGTCGACGATCCTGGTGAGGCCCGAACGCCCCGGCCATCGTCATGTTCGTTGCGAATGCCTTGTTGGGGGTTATCGGTTCGATCGCTGCAAACCTGAGGGGCAGCACAACCCGATGCGGGAAACGTCAGACGACCGGGTCGGCGAACCCAAACGACCGGCACAGTTTCTCATCGCACAAGGCGATAGCGTGCGAAGATGTCGCAATGAAGGGGCGCGAAAGTGCCGGTTCAGATGGTCGAACGTGCAGCATTTTGCAGGCTTTTCCGATTTGGCACCGCGCATAAAAAAACCTCAGCCGAAGAGGCTGAGGTTTCATCGATCGATCTAATCAACAAGCGTGTCGATTAATACATGTCGTGATCGCCACCGTGGCCGCCTGCTTTGCCTTCCTTAGGCTTTTCAGCGATCAAGGCGTCGCTGGTCAGCAACAAAACGGCGACGCTAGCAGCGTTGCCCAGTGCGGTGCGAGTAACCTTGGTCGGGTCGATGACACCGGCCGAAACCAGATCTTCGTAGGTGTCGGTCAGGGCGTTGTAACCGTAGTTGCCCTTGGATCCGAGAACCTTTTCGCAAACGACTCCACCGTCTTGTCCGGCGTTTTCGGAGATCATCGTCAAAGGAGCGCGGCAAGCACGCACGACAATGTTGTAACCGACGAGTTCGTCGTCGGAGATTTCGCCTGGCTTAACCTTGCTGCTGGCACGCAACAGAGCGACGCCACCACCTGGCAGGATGCCTTCTTCAACGGCAGCACGAGTTGCGTGCAACGCATCTTCGACGCGAGCCTTCTTCTCTTTCATTTCGCTTTCGGTCGCAGCACCGACGTTGACCTTGGCGACACCGCCAGCCAACTTGGCCAAACGCTCTTCCAGCTTTTCCTTGTCGTAATCGCTGCTCGAGTTTTCGATCTCGCGACGGATCTGTTCGATGCGTCCCTTGATCTCACTGCTCTTGCCAGCGCCTTCGATCACGGTGGTGTTGTCCTTGTCGACGATGATCTTCTTGGCGCGGCCAAGTTGAGCGATGCCGACGTTTTCCAACTTGGTGCCCAAAGCTTCGAAGATCGCTTCGCCACCGGTCAGGATCGCGATATCTTCCATCATCGCCTTGCGACGGTCGCCGTAACCAGGTGCCTTCACGGCAACGCAGTTGAACGTGCCACGCAGGCGGTTGATGACCAAGGTCGCCAACGCTTCGCCGTCGACGTCTTCGGCGACGATCAACAGAGGCTTGCTTTGTTGAACGACTTGTTCCAGGACAGGAACCAGGTCCTTGATGTTCGAGATCTTCTTTTCGAAGACCAAGATGTAAGCGTCTTCGAGGACAGCTTGCATGGTGGTCGAATCGGTGACGAAGTATGGCGACAGGTAGCCGCGGTCGAACTGCATACCTTCGACCCATTCCTGCTCGGTGTGCAGGCTCTTGCCTTCGTCGACGGTGATCACGCCGTCTTTACCAACCTTCTCCATCGCGTCGGCCAACAGGCCACCGATTTCACGGTCGTTGTTCGAAGCGACGGTGGCGACATTGGCCATGTCTTCCTTCGTCTTGACCTTGATCGCCATCTTGGTCAATTGTCCGGTGATGTCGGCAACCGCTTGCTCGATACCACGCTTCATTTGGATCGGATTGACACCCGCGACGACTGCCTTGAGGCCTTCGTTGAAGATCGCTTCGGCCATCACGGTCGCGGTGGTGGTACCATCGCCAGCGACGTCGCTGGTCTTGCTGGCAACTTCGCGAACCATGCGAGCGCCCATGTTCTCATAGACGTCTTCCAGATCGATTTCCTTGGCGACCGAGACGCCGTCCTTGGTGACGGTTGGGCTGCCGAAGCTCTTCTGGATGATGACGTTGCGGCCTTTAGGACCCAAAGTCACTTTGACGGCTCGCGCCAACTTGCCAACGCCGCGACGGATCGCTTCGCGTGCTTCTTGCTCAAATGCGATGATTTTTGCCATCGGTATCTAATCGCTCCAAATAGATGGTGTTTAGGTTGTTCGTTGATAACAGGAAAGGGCCCGATGCGGTTGTCGCATCACCCTGACTTTGTTGACGGATCGCCAATGGCGTCCATCGTTGTGTCGAGGATGGGGTGGGACCCTAGCCTTCGATGACAGCCAAGATGTCGTCTTCACGCATCAGCAGGTATTCTTGGTCTTGTGTTTCGACAGTTTCGCCAGCGTAGCTGCTGAAGATCACCCGATCGCCCACGGCGACTTGGTGAGCAGCACGAGAGCCGTCGTCCAACAGCTTGCCATCGCCCAAAGCGACAACAGTACCGCGAGCGGGCTTTTCTTGTGCCGAACCTGGCAACACGATTCCACCCGCGGTGGTCTCTTCGGATTCCTCACGTTGGACGACCAAGCGATCGCCGAGCGGTTGCAGTCCAATCTTTGTCTTCGATTTTGTTGCTACTGCCATTTCCGTCACACCTCCAGAACGGTTGAGTCAAATTTCATTATCAGTCAATGGCCCGACTATCCCTCCCTCGCCGATGCGAGTTCTCGATAGACCGGTACCAGTTGGCACTCGAAATGCGTTTGCTGCCACCATAAGCAATCGCTGTGCCAAACGTCTCCCGCCCGCATCAGAAACCGTCTGACGGCCAAAATGCTTGGATTTTCCCGAACTTGTCGCCGATGGAAAGTTTTTGATTTGTCAGCCGGCGGCCTTTCCGTGGCGGTTGCTGTCAACTTGGCAGCGTATCGAAGCCGCTGAATCGGCAGTCCCGGTTCGGGCCGCCACATTCCCCCACGCATTGCTGCGTCGACGTACTAGCCGACCGGCGAATGTGGGGCGGGGATAGCGGGGGTGCCCGTTCATCGGTGGCAATGAACATCGTGCGGCGGTGCAGCGGAGTGCCTCGGCGGGGCAATCCCATTTTCAAGCTGGAACGCCAGGGGAAATCGTACCCCGACGCGTAAGAGAGGAATCCACGCGGTGAGTCGCTTACGCGTCGGGTTACTAAATACTGCCTAAACTCCGACAGTGATATGCCCAGGGGGGGCGTCGGTGTTGCGGAGGTGTTGGCGGCTCTTTAGGCTGATTAAATGAACACTATCCAAATTGTCGCCGGCCTACCACTGATTCTTCTCATCGCGATCCAAGGCGTTTCGGCCGACGAAACGCAACCGAGTCGACAGGCGGGCTATTCGGTTCGCTTGGATGTGCCCTATCAAACGACCAGCGAAGGCCCGTTGATGGCCGACATCTACCAACCTGCAGAAGTCGATGGAACCTGTCCCATCGTGTTGGTCGTTCACGGCGGGGCGTGGATGAGTGGCGACAAGGCGTTGCCGGGGACTTACGCGCGTATGTTTGCCGAGCACGGGATCGCTGCCGTCTCGATCAACTATCGCCTCGCGCCAAGCTTCAAATTCCCCGCTCAACTGGATGACGTGCGCGGCGCGTTGGCTTGGATCCACGACCACGCCGCGGAAAACCACTGGGATCTGCAGCGGTTGGGAATGTTTGGTTACAGCGCCGGGGCGCATCTGTGCAGCATGATCGCAATGCTGGGTGACGAATCGCCCGAAACGATCGGCAAGACGACGCTGCTGCCGGCGGAGGATCCCTGCTGGGGCAAGCTCCATCGCCCGATCGCGGTTGTCGCCGGTGGGACGCCGGCCGATTTTCGCGATCTCCCGTTGGATAATTCGCTGTTGGCCTACTTCTTCGGCGGCACACGCCGCGAGCGCCCCGAAGCCTACGAATTTGGCTCGCCAGCGGTGTTGGCCAGCGCCGGCGATCCGCCGACGCTGTTCTACCATGGCACTGGCGACCTGTTGGTCCCGATCGGGAGCGCCGAAGCCCTCTACCGCCGCCAGGTCGAGATGAAGATCGACAGCGAATTTGTCCGTGTCGAAGGGCTGGGACATCTATTGGCGTTCATGGATGAGGGGGCTCGCGCGAACGTTTTGAGATTCATGCAAGCCCGACTGCAGCCCGCCGCCGATTGACCGGCGGCATGCGGCAGCGCCGAGGCCAATCCTATTGGCCCGAAACCGTCTGTACTTCGCCACCGCCGCGAGTCCAACTGGCGTGCCAAGCGTTGAGATCGATCGTGTCGCTGACGTTGCGGACGCTTCCATCGACAAGACAAACGACGGCGATTCCAGGGTGGTAGCTGCGAGCGGCTGTCATCTTCGACGAACCGACCACCATGTCGGGGACCTCGCTGTTGGGCGTCAGGCTGCCGTTCATCACCGGGCCGCTGGGGACACTGCCGCGCAGCCAGTAGTGGTTGCGATCCCCACGCCACGACGTGATGCTCCCTTGCACCCCGCTGAGGCCACTCGAATTGGCAGTGTTGACGGTCGCGACGTCGACGGTCGATGTATTGGCGCGATATTGGCGGACGTCTTGAATCGGCGTTGGCGAGGCGATGTCGGTGCCGCCCCCGATCGTCGTCTCGGCGAACGCGATGGTATTGCTGGTCCCATCGATCACGTCGCGGAACTTGATCTTCGATCCGATCCAGCACAATCCGTTGGATGGCGTTCCGTTGCCCGGATGAAACGCGCCGTCCATCCCGCTCCCTTGGTTCATCGCATAACTGGTTCCCGCGACGGCGATCGCCGTCCCCGAGGGAAGGGTCATCGAGTGCAGATCGGCCCCGACATCGCTGGGGCATTCGAACGTAGGGACGCGTGTTGCCGCAGCCACCCGCAATTCGACTGGCAGGTCGGCGACGGCGGGATGTCCCATGTAGATGTTGAAATCGATAAGGTCCTGCAGATTCTCCTGTTCCACGTAAGCCAGCAGCTTTGCAAACGGAGAGAAATCGGCGGGGTAACCACCGGTATAGGACCAGCCGTTGTTCGGGAAGGCTTCGTTATAGGTCGAGGCGTAGTTGTGAAGGGCCAAGCCGAGCTGCTTCATATTATTGCCGCACTGCATCCGGCGGGCGGCTTCGCGAGCCACTTGAACGGCCGGCAGCAACAGGCCGACCAGGATCCCGATGATCGCAATCACGACCAGCAGTTCGACCAGGGTAAAGCCAGCGTTTTTACGGTTCTTGGCGAGGGAAGGGTTCGTCGAACGTTCGACGTCAAGGAAATCAAGTGCCATCACAGCAGCTCCATGCAAAGGTTGCAAAACGGGTTGGATCGCTAACGGTTTCACGGAACCGAAGCGATGGAATCCGAGCGTGGCTGGCTGAGGACAGGCTGCTCCCTGGCAAACTGCGTCGTTGCCATTCGTCCTGATACTGCGAATCAGTCTCAACAGAGTGTTATCATAGGAGGGGGAAGCACAAGTGGTTGTGCCCCATTTCCCGCAGATCCTCCGTCTTGGCTGGGCCGCTCGAGCGATCGTTCCCCGCGACACTTTGACGTTGCGTTTCCGCTTACCAAGCACCCATCCAGCTGATAGATTGCAGGAGAGTGGGCAGTGCATGGGTGCAGGAACGCTTGCTAACCCGACGCGTAAGCGAGGAAACCGCACCGCGCCTCGCTTACGCCGCGGGTTATCAATTCCTGAAACGCACCAGCTTGAAAAAGGGATTTGCCCTGGTCGCTTTGGCATTCTGGATCGCCCGATCCAAATACCTCGGCTATACTTCAAACAGGGTGGAAACCGATTTCCCCGCCTATTAATGGTCCCGATGCTGCCCTTTGAAAGCTGCGTGTGGTATGCTTGGGATCGGTTGAAGATACACGGAAGTAAACGCAGCTCCCTACCTAGCGACGAACCCTCCCTTGGAGCCAGAAGCTCCACGAGAAGGAACGATCGACACGATGTTGATGCTTGCTTCCGACAAACCCACCTCCGGTTGCACCGAACCACACATTCTAAAATCACGGGGCGATGCACTCTCCCGCGATGCTAACTTTGGTAATGCTTTGACGCCTAAAAAATCAAATACGCTCCCGTTGCCTGGCAACATGCGATCGCTGGGGCTTTGCTTGTTGATGCTCCTGCACGTCGGCTGCGGTTCGAGCGACCAGATCACCACGTACACGATCCCGACCGAGGTCCCCGAATCGTTGATTCAACAGGACCGAATGCTCGGCGGAATCGTACCGGCCACGCAGAAGGTTTGGTTTTATAAGTTGGTGGCCGATGTCGATTCGGTCGCGGAGATCGAATCGGACTTTAAGAAGTGGGTTCAACAGCTGAAATACGAAGACGGCGTTCCCCAGTTGGACGTTCCCGACGATTGGAAACGGATCTCGCCAGGCATGATGCAACATGCGAAGTTCCAGATTCCGGCCGGTGAACGCGTGATCGAAATGAGCGTGGCCGAACTGGGCAACAACGGCGACTGGGATGAACAGGTGCTCGCCAACGTCAATCGGTGGCGTGGCCAGATGGCATTGCCGCCGGAGACCGGGCAATATGCCGGTGGCGAAGCGTTGACGGTCGAGAATCCGCCGTCGGAATCCCAGCCGATCTGGGTCAGTATCGATGGCGTCTTTAAGTCGGGACCTTCGATGGGAGGTCGTCCGCCGATGATGGGTGGTGGCGGTGGTGCAATGCCTCCCCATGCAACTCCCCCCGTGGCGGCAGAGTCCGACTCGCCCCGCAAATACGATTACGAACTTCCCGAGGGCTGGACCGAGGGGCGGTCGGGTGGCATGCGATTGGCTGCCTTTGACGTCGCGACCGACGACGGTGCGGCGGAGGTGACGTTGATCGAAGCCGGGGGTGACATGCAAGCGAATATCGGGATGTGGATGAGCCAAGTGAACCCGAAGAGCAAGCCGGACGATGCGGCGGGGGTTCTCGAATCGGGCGAAGAGATCACGGTGATGGGAATCACCGGCACCCGCTTCCGGTTGTATGGAGACGAGGGGGGCGAGAAGGCGATCGATGTGACGATGGTTCCGCTGGAGGGCGGATCGAGCCTGTTTATCAAGATGACCGGCGTTCCCGCCGCGGTGAAAGCGGCCGACCAGCCGCTGACAGAGTTCCTAGGTACAATCAAACCAGCGGCGAAGGGCTAACAAAAGCCTTCGTTCCCACGACCGCAATACATAGAGAAGGGCTCTCCCATGGCAACGGTAACTGCAGATCGCAAGCGCGATTCCGAACTTGGAATCAACGCAATGGCGATGTCGGTGCTTTCATTTTTAGGTTCGCTGAAGTGGACCGTGGCGTTGTTTGCGCTTTCGATCGTGATCATCCTGGCCGGCACGCTGGCTCAAGATGAAATGAACATGCAACAGGTGAAAGACGCTTATTTCACCAGCTGGGTCAGCCGTGTTTACATCGACGATTTTGTGCCGCAACCGTTCTACTTTCACCAACATCGGATCGGTGCCAACACGCTGATGCCCGATGGTGCCTGGTTCCCATTTCCCGGCGGAAAATTGATCGGGTTGGCGCTACTGATCAACTTGATCGCCGCCAAGATCACGCGGTTTCATATTCGTGCGACCGGCACGCGGTTGATCGCTGGTACCGCGGTCTGCGCCGTCGGCCTGGGCGTTCTGTTGGCGATCGTATTTGGCGCTTCCAACGCGGAAGGTTTGCAGGGACAACCCCCGTCGTATCCGATGGTTTGGTATGGGTTATGCGCGATGGTCTTCATGGCGTTGGCCGGATCGATCGCCGGCATCGTATCGGCGCCGCGTCGTGGTTGGAAATACGCCTTTGGAACCTTGGCCGTGCTGTTTGGTGCCGGTGCGATCGCGATCCTTGCCGGCTTTACGATCGGCGAACCGGGACTGCGGATCGTTTGGCAGATGGCGAAAGGCTTGGGCGTGGCCAGCATCCTGTTGGTTGGCTGCCTGTTGTTGTTTGGACAACAGGGTGGCAATCTGCTGCTGCACTTTGGCGTCGCCCTTCTGATGATCGGGCAATTTGCCTTTGGTGATCGCCAATTGGAGCAACGGTTGATCCTATCGCAACGCGAATCGTCCAACACTTTGATCAACATGGACCAAGTCGAACTGGCGTTCATGGACAAATCGAAAGAAGGGGAGACGCAGGTGATTGCGATCCCCGATTCGATGCTGGCGGCGTACGAAGGGAGCGATTCGCGGATCAGCGATCCACGCCTGCCCTTCGAGATCGAAGTCGTCGATTACATGCCCAACTCCCAAGTCGCCGACGAGGGGGAAAACCCGGCCGACACCGGCCTCGGTCAACGCCTGGCTGTCAAAGAGGCAGCCCCGGTCGGCGGTGCCAGCGAGGGGACTAACATCGTATCGGCATACGTTCGGTTTTATGCCAAAGGGGAGACCGAACCGCTGGGAACGTTTTTGGTTTCGCAGTATCTGAACGATGCGGAGAAGTTGTTCAGTGGCAGTTCGTTCAAAGACAGCTTTGACATTCTCGAAGCGAACGACAAAGAGTTTGCCGTTGGATTGCGATACGCTCGCGTGCCGAAACCGTATTGGATTCAATTGTCCGAAGTCCGCCGGGTGAACTACAGCGGCACCGAGACGCCTCGCGATTACAGTTCCTTCATTCGGATCGTCGATACCGAGACGGGGGAAGACCGCAAGGAACGGATTTGGATGAACAATCCGTTGCGCTATCGCGGCGAGACGTTTTATCAGTCGCAATATTTGGAATCGCCCGGTGGGACCAAAGCGACGGTTCTGCAAGTCGTCCGCAACGAGGGATGGTTGATACCGTATGTCGCTTGTGGCATCGTCGGTCTGGGAATGATGGTCCACTTCATCGGGACGTTGGACCGTTTTGTTGGCCGCCGCGAGCGGGAGGAGAAGAAGCTTCCCAAACCGGAGAAGACGGGCAGCCGATGGCCGATCGTGGCGACGGTGGCGGTGGTCGCGTTCTATCAGATCAGCATGTTGATCCCGCCGACGTTCTGGAAAGATATGAGCAGCAGCGAGCAGCGAGCCAAGGAAATGGACCTCTACCGGGCCGGCGAGATCCCGGTGATGTCGGGCGGCCGTGTATTGCCGCTGGACCAATTCGCTCGCGAGGCGATGAAAGTCGTCAGCAACAAAGACTCGCTGCCGACATCCAAGGCACCGCAAGCGCTCATCGATCGCGTGGGCAAGAAACTGACGGCGATGGAGTGGTTCTTTGAATCGATCGGTGATGGCGATGACATCATGGATTTCCCGATGGTTCGGATCGACGCCACCGAAGTCCTCAGCGAGGTTGGGTTGTCCGAACGGACCGAAAAACGGTACAGCTTCCGCGAGCTGCAGCCTTCGTTTGCCAAGATCGAAAAGATCGCCAAGGCGACTCGCGAGAAAGAAGCTCAAGAATTGAGTTTCAAAGAAAATGCGATCATGCAATTGTATCGCCGCCTGAATCACTTCTTGATGATCAAACAGGTATTCCGCGAACCGTTGCGGGTCGACGATCTCAGCGAGAGCGAGATTCCGGAGGGGATGTCGTTGCGCGATCTTCGCGAAGCGGTCTTGCGGGTCAATACGATGCAGGTCCGAGAAGTGTTGCAGGTCGGTGGCCCCGCGATCTTCCCACCTCAAGAAGACACCGAGACACAAATCGAAGGAACGCAACCGGAATGGAAGATGTACGCCCCGGCGGCATTGGAAGCGTATGCGGCGGAATTGGACGGAGCCGATGCGGAAATTCCGGGGCTGGCAGGATTCAACGCGATGCGTGCTGGTTACGGCGCCGAGGATCCGACTGCGTTTAACGACGGTTTAGATAGTGTTCTCTCGGCCGTCGCTGCGGCGAACCCAAGCAACATGCAACCTTGGCGGGTTCAACTGGAACGCTGGCTGGTCGGCACCCACTCAAGCGTCGCGGCGTTCACCGTGTATGTATTGGCACTGCTGATTTCGTTGTACTGTCTGATGATTAAATCGCCCCGAGCGCAGAAGACCGCATTTTATCTGATCGGTTGCTCGCTGGCCCTGCACACTTTGATCCTCGTGGTGCGGATGATGATTACCGGTCGCGCACCGGTGATCAATCTCTATTCGTCGGCGGTCTTCATCTCTTGGGCTGGCGTGCTGTTTGGGATGGGGTTGGAACGGATCTACCGACACGGCATCGGCAACGTCGTCGCTGCAATGTGTGGTGTTTTTGGATTGTTGGTCGCTTACAGCTTGAATTCGGGCGATACGATGCCGGTGTTGCAAGCGGTACTCGACACCCAGTTCTGGTTGGCGACGCACGTGGTCACGATCACTCTCGGTTACACCGCCACGTTCCTGGCGGGGATCATGGGGATCTTGTATCTATTTTTCTCCAAACGGATCAGCCCCAAATTGTTCTCCTATCGTCGCGATCTGTACCGGATGATCTACGGTGTCTGCTGTTTCGGAATCCTATTCAGCTTCATCGGTACCGTGTTGGGCGGATTGTGGGCCGACGACAGCTGGGGCCGCTTCTGGGGCTGGGATCCTAAGGAAAACGGCGCCCTGTTGATCGTGATTTGGAACGCCCTGATGTTGCATGCCCGCTGGGATGGCATGGTTGGCGAACGAGGTTTTGCGACGTTGGCCGTCGCTGGGAATATCATCACCGCTTGGAGCTGGTTTGGGACGAATCAACTCGGATTCGGCCTGCACTCTTATGGCGGTCAAGACAGCGTCAAAATGGCCCTGCTGGCGTTTGTCGTCAGCCAATTCGCAATCATCGGTATCGGTATCGCTGGATCATTGTATAGCGGTAGAGATTCCAAGGGGGCAGTGTAACCCCCAACGCATCCGTTGCAGGACGAAGGATGGCGGACCGCCCAATCGACGGGAAAAACGGTGCCAGTATTTGCCCGCGCTACGGGCGTTTTTGGTGTATCCTTCGAATATGAAACTGCATTGCCTTGGAACCGCCGGCTACCATCCCAGCGAAACGCGTCAGACGTCGTGTTATTTTTTACCCGAGTCGGGGATCGTCCTCGACGCCGGGGCTGGTTTGTTTCGTCTACCGTCGTTGATCGAAACCGATCACTTGGACATCCTGCTCTCGCACAGTCATTTGGATCATATCTGCGGCCTCACGTTTTTATTGAGCGTCGTCTTCCAACGGCCGGTTAGCGAGGTTCGCGTGTGGGGTGAACCGGAGAAATTGGCAGCGATCCAAAGCCACTTGTTCAGCGAAGCGATCTTTCCGGTGGAATTGGATGTCCAATGGAAGCCCGTCGTCGCCGGGCACGCCTTCCCACTGGCTGGCGATTCGATGGTGCTGCCGTTTGCCCTGGAACATCCGGGCGGATCGGTCGGTTATCGAATCGATTGGCCCGACCGTAGCATGGCGTATGTAACCGACACGACGGCCGATCCCACCGCCGAATACGTTCCGGTGGTTCGGGGTGTCGACTTGTTGTTGCACGAATGCAATTTCCGCGCCAGCCAGGACGAATGGGCGATCAAGACCGGGCACAGCTCGACCGACCGTGTCGGCAGAACCGCCGCCGCGATCGCTGCCCGACAAACCTGGTTGGTCCATCTGAATCCGCTGGAAACGTCGGATGATCCCGTCGGGATCGCCGACGCAGAATCGAATTGTCCCGGCATCGGCGTTGCCGAAGACCTGCAAGTCATCGATTTCTGATCGCTGTACCGCTTTTTCGCAGCGGATAATCGGTGCAGGCGGCAGAAGCCCGTTATCTGCGCTGGTTGGTTTCTCGCGGCGGCGCCGCTTTCTTCTCGCGTCCCCTTCGTCTGACGTAGTCTTTCTATGGTCGAGCGATTCCGCAAGTGGTTTGGCTTGTCCTCCATGAGAGCTATTGACAACAGGCGACAGGACACGAGACTCAGCATGACATTCGGATTCGGAACTCTGATCGATCGGGCATGGTTGCTGGTGGACGAAGGGGCGACCCGTGTTGGCAGTGCGCTATCGAGTCCCGTTCGTACCGCAGGCCAGACGCCGACATTGGATGTCTTGGAAGATCGCGTCCTATTTAGCGCCACGCCGATGGGGGCGGTTGCCGATTTGGTCGACGTCGATGGCACCGGCGTGCAATCTTCTCAGGTCGCCCATCTGTTGGAATCCGAAGCGGCCGAAGTGTCCGACGGCGCCGCGGCTAGCGATGCGACGCGGGCATCCAACGCCAACCAGATCGTATTCATCGACTCCGCGGTGGCCGATCTCGATGCGCTAACGGCCGATCTGAACCGCGACGACAGCCGCTTTGCTGTCTTCATTTTGGACGCCCAACGCGATGGCGTCGATCAGATCAGCGAGATCCTGGCAGGCCAACAGGATGTTCAAGGCATCCACATCGTCTCTCACGGGGAAGAGGGGCAGATCAAGTTGGGCAACACCTGGCTCGGCATCGACGAGATGGATGGCTACGCCGGACAAATCGCGAACTGGGGCGGCAGCCTTGCCGACGGCGCCGATCTGCTGATCTACGGCTGCGACATCGCGTCGACCAGCGACGGTCGTGCGATGATCGATGCGTTGGGGGCACTATGCGCTTGCGACGTGGCGGCTAGCGATGACGACACGGGAAACGGGGCGTATGACGCCGACTGGCTGCTGGAGTACACGACCGGATCGGTCCAAACGGAGGTTGCGTTCAGCGAATCGCTGCAGTCCGATTGGATGGGGAAATTGGCGGTGATCACCGTCGATACCACCGCGGACGTGGTCGATGCGGGGGATGGATTGACCTCGCTGCGGGAAGCGATCATCGCGACCAACGGCGGCAGCGGTGGCGACACAATTCAGTTAGGCGCAGGGACCTATACGCTAACGCTCGCCGGCAACGACAACAACGCGCTTCGCGGCGACTTGGATATCACCCAATCGGTCACCATCCTCGGTGCGGCAGCTGACCAGACGATCATCGACGGCGGCGGGATCGACCGCGTGTTTCACACCCGCGGCAATACCACGGTCGCGACGATCTCAGGCGTCACGATCCAAGGGGGCGCCAACGACAATTACGGTGGCGGAATCTTTGTCGACCAAGAGAGCACGTTGAATCTGATCGATTCCGTCGTGCAAGGAAATGACGGCGGCAATGATCGCGGCGGCGGCGTTCACGTGCACGGAACGCTGAATGCCACCGGCGTCCTGTTTACGAACAACACAGCTGAGGATGGCGGCGCGATCTACTATCACGGTGCCAATGGGGGGACGCTTACGAATGTCACCATCAGCGGAAACATCGCATTGCACGAGGGTGGAGGGATTTGGACCGATACGGACATCACGATCATCAGTTCCACGATCACCTTAAACGATGCCAACGACGGTGGCGGAGTGTATTCGGACGGTGATGAGGTAACGCTTTCGAATACGATTATCGCCGGAAACAAATCGTTTACCGGACTTAAAGATGTCGCCGGCGACTTCAACAGCGATGGTTCCAACATGATTCAGGTCGTCGGATCGGCGACTGGATTAGGCGGCGATTTGACGGGGGTCGATCCGCAATTGGCGGGTCTTGCCGACAACGGCGGCGCGACGCTATCGCATATGCCCGTCGCTGGCAGCGCTGCGATCAACGCCGGGACCGCGACCGGACCGTCAACGGTCGATCAACGAGGCATCGCGCGCGATGCCTCGCCCGATATCGGCGCAATCGAACGGGTGACACCATCGATCGCCGCGACCGCCACATCGCGAGTCAACACGACCACAAGCAACACCCAGGAGACAGCGGGACACGATCGCGGAAGCCTGAATTCGATTGCGATCGCCGACAACGGCAACTATGTCGTCGTTTGGTCGAGCGATAATCAAGATGGTTCGGGATGGGGAGTCTACGGTGCCATCTACGCAGCCGATGGAACCGTGTTGAAGAATGAGTTTCAACTGAACAACCAGACCGCCAACGATCAAATTGCCGTTTCGGTTGCAAGCGATTCGGCAGGGAACTTCGTCGCGACATGGACCAGCACGAACCAAGACGGCGATGACAACGGCGTCTACGCTCAACGCTTCGATGCAGCGGGGAACAAGTTGGGGGGCGAGATTCAAGTCAACGCCACGACCGTCGGGCCGCAACAATCGGCCGTCGTTGCCGTCGATCGCGCGACGGGAGACTTTGCGATCGTATGGGAACAGAACAACTTATTCTCGCGTTCGGTCTTCGCGCAAACCTTTGACGCCGACGGCACCAAAACGGGGCCTACGGAAAACAACATCGCCACCATCAACGATATCCTTGTGTTTCACACGGGCCCAACGAATCCGCATATCAGTATGCTCAACGGTGGCGGATATGTCGTCGGATGGCAGGCTTTTAGCGATATTCGAGTACAGAAATTCGACGCGTTCGGGAACACTGTCGGCTCCGAACTGAAGCCCGAAGACTCCGCCTTGACGATGGCGGGAGAATCCGATCTGGCGGTTCATCACGATGGCAGCATGGTCGTCGTCTGGACCGAATCGGGTACGACGATCAAGATGCTGCGTTACGATAGCGCCGGCAATGTGATCGGGGCGGCAACAACAGTCAACACGACACAAGCCGGCGAGCAATCCTCCCCCGTTGTCGACATGGCCGACGACGGCAGCTACATCGTCGCTTGGCAGGGGAATGGGGATCGGACGGGAGCAATCGACAACAGCGGCGTCTTTGCACAAAAGTACAACGCGGACGGAACCACCAACGGCGACGAATTCCGCATCAATACATCGACCGCCGGCGACCAGAACCAAGTCTCTCTAGCAGTTGTCGGTCCCGACCAATTTGTTGCCGTCTGGAGCGGTGCGGGACCGGGGGACACCACCGGGGTGTTTGTTCGGCAATTCAACCCCTTCCACAACACCGCTCCCATCGC
Organism: Rosistilla ulvae; assembly: GCF_007741475.1. NCBI lineage: Bacteria > Pseudomonadati > Planctomycetota > Planctomycetia > Pirellulales > Pirellulaceae > Rosistilla > Rosistilla ulvae. The sequence goes on along the minus strand of NZ_CP036261.1, from coordinate 3,446,018 downwards.
GGTAACCGGCGGGCCTTACACGATCAATGAAGGCGACGCATTAACCATCGATGGGACCGGATCGACCGACGCCGATACCGATCCATTGCAGTTCGAATGGGATCTCGATAACGACGGTTCGTTTGGTGAAACGGCGGTCCTTCGCACTTCGACGGCGACACTTCCCTGGTCCGTGTTGCAAGGTGTCGGGATCGACAACGATGGCGTCTATACCATCGGATTGCGAGTTTCCGATGGCAAAGGAGGCGTCGACACGTCAACCACAACATTGACGGTGTTGAACGTCGCCCCTTCGGTCACGTCGAACGCAATCGTGACGATCGACGAAAACAGCACGATCGCACAGACGGTGACAGCAACCGATCCTGCCGACACGATCGTCTACAGCATTATCGGCGGCCCCGATGAAAGCCGCTTTACAATCGATGCGAACACCGGGGTACTCTCGTTCGTCGCCGCACCCGATTTTGAAAACCCGACCGATAGCGATGGCGACAACGGCTATTCGGTTCAAGTGGCGGCGACCGACACCGGCGGCGCGTCGGATGTGATCGCGATCCTTGTCACCGTCGCCGACACCAACGACAACGCGCCGGTGATCGCAAGCGTTCCGTTGGCAACGGTTTCGGAATCGAGCGGCGTCGGTACCCTGGTCGCCAACCTCTCCGCATCCGATGCCGACACGGCCGCGACCTTCGGCAATTGGACGATCACCGACGGAAACCTCGATGGCATCTTTGCGATCGATGCGGCCAGTGGCCAGATCACCATTGCCGATGCGACCAACCTCGACTTTGAAGCCACCACCGGTTATGCACTCAGCGTGACGGTCAGCGATGGCGTCAACACATCGGTGGTGCAGTCGGTCAGTATTGCGATCGCCGACGAAAACGACAACGCCCCGGTGATAGCTGCCGGGGCCGAATTCACGTTATCCGAGATCGAACCCAGCGGCACCTTGCTGGGGACGCTCAACGCTAGCGATGTGGATGCTTCCCCCAGCGTGTTGCAGAACTGGACGATTGTCGGTGGCAACACGTTGGATGCTTTTCAATTGGATGCAACGACAGGTGAACTGAGTCTTCGCGACCAGACGGTCCTCGATGCGACCACCACCCCTCTCTACACGCTGCAGATTACGGTCTCCGACGACGTGAACGTCTCTGCCATCGAAACCGTCACCGTCAACGTGACCCCAACGTTGGCACCGGTCGCCGGCGACGACAACTTTACCGTCGCCGAAGGGGGAACGATCAACGTCAGCGTCGATTCGGATTGGCACAACGCAAGTTGGCATCAGCGCCAGTTGTTGACGTTGGACAATTCGGCCAGCGGCAGCGCTCTGACCGACTTTGCGGTGTTGGTCAAGTTGCATGGGACGGCGACCGACGCGATCACGATCGACTATTCCAGGACGCAGGATCAAGGTCAGGACCTGCGATTCATCGACAGCGACGGCACTCTTTTAACACACGAGATCCAATCGTGGGACGAATCGGGATATTCGTATGTATGGGTTCGAGTGCCAACGATCGATGCAGCCAGCAACAGCGATTCGATCTGGATGTATTACGATAACCCCGGCGCGATGCCGCTGAGTGCCCCCAGTGCCACATGGACCACCGACAATGTGGCCGTGCTGCATTTGGATGGCGACCTACAGGATTCCAGCACCGCCGATAACGATGGGGCCGGAACCGCCGGATCATCGACCGCGGGACAGGTCGGTTCGGCGGCTTCGTTTAATGGAACCAACAGCACCGTGTCATTGGGATCGGATACCTCTCTCGATAACATTTTTGAAAACGGTGGTTCGATCAGCGGTTGGATCAACGCAGAGGATTGGGGCGGCGGCAACTTTGGCCGGATCGTCGATAAGGCATCGAGTCTCTTCAACGGTGGCTCAACCGGCGGCGCGGGCTGGGCTCTCGAGGTCGGCAACCAAGGCACCGCTGATGGCTTCTTGTTGTTCAACGTTGGTTTTAGTGGCGGCGAGGCGGACTGGCGAACACCCGTCGGGTCGATCCAATTGAACACATGGCACCACGTCGCCTTGGTCTATGACTCCAACTTCAGTTCGAACGACCCGCAGATCTACGTCGATGGCGTCCTGCAAACGGTGACCGAAATGCGAACGCCTTCGGGTTCGGTCCTTTCCGATGCAGCGATCGACATGACGGTTGGAAATTTTGCCCAGGCGACGTCGCGCGCCTTCGATGGCTTGATCGATGAACTGCGGATCACCGATACCGCGCGAACGGCCGCCCAAATCAATGCCGAACGTCTGCAGGGACTGGGGCTGTTTGTCAGTGGTGGGCCAGTGGAGAGCGGCCCGGGTGGAGTTCTTCAAAACGATTACGATCCCGAGGGGCAGACGCTGCAAGTCGCACTGCTGGACGCCCCGCTGCATGCCGCCACGTTCCATCTGGCCGCCGACGGATCGTTCACCTACGTTCACGGTGGCGGCGAAGTGGCAAGCGATTCGTTTACCTACACCCTCACCGATCTAAGCGGCGTCTCGTCGGTGGGGACTGTCCATCTGACGGTCACCCCAGTCAACGATGCACCGACTGCTCATGCGGGCGGAACCTACACGATCGAAGAAGGGTCGTCGCTGTCGCTGGACGGTTCGCTGTCGTCCGATGTCGATAACGCGATCGTCTCCTATCGCTGGGATCTCGATGGAGATGGAATCTTTGGCGAACCGGGCGAATCGCTGGGGGAACTGGCAATCGCCGATTGGGCGACCTTGAACACCCACGGAATCACCGGCGATGGCAGCTACACGATTGGATTACAAGTAACCGACGCCCTCGGGCTGACTGCCACATCCACTGCGACGCTGATCGTCACCAACGTCGCACCGACGGCATTCCCCGACGGAGGATTTGGGTTCATCACCGATGAAGGAACGTCGTTCATCACCGGCAACGTCTTCGACAATGACATCGACCCCAACGAATTCGATACGCTTTCGTTCGTCTCGGTCGATGCGACTGGAATTTTGGGGACGCTCGTCAATCTTGGCGACGGCACCTTCTCCTATGATCCCAACGGCCAATTCGAATCGTTGGCGCTGGGGGAACAAGCGGTTGAAACCTTCACGTATACAATCAGCGATGGCAGCGATGGACTCTCTACAGCCGTCGTTTCAATCGTCGTGCGCGGCACCAACGACGCGCCGACGATTCAGATCGGGACCGAGACGCTTAGCTACATCGAAAACCAAGGTCCCGTCGCACCGCTCGCCAACATCACGCTGCACGACGTGGACGGCAGCACCCTGCAATCGGCACGGATCTGGTTTGGCAGCGGATATGCCGCCAACCAAGACAACCTCGAATTCACCAACGTCGGAAACATTCACGGGCATTGGGACAAGGCGTCGGCAACACTGACGTTGATTGGCACCGACACTCGGGCGAACTACGAAGCCGCGATCCGGTCGGTAATGTACCGGAATCCAAGCGAAACGCCGTCCGAAACGCCGCGAGTGTTGCAGGTTGAAATCAACGATGGAAACCTGCTAAGCGCGACTGTCGCCAGAAGCGTCCGCGTCACTTCGGTTAACGACAATCCGGTCGCGGGCGGCGATTCGTTTGATGTTGTTGGTGGCGAGACACTGACCGGCAGCGGGCTATTGCAAAACGATACCGACGTCGATGGCGATCCGCTGACGGCGCAATTGGTCTCCGGCCCCAGCAACGGCACGTTGACTCTGTCCCCCGACGGTTCTTTCGTCTACCACCCCGACGTCGAATTCGCCGGCATCGATCGATTTACCTACGTCGCCTTTGACGGCCAAGCGGCATCGGAACCCCAAGAGGTCGTGATCGTGATTGCGGCGGCGAATCTGTCCGGCGGAACGGGATCCGTTGGGGACAGCGGGTCATCGTCCAACGATAGTTCGAGCAGCAATTCGCTGACCGACAACCTGGACGATTCAAAGCTGACCATCGTGGAATCAGCGATCGCCGCTGGCAGCGCCAACACCAATTCAGCCAACGAGAGTGTCACGCCACGTCGGGTCGAGACTGCAGCGATCGAAATTCTGGAAGACCTTGCCAAAACCGACGAAGACGATGCGGCGATCTTAGGAGTCATGTTGGGCGACGATGAACAGTTCAACTGGGCACCGCAACTTCAACGCCAAGCGATAACCTTGGAACGCGACGTCGAAAAAACGGCCGCGAACGATTCCCAAGCGACCCGCAACGACGACGGAAACATCATCGCGCAATACGACTTCATCGCCCAACCCGGTATGGCTTGGGAAGAGATGGATGCATTTCGCAGCCAGATCGATGGGCAATTGTTTGGCAATGCGATTACCTTCACCACGGTCGGAATCACCAGCTCCAGCTTTGCCTTAGGATACATCACCTGGGTGATGCGAAGCGGATTTGTTTTAACCGGCCTTTTGGCCAACATGCCGGTCTGGAGATCGTTTGACCCATTGGTCGTGATCTCAGGCATGAGCCACGAGGGGAACGCCGAGACGCTGCAAGAAATCATCAGTCGTGAGAAACAGAACCTCGACCAATCCACAAAAAACTAACCGCCCCCAGCCACAACATCGTGTTCCCGATCGACGGATTCCATTTGGCATGCGAGAGCGGGATGCTGATGCAACCATCTTTGTCAAAGCGTCGTCGAATCGACGCCTACTGGTTCGTTACGACTTTGCACGAAGCAGCCGTGTTGTCGGCTACCGAAGATCCACCGTCACCGCCACTTGCCGCCGCGGCCGCTGCAGCTGCCAGTGCTCCCAGTCCTGCACCGCCACCGCCACCGCCACCGCCACCGCCACCGCCGCCGCCAGATCCTGGGCTACCGGCTGGCGAACCGGCCGCCGCTGCCGGTGACGCCATGGGGTTAGTCGTTTCGCCGCGTTGATCCATCTCCGATTCGACAGCTTCTTGGAGAAACGGTCGCATCGGACCGGGGATCAGCAGGATTTCCAGCGTTGGACTCGCACCCTGCCGATTGTTGTTGGCCGTCCGGAATGCCGTCTTGCGGAACTTGACGGCCGCCGCGGCAGGTGCTGCCGGAAGCAGTTGAAACGAGAAAGCGGCATAGCCCAGCCAGCCGGTCGAGACGACGTCGTAGACGCCCGGCTGCAAACCGGCAACGCGAAACCAACCCGAAGCGTCAGAAACCACGGTCTGCAACTTGCGTCCGCGTTGGTAGATGTTGATCTCGGTGGTCCGGTTGAGTTCGCGCGACTGATTTGAAACAGCATAGACGCGCCCCGTCATTACGCCGTCGGTTTGCAATTGGGCGCTGTAATAGCTTTTCGCGCGCGTTGCCGCCGGGGCAAAATCCAGCCGGTCGTCGTATTTGAACTGTGGCTTGGCATAGGCCAGGTAGTTCGTGTAGTTTCGAATTTCGAGATCGCTCGATACCGTGATCGTGGGTATATACAAGGGCTCGACAATGCCGGTTTGCGAATCGCGATTGCGAACGTAGATCGCGATCGCCGCAAACTTTCCCGGCCCCGAAAATAGAATGCTGTGCGCTCCCGGTTGAACCCCGCTGAACTCGACAGCGCCGCTGGGCGAAACCGCAGCCGTCATCGACATCCCATCAAACGCGATCAACTTGGCGTTGAGCCCCTCGACCGAGACCTGACCGGTGTTTTGCAGATCGACGATTTGAAGCCTCAAGACGCCAGCATCCGCATACCCGAAAAAGTCGTACGGGACAACTCCCTCGGCATACGCCTCGGCAACGACAGGGACTGGATCGGGCAACAGCGATTCTTGCGCGTTGACCGATCGACCAATGGCGGGAATGCTGAACGCTGCGAAACTTGCCGCAAGCAGAATTTTGTGCGTGATCATAACGTAGTCCTGAAAATAGCAAGTGGGAGATCGAGATCCAGCAAGAGGACAGCGCCAACGCGGCAATCGGAGTCTCTAGGGGCCATTGGACTTGGGGATTTCGCGTCAGACCGCGAAGCACCCGCCCTGAAATCCTCGACAAACTCCGACACAACCGCACGCCGCCATTACCTAGGCGTGCAATGCATAGAGCGTCGGCTTTGTCAAGACTCAAATTTCCTGCCGCCCTGAGTATAGTAGAAATGGAGGTGTAGGGGGACTGGGAGTGTGGTCGGAATTGCAAGGAATTTGACGCGGCCGACCGGCTACCGGTCAACGCGTCTGATTCAGCCGCTCCATCGCGCCACCTATCCCAAGGCGTCGGATCGATTCTCCTGTGCCGTCACCAGAAACAATCCAGACAACATCAGTCCCGCCAGAACGCCCAGGCCGCCGCCACCGGCAAGATGCATGCCGAGCTTCGGGGCGATTTGCATTCCACGATCGGGCGACTGCACAACGGTGACCACTTTTACCTGCCGGGAAACAAGTTTCGGTACGGCAGCGAGCGTGCGGGTGATCTGATCAGCAGCGAGATATTGCTGACTCAATGCCTGACGCAAGCGCTGCTCCTCCTGCAATACCTGCTGTTGGCCGGCGACGACCGTCGCCGCATCATCGAGCTCGGTTTCAATCGTACTGTACCGAGCGTCGAGGCGTTGGATCTCGACTCGTAGGGCTGCCAACCGGGATGTGATCTTCTGACGCAGCAAATCTCTCTCCTGTATCGCTTCGGCAGGATCGTTCGACGGGGCGTCTCTTTGATCGAAAGGATTGGGTACGGGATCCAGTGATGCGGGAACGACCGGCAATCTCGCAAGTTTTGCCCGCACCGCGGCGATTTGTTTTCGCAACCCTTTCGCCTTGGGATGTTCGGTTCCAACATTCAACAACAGAAGATCCAATTCCTGCTGCAGCGGCACCAATTCGCGTTGCACCTGTTCGGTCAACGCGATGCGTTGCTGACGGACCTGTTCAATCTCCGCTGCACGCTGCTGCGCCTCGGTTTGCTTGGCATCACGTCGATCCATCGCTGAATGTTGGGGCTGGGGCGCAGGGGGGGCCGTGATTTGAAGTACCGCCAAGAGTTCTTGATACGCCGGATCGGGATCTCCGGCGGCCAACAGCAATTCCACCTTCTGCAATTTGGTCACCGCCAACGACCTCTGGCTTGCCACATGTTCCATATCGGCCTGCAGCGACTCGGCTTCCGACGCCGCTCGCGAGATCACGCTTCCGTTGAGAATTGAGGCCTCCGCAGGCAAGGCCAACTTTTCGAGTTGCTGCTCCAATTCCTCGATCCGCTGATTGACGGCCGCGTGGGTTTCAGTGAATTGGGCAAGCGTCTGTTGCCACAATTCCGATCCATCCTCTTTGGAGACGTAGCCGACATACGCCGCGACAACCGACCCGACAATTTCCGCCGCCGCAGAAGGCGTTTCCGCACGCCCCTTGATCGCAAACATCGCTCCTTCGTGGGCGGAACTGTCGATGTAGTCGACCTGCAAATCATGCCGCCGCAGAAAACCAGCGACATCCCCATCCCGCGGATCGATCGCCAGCTTGAGCACAGGTTCGCTCAGGATCACAAGTTGCTCCGCCGCGATTCCAACAACGCTCGACGAACCTGGTGGTTCGGTGGCGGAGGGTCCCGCCTGGGATTCCTCCGTCGCGGGATTGGCAGCTCCGATTCCACGGATCGCAACAACCGCCGTCGATTCAAAGACGGGGAGTTCTCGCACGTAGACAAAATAGGCGGCGCCTAGTCCAAGCGTCGCACCCAGCAAGCTCCAAGCCCCAACGGTCAAGACCTTCGGTGTCGCAGCGGTGTTACTCATAGATCGTTCCTCAAGCTGTCCCATTTACAAATGAAGCGTGATCGTTCTGACCAATTTAAACGCGACCGCCAGCGGAGCACGCGTCTAAAAATCGGATGTATTCGAGAATCGTCATCGCCAGCGTCCGCTCATTCGATGCCGGTGTCCGACGCACCATGGGGAGGCACGACACGAACGGTTTCAAGTCGGTCGACGTGTTGCAGCACACTCGGTGTCCGGCTCCGTAGCATCCGAACCTGTTGGATCAATACCGGCGTGGTCTGCTGGGGATCGACGCTCAACATGTCCAGTTCGATCAAAAGTAGCCGCGGACGGTCGTCCAGAGGACAAAGCGACAGCGCGGCGATCGCGTGCTGTCGGGCCAGTTCCCACTGCGACAACGCTTGAGTTGGCATTAATAAATCGTGCAAGGAGTTTGCCGGATCCGATGCCCGCGTGTAGAACGCTCGCCGCACGGTTCGTGGCGAGACCCAGCGGTTCACCTTGTCCGCCCCCACCACGTTGTTGTCGACTAGATATCTTGCGCCAAGTTGTCGCTGTTGATCGATCAGCAATCGGGCCAACAACAGATGGGCTTCGGAATGATCGGGGGCTTCCATCGAGACGCGTTCGACAGCAGCGATCTTCGCCGCAAGCTGTGGAAAATCCAGCGGGGAATGATTCCGATAAGCGTTGCGCTGCAGGTGGATCTGTTGCACCACGCTTCCGCGCGACAACGCGCCGTTCGCAAACCACAGCCCAACCAATAGAGCCATCAATGCGAGCGGTTCAAGCAACGACGTCCCACCGCGAATCAACGGGATGGTAGCCTTCACGAAGCCCGTTTCTGATTGTCGACGGCCGGTGTCAATTGATTCGGATATTGTCCCAGGACAATCCGCAGTAGTCGCCAGATCGGGCGGACAATGCGTCTCCGCGACACGATTCCCCATCCCAATCAGAGCCCCACTGATACACGCAACACTAAGAAGCAACGATGGCAGCAAGATTCCATAATCAAAGCACTGGCTGACAAACATCGCCGGAAAGACGAACCGTGCAGCAGTCAATAACGCATCGGCAAAGTTCGTCTCGTCCGATTCGATCTCTTCGATTTGGGCCCGTAATTGCCAGCATCTATTCAACAACCACAACAGACACCCGACGATGATCGGCAACAACCAAATCCCACCTTCCAGCAACCATTCGATCGGCATCCCGTCGGCATTGACGAACCATCTCGGGCCGCCCGATTGTTGAAATGGAAGGTACGCAAAGCGATAGGTTCCCAACCCCGCACCGAGAGGAAAGAAGAACCCGATCGCGCTGAACGCGTCGCTCCAGTGATCCATCCGTGGGTCTTCCCAAGCCGTTCCTTGGTACAGCGTTTCCAGGCGAGCGGCGAACATCGCTCGCAGCCCCAAAACTTCAAGCAACCCCAGCGAAGCCGCCAGTACAACGGCGACAAGCAACATCGTGCGCCCTCGCGATGTCCATCGCGGGCGTGATGCAAACACCGCAACCCCACCGGCCAGCACCCCCAGGAAACCACCGCGCGATGCGCTGCCCATCACACCGGCGATGTTTAACAGCAGAATGATCGCCAACAGGAGAAAGACAAAACGTCGGTCGTCCCGTGCCCCGGATCGATCGACGACAGCCTGCCGATCTGGCGGCGCCGCCGCATGGGACGCGGAAGCATGCGGCCGCAAACGCCGGCGGTTCAGCGCCAGCAAGCCGATGGTGCAGCCGATCGCGATGTTTGAATATCCAGCGGCATTGTTGTTGTTGACGAACGGACCAAACGGATCGTCGGCACCAACCGGTGAAATGATCAAACGTTGACGAAGTTCGACAGCTTCGTCGCGCCCCAATCGAATCGCATCCGCCAATCCAAAGAACGAAAACGCACCTCCCGCGATCGCGATCACCGCTAGAAAGACTTTCCCCCAACGCCGGTCGGAAAAGACAAGCGATGCCAACCAACATGCGATGCCAAACGTCGCGGGAACCGCCAAGGCAGTTTTTGTGTAAGTGGATGCAACGCTGACTGTGGACTGGCTTTTGACAATGCCAGCCTCAGCAACAATAGCCTCCGGCAACCACACGCGACCGACTTCAGCCGCCGCTGGCGCCACCCAAACGATGAACGATTGTGGCAACGGAATCGTTTGCGCTAAACCGACAATCCAAACAAAGGCTGCGGCAACGACTATCCAGTTTGTTCGTTTGCGCTCACGCCGGCCGATCGACAAGAAGATGCCCAACGGCGCGAGCGCTAAGATCGCGATGCCGACATGAAACTGCGTACTCAGATAACCACCACCGTGCGCCCAAGCCGAACCGACGATGGTCCCCACAAGGCCCAATGCCACCACCCCCCGGACGGCTTCTCTCCAATCGATGTTTCCCATGGCTCGGCCCACCTTAACTCCCACCGGCTCGATCGACTACCGATCGATTGGTTACCCGTTCACCGATTGCAGCGCAGTGCGATCGGTGGGGTTCCGGTGTGGCTGTCTCGATAGTCCAATCCACGCAATTCATCGGCGGGCATTCTCTTTCAATGGGTTCGCGACCGCGAGGGTTGTTCGACGTAGCGTCCGAAAAATTTCGCTCCAACGGCCCGCTGGGCTAGCAGCCGTAATCCCGTGAAGTCCCATCCACCGTCAACCGGGATGGTTCGGTTGTCCAATCCAAATCGACGCAATCGCGGGATGGTTGGCAGTTCTAAATGAAATGGGGATCGGCCCTGTGGACCGACGTCAGCAACCCAACAACTGCACTCCGAACCGGCCATGCGAGCACGAAAACTTTGCGGGAAACAAAGCCCCCCTAAGCAGATTGCATTGCCGGTCGTATGGAGGTTGTGGAATAAAGGTTGAATTCCGACTTCCAGTTCGTTGACGCCCCCACAGGTACTGTCTAGCATACCTACTCGGGCAGAGCACGACATCCCCCGGACGTCGGGCCACTGCTGGGGCACCTTCCTGGGGTGGATTCGCAGACGATGGCGAATCACGATCTCCCGCAGACTCCCGCCAGCCGTTCGTTCATGTGTTGAACGCAAGGCTGCCGCGGTTGAAATCCAAGCTAAGTGACCGGACAAAGCCGGTCACCCACGAGCACGAAGTCTGCGCCGACAGCCAACGCATCGGATCGCGTAAACTACTTCTACCAAACGCCTTACAGCACTTGGACGTTTTTTTGGGCAGAAATAAACGCCGCGCCGTCACGAGGATCGACAGATCAACCCTGTCGCGCAACCACCCGCAATCCAAGTCGCCCCAACCATCGGGCACAACCCCCGCAGCCAAAGGGAAACGCCACTCCGTCAAGCAGGGTTCCGGTCGCAGGCAACGAGTCAAAGGAGATGCGGCGACACAAATCACCACGCCCCCCACATGGAATTCCCGTGTGTTGTGGGCTTGGACACTGGCCCTGATCGCGGGACTCGGATTTGCCTATTACCCAACGTTCCTATGGCTGGAACAGACATGGCGTAATGAGGCAGATTATTCCCATGGTTACCTAGGTGTTCCGCTCGCAATCGTGTTGTTGTGGCTTCGTTGGGAAAGCTTCCCCGGGATCCGCCGCGGGGTCGATTGGCGCGGTCTGTGGCTGCTGGGGATCGCGATCGCAATGCGTGTCGCCGGGCGATTGGCCTATATGGACTTCATGGATGGTTGGTCGCTTGTCCCGATGGTGGCCGGCGTCGTTTGGTTGCTGTTCGGATGGCAGGCGACGCGTTGGGCCGCTCCCGCAATCCTGTTCCTTGTCGTTTTGGTACCGCTTCCCTACCGAGCCGAAACGATGCTCAGTTGGAAGCTGCAGGGGATGGCAACCCTATTGAGTACGACAATGTTGCGGATCCTTGGACAGCCGGCGATCGCCGAAGGACATACGCTTTGGATCGGCGAATCGCATTTTATGATTGAACAAGCTTGCTCGGGACTACGAATTTTTGTCGGCGTCTTTGCGATCGCGTACTTCTGGGCCGTAACCGCCAACCGCAGCTGGATCGATCGTGTTGTCCTGATGTTGGCCGCCGCCCCGATGGCGATCTTGGTGAACGCGTTGCGGATCACGATCACTTGTATTCTCTACCAGTGGTTTGAATCCCCCGCGGCGCACAAAACGATCCACGATTCGATGGGCTACCTGATGATCCCGGCCGCCGCACTTTTGATGTGGCTGGTCAACGTCTACTGGCAGCGGTTGTATCGTCCCGTCGAGGTCTACAATCCATCCGAACGTCTGCAGAAAACGGTTCAGAGTGTCTAGAGCGATGCGCACCACGCATTCCACCGCACAAGACTACCAATCCGCTCGAGCTCACTTGGCTGCAGCGTTCCGCATCACCACCTTCCATCAAAGATCGACGCCGTTGCTCGCTGGCCCGCAAACTCCGGTTTCGGCATGGCGAGCGTTCGCAGCGACGACCGGCAGTGCTCGATTGTCGCGTGCGGCATCGATCGAACATCTTCTCTTCCAAATCTGGCTTTCGTAGCGTTTCGTCGTAGGAAATTGACAATGCAAAAAACGCCCACTTCATCGCCTCAGGCGGCTTCGCAATTCCGTAACCATGCTCGGCCGCCGGTCCGCGCAGCTCACGGTGCACCGAGCGGATCGACCGATCTCGATCCCAAGTTGCTGTGGGTCACCATCCGGCATTGTTGGATCTGGGCCACCCCGATCGGACTCGCGCTTGCCGCCGCGGCGGCGTTTGCTGTCTTCAGCGGATTTGTGCCGGTCTACAAAGCGTCGCATCTACTGGAAGTCAATCAAGATTTTGTTGTGTTTAAAGGCATCATGCCAACGCCGCGAAACCTTGTCGCCAGCGAACGTCCGTTGGTGCTCAACGCACTGGTGCTCGAAGAAGTCAAAAACGACCCCGAGGTTCAAGCATTTTATGGATCGGAGACACCGTTGAACGTCGGGCAACTGCGCAGTAGCGTCGGCTTGTCGAATGCTGGCTCTTCCACGTTGTTGTCGATTCAATTCGAACATGAAGATCCCGTCGCCGCCGCGACGATCTGCAACAAAATCACCCACTCCTTCCTTTCGATTCGCGACCGCTTGGACAACGATCGCGTTTCGAATTTGGAGAGTTGGCTGACGCCGTCGATCGATCAATGGAAAAACGAAGTCCATGTACATGGTGAACGAGTGCGAGATCTAAGCAAGGTGGTGATCGGATACGATCCCACCCATCGCGTGGAAGGACTCGAAAACGATCTCTCGGTCCTCGCGGGGCTTCGAACCGACCTTTCAAACATGATCGTCGAAGAATCGATTCTCGAAGCAAAAGTCGCGATGAACGCGGCGATGGGGGAAGAATCGGCAAACACCGATCTGGATCGGTCGAAGGTTCGGACGCCCTATCCCGAAGAGATCGACCAGTATGTAGAGGCCGATCCAAGCGTCGTCACGAACCGAAAGTTGCTCGCCGAACGGGAATCACGGGTCCGGAACCTCGAGGATCGCGGCCTGGCACCGCTGCGACAGGAGTATCACAAAGAGCTGAAAGAGAAAGCGGCGGAACAACAACGCGAACTCGACAACGCCGTGGCTGCGGCGCGCCAGCGCGCCCCCGAAGCGATCACCGAACGATTGCGCCGGACCGCCGAGCGAACCTATAAGGAAAGCCTTGCCGAGAGAAAAGCGGCCTCGTTTGCACAACGCGAATCGATCAATCAACAGCTCGTCGATCTGAAAGCGCGACGCGCGATCATTCAACAGGAATACGATATCGAGAAATCGCGTCTGGAACAGCGTGGCGGCAAAGCAGCGGACCTGCGATTCGCGACCGAAGATCGTGAGATCGCCGCGGGGATCCTGGGCCAACTGAATCAAAGATTGGCGGCAATTCGCACCGAACGTCGTCGCGGCAGCGGATTGCACACCCTTGCCGAGGCCACTCCGCCGCTAGCCCCCGTCGAACCGATGCCGACGAAAAAGATGATCGTCGCTGCCGGGGGAGCCTTCGCGATTCCGTTTTTCCTTGGCCTGTTGTGGGAACTTCGATCGCAGAAGATCTGCGATTCGGCCAAACTGGAATCCAAGCTGATGGCACCGATCATGGGCGAGGTGGCTAAGCTGCCGCCGAAGTTCGGTTCTCGCAAAGGACGACGCGTCTTCGAGGAAAGCATCGATACCCTGCGCGCCAATCTGTTGCTGTCGAAAGAGACGAGCGGCGTACGCACGTTGACGATCGCCAGCAGCATGTCGGGTGAAGGCAAAAGTAGCGTCGCATCCCAGTTGGCGATCTCTGTCGCCAAAGCCTCGGGGAAGACCGTTTTGCTGATCGATGGCGATCTTCGCAGCCCCGACCAACACGCGATTTTTGGCCTCGATCTCGGCCCCGGTTTGTCGAAGGTCCTCTCGGGCGATATCGAATTGAAAGACGCAGTCGACACAAGTCTCGGCGAACTGGTGCATGTGCTACCCGCCGGGAAGATGCATCAGAGTCCGCATCGTTTGGTTAGCGCATCGTCGATCCGCGATCTCTTGGATCAAGCACTCGAAAAGTACAGCTTTGTCATCTTCGACACCGCCCCCGTCTTGGCGGCCGGGGAGACGTTGGCGATCGCCTCGGAAACCGATGCGACGTTGGTATGCGTGATGCGTGACGTCAGCCGCACCGATTCGGTGGTCCGGAGTAGCCGTCGCTTGGAAGCCTCAGGGGCCAACGTCGCCGGAACCGTCTTCAGCGGAGTGCCCAGCAGCCAGTATGCCTATCGGTATGGCGATTACCGCTACTTCACTGCTCGCCCTGAACCGCAGACGATCGAAAACGCCTAACCAATCGCGTTGTTGTTATCCCCAGCGTTGCTCGCTCGTCCATCACTAAATATGAACTCCGCAACCATCGAATCGACTCAAAAACGAAACGAACGAAGTGTTCGTTGGGAAGTAGATCTGCGATTTCTGGCAAAGACCCTGGTCGTCGCTGCGGTTGCCGCGGCGATCTGCGGCGGGATCTATTGGGTGAGATCGAGCAAGCTGTCCGAATCGATTCAAGCGAAAGCGGATACGGCAGCCGAATCGCAGGATTGGGACCAACAAATCCGTTGGCTCGAACAGTTGCGGATCCTTCAACCGTCCGACACGCAGCTTGCGATCCAGCTGGCACGCGCTGCCGACAAATCAGCCGATTCGAACGATCTGGAACCCGTCGAACGCCGTTCTCGCAACGATCGCGCCATCCGCCATCTGCGAAGCGCTGTCATCGCATTGGACGAATCGCCGGGAGAAGAGCGGACCGTTTTGGAACGGAAGTTGATCGCTCGCCTGTTGCAATATGGCCCGCGTTATGTCAACGAGACGCAAAATCGGATCATCGAACTATCCGCGCCGCAGGATGATCCGGAGATGCTTCTCGGGCTGGCGCAAACCCGGTTGATGCTGTCCCAAGGACAAGCCGGCAAGGTGAAACTGGATCCGGATAAATTCAATCGCGAAACCGGATTCTGGCAATGGCTCGCGCAACAACCTTTGGGTTCGGTCGTCTATACGGCTTGGACAGCGAACCGCGACGAGATCTCGCTCGCTGCGGCTCTCCTGGAACTATGCACCACCAAACCCGAAGGTGCGTTTGCGGAAGCCGACGGAAGCGAAAAGCCGAAGCAGATCGGCGACGAAGTCCTCGCCAATTTGAGCCAAAAGCGAGACGATGGACACGCGATCTGGACCGTCTACAGCCATCTGCAATCGACGCAGCCCGACCAGGCAGCGAAACTGTTGGCCGAAGCGGACGATGCTGCGTTGCAACGCCTGAAGTCGCTCGCGGCAGAAAACGAGAATGAACCGACGCAATCCGACCTTTCCCGCAATCCGTTTTGGGACTTCCAAATCGTCTATCAAGCGGCAGCCGCCAAACTGCGAGACGATCCAACCCCAGAAACGCGATCGGGCGCCGCAGAAACTCTGGACGCTCTGATTGCATTGGAATCGTTGCCCGTCGCACCTCAAGCGATCGAAGCTGTCTATTTGACGCGAGGCCAATTGTTCTGGGATGCCCAGCAGCGTGAGAAGGCGTGGGAATTGTGGAGCGCTGGAATCGAGCGACTGGAAGACGCATCTTTGGACCTCCATGTCGCCCAGGCGAGAACCAGCGTCGCCGCCGGCACCGTCGCCGACGCACAGCAAGCCGTTGACAAATTGGCCGCAATCACCAACCGGCTCACCCTAGCGTTATCGGGATCAACTGGCACCACACTCTCGGCCGGGCAACGCAAAGACCGCGAGAACGCCCTCGATGCAGCTCGTTGGGTCGCGATCTATCTCAACGGCCAATTGGCGTTGCGACAAAAACAGACAGTCAATGCGATCGCGTACCTGAAGAAGGCTGTCGATTCCCAAGCCCCCGCAGCGGCCAACGATCGCGTTGGCGCATTAGCTCTGCTCGGTTCGGCATACGAACAGGCCAAATCGTGGGATCTCGCCGCCGCCGCATTTGAACAGGCGAGCAATCAGATGCCCGCCGTGATGCAGTACCGAGTCGCCGCAGCCCGAGCGTGGGGCAAGGCAGGCAACAGCGATCGATCGATCGATCAATGGCGCGGCACCAATGTCAATTCGGCTGCGATCTTGCTGGAACAGGCCCAGGCGATGATTCGCCAACAAACAAAACGAACCGCCAGCGAACGCGACTACGGTGCCTCGATGAAAACGCTGGAAAAGGCGAAACTTGCCATCAACAAGATGGATGACGATCAGCCCGAAGAACGACGTAGGTTGACGGTCCAGATGGAAATTCTGGCACTGGCAATGCCGGCCGCAGAGGATGGATCGCACAAGCTGGAGCCGCAGGAGCGGTTGGAGCAATTGCTGAAACAATATCCTGACAGCCCCGAACTGCAATCGGTAGCGGTGATCAGTCTCGCGTCATCCAACAATCTGCAGCAATCGCGGCAGCATCTCGACGATCTGGGCCGATTGGCAGGCGAAGACTCACTCCTCTTCTGCCAAACCAAAGCCTCCGTCTTGGCGATGCAAGGGAAAGCGGAACTCGCGATCGAAACCTTGACTCAGCACGCATCCAAAACGCCAACTGACGCGGTGACATGCCTGACCCAAGGAGCGGATATCGCGTTGTCAAATTCGCTGCAGCAACGCGGGTTCGATCTACTGCGTCGCGTCGTTGCGATTGCACCCACCCCCGACCTAATCTATCGCTTGCACAGCCTCGCGCTCTCCCAACCGCCATCGGATACGGCCGATGCGACAACCGAAACGCCGTCGGACGACGCACAGCGATCGGCCGAGCACTGGGAAAACATGCTCCGCGACGATGAAGGGAGTTCCGGGGCTTGGTGGCGACTTGCCGTTGCATCGCGCCTGTTGCACGAATATGATCGCGCAAAACCGAATGATCCGCAGCGCGACGCGCTGTTGAAGCAAGCGAATCAATTGCAACGGGAAATCGCGGTGCTGCGTCCTCGCTGGGCACTGGGAATTAGTCTCGAAGGGTTGATCGCCGCCCGAAATGGCGAAACGATTCGAGCGATCGACGCCTTGCGTCGCGGCATTGATGGCGGAGACCAACGCGTTTCGAGCCTGCTGCTGTTGGTATCGCAATTGACGACAGCGAATCGAATCGACGAAGCGGAAGCTGCGTTTCAAGGTTTTGAACGGTTGAAGAAAGCGAATTCGACCGTCGCCCAACTCGCGATTGCAATCGCCGAGATGAAGGGAGACTTTCGGCAGGGACTCGACCTCGCCCGCGCCAGCGCCGAACGGAACCCTCGCGAAACGAAGACCTGGCTGTTGTTGGCCCAAACCGCGTCGGCCGCGGCCAAATCGACAGACGAACCGCAAGCCCGCAAAGCGTTGATCGCCGAAGCGAGCGAAGCCTTGGATCGCGCACTGGTTGAATCGGGGGACAGCAGCCTCGCGGTCTATCAATTGCGTGTTCAATTCCAGAACGCCTTTTTTGGTACTCCGGAAGTGACCCGCGAACTCCAACAAGCTGCCAACAGTAAGATCACCGAACCAACGCGGTCGCTGTTCGTCGGACTCACCTATCTAAAATTGAACGATCTACCAGCGGCGTTTGCGGCGCTGACCAAAGCGTACCGGATCAAACCGGAAAGCCCCGAATGTCTGATCGCGTTGTCAGATTACTACAAGGCGGCGAAGAACGACGCCAAATCGATCGAGATGCTGGAAACCGCCCTTCAATTTCGCCCCGACCACGTCGAGGTCCGCAACCGCTTGGCGCTTGCGATCGCGTTGCGGGATGGCGGCGAGGTCCCTTGGAAACGGCTCGACGCTTTGTTGGGATCCGAGCAAACGCTATCGGCCAAAAACAAACTGTTGCACGCGTTGATCTTGATCAACCGCGGCGACGAACAACGCCAACAGCAGGCGGACAAGATCTTGCGAGATGTCATTCGCAACGACAAAGATAATCACGACGACGCCGTCCGCATGCTCGCCGCGTTGGAACGCCGGCGTTGGGCGATCGCGACCGAATCGGGCGACACGCGGCAAGCGTCCCGTCCCTTTGCCGAATCGCGGCGTCTGTACACGATCCTCGTTCGGCGAACCGACCCGTTGCCGTTGGACATCTATCGCTTTGCCGACCTTTTGCTCGCCGCCGAACAGACATCCGAAATCGATGCGTTGGCCGATCAATTGGACAAGATGGCCGATGGCGGGGCGATGGCGCTCGACATCCGTTTGCGTTTGGCTCGGCATCAGGGAGACGAGAAAAAGGCCGCCCAACTGGCAGCCTCTTGGACACAGCAGATGATCGGATCCGAAGGGACGCCGCAAGCGAGCGCCTGGGAAACCGCCGGCCGCACGCTGTCGCGACTCGGCTTCCACGAACAAGCCCTCGACTGGCTGCAACAAGCGTTTGAGGAAGATCCCAAATACCTCCGCCCCTACGTGATCGCGTTGGCCCGGGGACGCAAGTTCGATATCGCCTTGGACGTCTGCCAAACGGAATTCGAAAAGACGATGCGTGGCGAAACGTTGGCCTTGATCGCCGATCTGATCGTTCTCAGCGGCAACACGGTCACCGTGCCGATCGAGATCGAAGGCTATCTGGACGATGCGATCCATCGCTACAAATCGGTCGCCCCGGTGATGGAATCGGTCGCCACGTTGCGTCTGTCGCAACAGCGTTATGCCGAAGCCGTCGCCCTGTACGAACGCGCTGAAAAATTGGCGCCTCAAAATGTACGCATCCTGAACAACTTGGCGATGGCGTTGTCGGAGGTGCAAGGCCGCTTTGGCGACGCCCTGCCCCGAATTCGCAAAGCGATCGATCTCTACGGACGATCCCCCGAACTGCTCGATACGCTCGGACTCGTCCTGCTGCGAAACGATCAAATCGACGAGGCGGTTGTTACGCTTCGCGAAGCGACGGGGTCGTCGCCGGAACCACACTACCGGTTTCACCTTGTGATGGCGTTGTTGCGTTCGGGAGACCGCGTCGCTGCGCGAGCGCAATGGGCCCAGTTGGATATTCGCGCGATCAAATCGGCGGTGCTGACGCCCGCCGAAACGCGCGATTTGGAAGCGATTCAAGAGGAGTTTGGGCGACGGAAAGCTTCCTGATCGCCAACGCCAATGGACGCCCCGATCTCGCGCTGAGATGCGGACCACGTCTTTAGACACCTTGTTTCGCCCCAATCCCCAGGGCGATTCGAGCCCCGCCGCGATGGAGCTCTTGGAATTTCCTTGCCCCAAACGATCCCAGTGCTTCATCCACATTTGAATTCAGGGTAGTGGACGAGGTCACGAGTCCTTTTCGCGCCAGAGACTACCGGGCCTCGTGACCTCCTGTTGATTACCCACAAGTATCCCCAAAAGGCTGTGATTTAATGGGTTGCCGCACTCGAACTTCGTGAGCGGCAAGGCGCTAGCCGCCGGTTTTTCCCTCATGAATGCATTGGGTTCTGAACCGGCGGCTAGCGCCTCGCCGCTCATTTGAAAATTCCGTACCGGCGGCTAGCGCCTCGCCGCTCATTTGAAAAGAACCACAGCCTCGAAGGGATTGGGGCAATTAGCCGAAGGTAAGCGCAAACGCCACCTACGGTTCCTAAATCGATCGCCTCGCTGACCGCGAAGGCGGGCACAGAATCCTATGCAGGTCCGCTGCGACCGCCTGCGGGGTCGAAACGTCGCGTCTCGCTACATCCCGGTGGTATCGCGTACGCTCAGCCACCGGCTATTGGCTGCCGGCGTCTGAAACGTAGTTGCGACTTTCGGTTAATCAACAGCTCGTGACCTCGTCCACTAACATCCGTCCTAACATCAAAGTTTGACAAACCACTAGTCTGCATGATGTCGAACCCCATAAATCAAACCACCGATCGGGCGCCGATTGCCGCCAGCGATGACAGTCCCAGCGGGCAAAAGGCCCAATCCCAACCGATGCGGTCCCGAACCGTTGCGTTGGTCGCCTGCCTGTCGCTGATTCTCCTGTCCGGTTTCTTCCACGGCGTCTTGGACGGCCGTTGGCAACCACAAACCGACCTGCAAAAGATCGGGGATCAATTGCAGGATCTACCGACAACCTGCGGCCAATGGGACCGGATCTCCGAGTCGCAGCTCGATCCACAAGCTCAACAGATCTTGCAGTGCTACGGATCGTTGGTTCACGAGTATCGCAATCGGTCGACCGATCAACGCGTCACGGTTGCCGTCATGTTTGGGCCTCGTGGACCGATCGCCGTCCACACCCCTGAGGTCTGCTACAGCAGCCAGGGGACCGAACCGGCGGGGGAACGCGTCGCGGAGATTGTCGACAACGACCGCCCTAACGATCGACTGTGGCGGGTCCAGTTCCGCCAAACCACCGAGGAACAACCGCACCTGGAGGTGTGGTACGGATGGAGCGATGGAACGCAGTGGTACGCCGCCGAGTACCCGCGTGTCTGGATGACCGACCGATTGTACAAGATCCAGGTCGCCGGACCGCCCCCGGAAATGGGACAAGAACCCGGCGTACAAGACTTCCTCCGCAGCTTCCTTCCGGAGCTCGATGCGCACGCCTTGGCATCGTCGGAAAGCCAATGATCGACTACCTTTGTTTGACCTACCTCTTTGATACAGGCGATTGGCATGCTGACAATTGAAGATCTGTTGCCAGAAGCGGCGTATGCAAATCAAGAAGATAGCAGCCCGCCGCTGGCGCTGCCGCGGCGTCATCGCCGCTATCGCTACTTCGTCCGCAAAAACCGCTTGGAGCGAATTGTGGGAACCGGATTGTTGGTGATAACAGCTCCGGTGATTGGCATCTGTTGGGCGATCGTCCGGCTGACCTCCAAGGGCCCCGGCATCTTCCGGCAGAAACGCGTCGGGCGCGGCGGCGATCTCTTTTGGGTCTACAAGCTGCGGACGATGCGGATCGACGCCGAAGCCAATGGCCCCCAATGGTCTTCCGGGCGCGACCCGCGGATCACATCGGTCGGCCATGTGTTGCGAAAACTGCATTTGGACGAATTGCCGCAATTGGTCAACGTGATGCGCGGCGAGATGGCTTTGGTGGGTCCCCGCCCCGAACGCCCCGAATTTGTCGATTTCCTGCGTGAAGAGATCGCTGGATACGAACGACGGCTTATCGTCCGCCCCGGTATTACGGGATTGGCCCAGATCAATCTTCCTCCCGACAGCGATCTGCGCAGCGTCGAACGCAAGCAAACGCTCGATTTGGAGCACATCGATCACGCAAACGCCTGGCTCGACCTGAGGATGATCCTATTGACGGCGCTGCGTGTCTGCTTTCTCCGCGGTCAATGGTTGACCTATTGCATGGGGCTCGACCGCTCCGATCGGTTGAAACACCTGCCCGCAACAAACGCCAACAGCCCCACCGTTTCGTTGCAAGAACTATTGGAAACGTCGCAGCGACGCAAAGAATGGGCCGCTACCAGCGCCGACGTCGCTTGGGAACAGTCGGTCGCGCGGATCGATCCCGCGTCGCCGATCGCGGTTCGCCCTCGTTAACAACCGGATTGCACGTTGCCGTTTGATTCGGCGGCATCCTCCCTTGCACGTCATCATGCGGCTTAATCCAATCGCTCTTCCCGAACGCGGAAAGGGCACATTCCCGAAAATGAATCGCCCCCTGCGAACACCTTCTGCTTCGGCAGCTGCATCCAACGCCGCATTTCCATCTTGAATCCAAACATTCTGACAGTTGACGTCGAAGACTATTTTCAAGTCTCGGGGTTCGAACATCGCATCAAGCGGAGCGAATGGGAAGCGTTGCCCAGTCGCGTCGAAGCGAATACCGATCGGCTGCTGCAGCTGTTCGATGACTGCAACGTGCGGGGAACCTTCTTCGTTCTCGGTTGGGTCGCCCATCGCCATCCCGAACTCCTCCGTCGAATTGCCGCGGCGGGACATGAACTCGCCTCCCACGGCTACTGGCATCAATTGGTCTACAACCTCACGCCGCAACAGTTTCGCGACGACATTCGCGACAGCCGATCGGCGATCTCCGACGCCACGGGGAAGCGGGTCGACGCCTACCGCGCCCCCAGTTTTTCGATAACATCCAAATCGATGTGGGCCTTTGAGATCTTGGTCGAAGAGGGTTTTACTGTCGACAGCAGCGTCTTCCCCATCCGCCACGATCGCTACGGTGTTCCCGATGCCCAACACGAGATCCACCACCGCGAGACAGCCGCTGGGACGATCGTCGAGATCCCACCGTCGGTCGCGCTGCTGGGGCCGCTAAAGATCCCCGTCGGCGGCGGATATTTTCGCATGTTCCCGGTTGCCATGACGATGTACGCCATGCGCTCGATCCACAGCGGTCAGAACCCTTCGATGCTGTATCTGCATCCGTGGGAGGTCGATCCGGAACAACCGCGAATCGCGGGTGTTGGACTGCGCAGCCGATTCCGCCACTACGTCGGTCTCCGCCGCACCGAGCGACGACTGAAACAGGTCTTAAACGAATTCCGCTTCGCCCCGGTCTGCGACGTCCTGCAGCGTTGGAACGATAACGCACTCGCATAAGTTGTTCGCATGATGAATTGTCAAAACGCCCTAAAACGATGAACGCGCTCGGATTCGAAAACAGACCGGCCTCCGATTCCGACATGGAGATCCCGACAGCACAGACGCCGCGTCGCCGGATCTTGATGTTAACCCATCGAGTGCCCTTTCCGCCCGATCGCGGCGATCGAATTCGATCGTGGAATATTCTGCAGCATCTATCGAAACAGTACGACGTCTCGTTGGCCTGCGTCTCCGACGAACCGATCTGCCCCACCGCCCGCCTGCGTCTCGAATCGGTCTGCGAGCGGATTGCGATCGCGCCGTTGGGGAAACGGACCCAGTGGTTGCGAGCTGGTGCGTCGGCCGTCCGCGGCGACGCCCTCACCGAAGGGCTCTTCTGGTCGGCGGCGTTGGCGAAAACCGTCGATCGTTGGGCCGACAGCGATCCGTTTGATTCCGTTTTTGTTTACTGCAGCGGCATGCTTCGGTACGCCCGATCCCGTCCGCTGTGCAAGCTGCCCAAAGTTGTCGATTTGGTCGATGTCGACAGCCAGAAATTCCACGCCTACGCCGACAGAGCCAACTTTTGGAAACGTGTGATCTACCGGACCGAAGCTCGACGTGTCGGGCGGCTGGAACGGGAAGCTGTCCGCACGGCGCAAGCGGTCACGCTGGTCAGCGATGCCGAAGCGGAGCTGTTGCGAACCAGCCTCGGTGCCGGTGCGCACGCGATCCACGGCGTTCCCAACGGAGTCGACACCGCGTACTTCAACCCGCAGCCCTCCGACGCCGCTGCGGTCGATCCCGATCGGAGTGGCGACGAGCGTCCAAAGCTCGCTTTTGTCGGCGTGATGAACTATCCGCCCAACGTCGCGGCTGTCGAATGGTTTCTGGAAAATGTGTGGAGCGGTTTGCGACGCGAGATCCTGGAAATCAGCTTCGATATCATCGGCAAACATCCTAGCCCCGCCGTCCGAAAGCTCGCCCAATTGCCTGGGGTTCAAGTGACCGGGGCGGTCCCCGACGTTCGACCCTACCTGCGCTCGTCCGATATCGTGATCGCTCCGTTGTTAATAGCCCGCGGAATCCAAAACAAGGTTCTCGAAGCGATGGCGATGGGCAAACCGGTTGTCGCGTCCGCTCAAGCAGCGACCGGAATCGACGCCGTCGATGGACAGCACCTGCGGATCGCCGAGTCGGCCGACCAGTGGGTTCAACACATTGTCGACCTTTGTCGCGATCAACCGCAGCGCCAGCGAATTGCCCACGACGCCCGGCAACTCGTCTGCCAACGCTACACATGGCCCGCCACACTGACTGGATTCGATAGCTTATTGCTGTCGCGCCGGTCAGTGACAAACGTATCATGACACGGTCCCAACAAAACGCTATGGCGGACCATGACAGTAGCGGCCGTTCGCTAGCGTTGGTTAGTTGCTTGATCGATGGAATCGATCACCACCTGTTGCCGTTTGGTATTTACTTGATCGATGGAATCGATAGCCACCTGCCAGCTCCTCGCAGAGGATCGGGCATCCAACCTCAGCGTTCCGCTTGGAACGCCACGCCGCTCTTCATCCCACCGCGCCTGATCTAGGCAATCCAACCCCCGAAAGAAACGACGCTCGCGTCCCTGCGTCCAAATGTCCCTCGCCACCTCCCGTTCAACAACTTCCACCCAACAAACGACGGCCGTCGATCGTCCGCCAGAGGCGCCGCTCCGCGTCGGTTTTGTGATGCATGTGATGCAGGTGGCGGGTGCGGAGGTGTTGGTGAAACAAATCATCGAGCGTCTGGCAGACAAGATCGAACCGACAGTCTTTTGTCTCGACGCGTTGGGAGAACTGGGGCAACAGCTGCGCGATGCGGGCGTCCCCGTCGTCGTCTTGGATCGCCAACCGGGGCTCGATCGCAACGTTCCCCGACGACTGGCTGCGGAAGTTCGCAGCCGCGGCATCGAGCTCCTGCACGCCCATCAATACACCCCATTTTTCTACTCCGCCCTGGCCCGACTGCTGCACCGCGCGCCGGTCAAGATCCTGTTCACCGAACATGGGCGGCACTACCCCGATATCGTCTCGCCCAAGCGGCGTTGGGCGAACCGGTTGCTGTTGCAACGCTACGCCGATCGAACGACAGCCTGTTGTGAATTCAGCACCCGCGCGCTGCAACAGATCGAAGGGTTTCCAGCCGCCTTCACGTTGGCCAATGGAGTAGACCTCGAACAGCTGCCGCCGCGTGGCGACGCTGCAACACAAGCCGACCTGCGGCGTCGATTGGGGCTCGACCTCGATCGCCCCTACGCCGCCTGTATCGCCAGGTTTCATCCCGTCAAAGATCACGCCACCCTGATTCGCGGCTGGTATCAACTGCATCAACAACTGCCCGATGCTCGGTTGCTGTTGGTCGGCGACGGTCCCCAGCGCGAAGCAATCGAATCGCTCGTCGATCAACTCGCCCAATCTAACTCCCCTTCGCCAACCTTCCCCGATTCGATCGAATTTTGGGGGATTCGCTCCGATGTGGCCGACATTCTTCGCGCCG
Organism: Rosistilla ulvae; assembly: GCF_007741475.1. Lineage (NCBI taxonomy): Bacteria > Pseudomonadati > Planctomycetota > Planctomycetia > Pirellulales > Pirellulaceae > Rosistilla > Rosistilla ulvae. The sequence continues at coordinate 3,420,808 of NZ_CP036261.1, read as the reverse complement.
TCGATTTGTTTACGCTGACAAGTGTCAGCGAAGCGGCCTCGTTGACGCTGTTGGAAGCGATGGCCAGCCAGTGCCCCGCGGTCGTGACCGATGTCGGTGGCAATGGCGAACATGTAGGGGACGGCGTGGAGGGATTCCTCGTCCCGCGAGGCGATCACGAAGCGTTGGCCGGCCGCTTCCAGAACCTGCTCAGCGACCCGGTCAAGTCGCAAGCGATGGGGGAGATGGCGAGAGCCCGCGTTGTGAAGAAATTCGACCTGCAGCAGACGATCGCCGCCTACTACCGGCACTACCAAGCGCTCGCCCCCGTCGAAGTCGCCCAACGCTAGCGAAACCACTCGTATTGCACCACCTTGACGCATTGAAACCAGCAATCAAAGCAACGTGCCGCGGACTCGCAACCCTGATCATCCTGCCCCTTGGGCTCACGCACGGGATCTTGGGACGGATTGCCGGCCGCGATGGATCGTTGGAGACGCACACCCAGTTGTTGGCGTGGCTTCCGGGGACGCTGGGCAGTTATCTGCGCGTCGCTTTTTGCCGGATGGCCTTGGAACATTGCGCCCCCACAGCAACTATAGGTTTTGGCACCCTGCTATCGAAAGTCGGGGCGCGGATCGAAGCGAACGTCTACATCGGCCCGCGATGCATGCTCGGCTTGGTGACGCTGCAGCAGGACGTGCTGTTGGGCCCCGCAGTGCAAATCCCCAGCGGACCGCAGACCCATGGAACGACAAGACTCGACATCCCGATCCGCTTGCAACCGGGCAAACAAGCGCGAGTAACAGTCGGCCGCGACAGCTGGATCGGCGCCGGAGCGATCGTCCTGGCCGACATCGGCGAACAGACGATCGTTGGAGCCGGCAGCATCGTCACCAAACCGACAGCATCACGAGTGATTGTTGTAGGAAACGCAGCGAACCCACTATCCGGCCGCTAATCCGCAACTAATCTAACCCCTGGACCTGCAACCAACTTGCAAACACTTGCCTAGGTAGACTCACCGTCACCCACAGGAACGAAGTCCGCGCGAATCTTGGCAACCGCTTGATCCATTTACAATGCGCATTCTACAACGTTTTTTCAGTCACCGTTCAAGTCGATGGCCCACGACTCAGGGCAAATCAGTGTTTGAGTCTGGGGATTGTTGGGAACCCGACGCGTAAGCGAGGAAGCATGCAAATTCCTCGCTTACGCGTCGGGTTTCCATTTCCACGGACGCTTCAGTTTGAAACACTTAATAACCCTGGCCCACGACTAACACATCATGCACATCGCACTCATTGGAGCGACCGGATACGTCGGCGGAGAATTTGCCCGCCAAATCGAAACCCGTGGTTACCGCCTGACGACAATCGGTAGATCCAACTGCGACATCTATTCGGTCGACTCGCTATCCAAACGACTCACGGACGTAGCACCCGACGCAGTCATCAACTGCGCCGGCTACACAGGGAAACCGAATGTGGATGCCTGTGAACTCGACAAGATGAATTGTCTATCGGGCAACGCCGTGCTTCCGGGTGTGATTCGAGAAGCGTGTGAGTCGTTGGGGATCCCTTGGGGACACGTCTCATCGGGATGCATCTTTACTGGGACACGAGATGATGGAGCTGGATTTACCGAATCGGATACTCCCAATTTTTCGTATCGTCAGAACAATTGCAGCTGGTATTCGGGTATCAAGGCGTTGGGCGTGGAAATCCTGACGGAGGCCCAGAAGTGCTGCATCTGGCGATTGCGAATTCCGTTTTCGAATTTCGATTCGCCGCGCAACTATCTGTCCAAGGTGCAACGTTACGAAAACCTGTTGGAATCTGAAAACAGCCGATACCTCGGTCGAATTGAAAACGCTCCAGAGAACGATTGACTCTAGCGGTCCACCGGGCCCCTAGCAAACCATCGCTCGACCCCAATTCGATGCACTTAATGTAGAAAAAGCAGCATGTTGCTGACAAAACAATTCCCATGACCCAACCCTCTCTCAAATCGATCCGCGATGTCGATCACATGGTCGAACCTGAAGCGACAGTGTCGGATGCGATGGACGCGGAATCCTGCGATGCGCCCATCACCGTGATCGAGCGATCCAAGCCCTGGCAATTCGTCAACCTGGGGGAATTGTACGCTTACCGCGACATGCTGCGGTTTTTGACCTGGCGGAGCATCAAAGCGAGGTACGCGCAATCGGCGATCGGGGTAGGTTGGGCGGTCATCCAGCCGGCCTTTCAGGTGTTGTTATTCACGTTGGTCTTTGGCCGTTTGGCCAACATCGATTCGGACGGCGTGCCCTATGCGTTTTTCAGTCTGGTGGGGTTGATTCCCTGGACGTATTTTTCAAACGCCTTGTCGGGAGGTTCGAACAGCCTGGTCGGCAACGCCAGCATGATCTCCAAAGTATATTTCCCCCGATTGATTTTGCCATTGTCCGACGTGGTGGCAAAACTGTTCGACTTCTTCATCGCGTTTACCCTTTCGATGGGCGTGCTACTCTTCTTCGGTCGCCTGCCCAACTCGGGCATTTTGATGCTTCCCTATTTGATCTTATTGATGATGGTGTCGGCTTTGGGGTTGAGTTTATGGCTGACGGCGCTGGCGATCCAGTTCCGCGACATCGCTCACGCGCTGACCTTTATTGTGCAATTGCTGATGTACGCCAGTCCGGTGATTTATCCGACCAGCAGCGTACCGGAAACGTACACGCTCCCCGGCGGCTGGGTGATATGGCCGCAGTCGTTGTATGCGATAAATCCGATGGTGGGCGTGGTGGAAGGGTTTCGGGCTGCCCTGTTGGGCAGCGGTCCGATGCCCTACGGCTGGATCGCGATTGGAACGGTCACCGCGACGGTCACATTGTTGAGCGGAATGATGTTCTTCCGCAGCCGAGAAAAAGTCTTCGCGGATGTGGCTTGATTGTGCAGGCGAGCGTCGCTTTGGTTCACGGTATGCATAGTTCAATAATAGAGGAAGTAATAGCTTGACGACTGCTATCACTGTCGAAAATCTTTCTAAGGCCTACCGCATTGGTTTAACGGAAGAAATTCCCGATACACTGTTGTCCGCGGCGACCGGATTGCTCAAGGCACCGCTGCGAAAGTTCAAAGAACTGCGGCATTTAGATACGTCGATGCATTCGCACCACTCCGAAAGCATCCACTGGGCATTAAGGGATGTCTCCTTCGAAGTGCGTGAAGGCGAGGTGTTGGGCGTCATCGGCCGCAATGGGGCGGGTAAGAGCACGCTGCTGAAGATCCTCAGCCGGATCACCGAGCCGACCAGCGGACGTGCCACGATTCGCGGCCGCGTGTCGAGTTTGTTGGAAGTTGGCACCGGCTTTCATCCCGAGCTATCGGGCCGTGAAAACGTCTATCTAAACGGCACCATCTTAGGAATGACCAAAAAAGAGATCGACCGAAAGTTTGACGAAATCGTCGAGTTCTCAGGAGTTGAAAAGTATCTGGACACTCCTATTAAGCGCTACAGCAGCGGGATGAAGGTCCGGTTGGCGTTTGCGGTAGCAGCTCATCTGGAACCAGAAATACTGATCATCGACGAAGTGTTGGCGGTGGGGGATGCAGAGTTTCAGAAAAAGTGCATGGGGAAGATGCAGGATGTTGCAGGCGAGGGTAGGACGGTATTGTTTGTAAGTCACAACATTCCGGCAGTCAGCAACCTATGTCGCACAGGATGTGTTATCGAAGCCGGATCGATGATTGCTAGTGGCGACATCGATGATTGTGTAACCATTTACCTAAAATCACAAATAGAAGTCAGCGCTGACTCAAAACTATCATCTTCGGATCTAAATCGAACAAGAGTATCGGAAGTAGCGATTCAGTCGCAGGACACTGAGTCCGCGCTGATCTACGTAACGGATACGATTGAATTCCGAGTGGCTATCATTGCTCACAGACTAATCGAGAATGCGCGGCTCGCTATCCGGGTATTCGATTCATTAGGCAATCGCGTTGTAACGCTTCACACGGACTACCAACACCCTGAAACAATTCACATAGACGCTAACACCGAAGTTGAACTTTTTTGCGCATTACGCAACTGTCGCCTTGCGCCAGGAACTTATACAGTTGACATCCAATTCGACGAGGGCCGAAACACCATCGAACTACTTACGGCCTGTCGATCCTTTGACATACAACACGAAGATTTATACGGAACAGGAAAAAGTTTCCCGGCGAGAACTACTATCGTGTATGGAGACACGCAGTGGTCGATCAATCCCATATCAATGCAAGCGGCAAGATCGCTCCGATCTTAGCATTGACAGCCACGACTATGTTGGAATGAGCTGATTTCCGTGAACTTCAAAAACATCGCGAACCCAGTAAAAGGATCGGCGCGCAGCGTTCGGCAGATTGTCCGAACTGGGATCTCATCCATAAAGCCATTAAGGTTGACCATTTCCCGTCGCATCGACGCCACTTTCTTGCGACTTGCAGCCAAATATCGATCCATTGCACCTTGGTATTATTGCCTATGGAATTCCTCATTCGCTCGGGAACAACAGGCATTAGCGGCTGCAAAGCTTGAATATGCTGAAGGCAGAATGAACGCCAACGCTGTGTCCTCGTCGGCCCTATTGACGAGAAATATACATAGGCTTGAAAAAGCCCTGTTGATGAAACCAAGGCGGGAAATATTCGCGAACGCCTACATAACAGAGACTGTGGCTGTCTTCACGCTGTATTCGAACGCCATCGCACGTGATGCACTTAAAGCTCCGCCAATACTGACTTGGGCCGATACGATATTAAACGAGTACTTTTCGGCTGTTGCAGATACAGACCATTTGATCAACGCTGCCCGCCAAAAATATACAAACGCATCACTAGTGAACACCAGCGATCTCAGCCCACAGCGTCCGTACCTGCGCAATCTAACAAACCCTCCCACGGTATCGTACGATGACCTGCACGCTCTAGCAATTCGCAGACGTTCCGTCCGCTGGTTTCTAGAACGCAAGGTCGACCGGAATCTGTTAGACAAAGCAATCTTGCTTGCTTCCCAATCGCCAAGCGCATGTAATCGACAGCCATTTAGATTCATCATTGTCGACGAACAACCTCTGTTGTCAAATCTTGTTGATCTGCCAATGGGAACGGCAGGTTATGCCCAGAACATTCCAGTTTTCGTGGTGATTGTTGGTTCGCAGACAAACTACTTCCACGAACGCGATCGACATCTGATTTACATCGATGCATCCCTCGCAGCAATGAGCTTTATACTTGCTTCCGAAACCCTCGGGCTAAGTTCATGCTGCATAAACTGGCCAGACATTGAGGAAAGAGAAACGGCAATAGCAGATGCTTTAACACTTGAAATCCATGAACGACCGGTGATGTGTATTGCCGTTGGTTACGCCGACCCCCAAGAGAAGGTTGCATTTTCTCAAAAGAAGTCACTTGAAGAACTCAGAAGCTATAACAACATGAGGGTTAACCGTTGACATGCCATATCGAAATTACGGGGACTGGACGCCACAACGCAGGAGCTCAACTGATGGCGCACGCAATTGGCCGATGGGCAGGAACAACACACAACGACGTCTGTTGTGCCGTCCAACCTGCCTGTGACAACTTTCGCGGGCGTGGTCGCGCGGGACTGTCTGCATTAATCCAAGGTGACAAATTCAGTAAGACTTGGTTTTTCAGCAAATACGCTCCGGAGTATTTTCTGCAACAGTATGGCATCGTTGCGGATCAGTCAGTTGATGCGACACTAGACGCCTCGGGGTTTGCGTACGGTGACCAGTGGGGGCGAGCGAAAACGGAAGAACTGTTAACGAACGCTAGAAAATGGAAAAAGCAAGGCAGGAAAATCATCCTTCTACCGCAAAGCGTCGGGACCTTCAACGATCAGGCAATTGCCGATAACTTCAAAAAGGCCTGCGACAATATTGATTACATTTTCCCACGGGATAAAATTTCTGTAGAAAGCATGAAGCATCTTGACGTGCAGGTGCCATTTGAACGCAGCCCAGACTTTACAATTCTTGCGCCTGCCCTGACATGTTATCAATACCGGGAATATCACGGCGCAACTTGGCTCATCCCCAACGTAATGATTCTAGAAAAAGGCAGTGACTTACACAGGGCGAACTACTTGGAATTTTTTCGGATCGTGATTGCAAATCTTTTGGCGCGTGGGGAACGACCGGTTGTTCTCGCCCATTCGCAAGGCGATAGGGAACTTTCACGAACAATTGCTGGAAACAAAGTACCTCTGGTAACCGAAAAAGACCCGCTCATGATCAAGGGGCTCATTAGCAACGGACGGTTAGTCGTTGGTTCCCGCTACCATGCAATCGTGAGTGCATTGTGCAGCCTGGTCCCCGCTGTTGGCGTAGGCTGGAGCCACAAATACAGTTGCCTGTTTTCCGACTTTGGAATCACGGACCTTCTATTACAACCGATCCTCAGCAACCAAAAGATCGACGAGGCAATAACAAAGGCCTTGGAGTGCCCGACCACCGCAAAATCGCTTGAGCGTGGAAGGGATGAATATGGCCAAAAGACAACCGCGATGTGGAATTGTGTTGAGCAAGTTCTGTTTTAGGCTTCGAACCACGTCCGATCGTTTTGATCACGACTGACCCTCTCCGATCCGAACAGACGTATTCCTCTTCAATTGGATCAAAGTGCGATCCAAAAGAGTACAAGCAGGCCACGAAACCTTGGGCTTTCCAGACGCCACACAGTGCTTTAACGGAGTTTGCGCTTGCAGCACTTAGCGCTTTGCAAGCGAGGTGTTTAATAAACGAACCAACAATGAACGACTCCACAATTTCTGTTGTCATCCCGTGCTACAACGGTGCGTCGTATTTGGATGAAACCCTTCGATCGGCATTGGCACAAACGCACCGGCCACTGGAGATCTTGCTCGTAGACGATGGCTCGACGGACAACTCTGTCGAAATCGCCGAGTCTTTTGCGCCGCATGTAACCGTATACCGGCAACCCAACTCCGGAGAGTCGGTGGCGAGAAATCGAGGTATCGAGCTAGCAAAAGGTGATTTTGTTGCGTTCTTAGATGCTGACGACCTATGGGAGCCAAATAAGCTCGAGGCTCAGATATCTCAGTTCAACCGGGTTCCGGAATTGTCATGTGTCTATACGGACTTTTGCCTATTGGTAAACGGCGTCCCTGTTGAGGCTCCTGCACGGCCGGAGAGTCACTCAGCCCCTGGCTTTCAGACGAAGATGCTTTTGGAGTGGTGTGTCCTCCCTTCGACCGCTTTGGTGCGAAGGGAGCTTGCTGCACGGGTTCGATTTCCCGAGCACGTGCGTGACAGTGAAGATATTATTTTCTTCTTGGAACTGCGAAACCTCGGCCCGTTCTCGAGAATTGCGGATCCCCTAACATTCTATCGGCGTACTGCGTCCCAACAGACAGAACAGCCGGATCACCTGTTCCGCTCTACACAGGCCTTGTTTGGGTGGTTTAATGAGCATGAAGCTGAGTTCACTCGGAGCGAATCGCTGGTGGTCCGGAAAAATCTAATTGAGCGGTTGGTGTACCCACATCAGATGTTGTTTTGGAAGCGAGATCTGGACGGTGTTTTTCGTTATCGGAAGCTGCTCGGCGAAATGGCTTCGCCGGATATCGAATTGCCATCAGAGCTTACGAAAAAGCTCTATCCGCGTTGGCTTTATTGTTTGAAAGACGCAATTGAAAGTTTTGCGTCGCGTTGAGCTATTTCTCGATTGGGCTGCTAGGTGTGTGTGGAGCGTTGTTGTACTTGAAGGCTGGCGGCGACATGGTCTTGATTCACCGCTGATCCGAGATGCCTCCGTTTCCCAAGTCATCGCATTTCGATTTCTATGACACCTACAGTCTCAGTCGTCGTTCCCGTTTATAACCAGCAACCGTTTGTCGCTGAGGCAATCAATAGCTTGCTGCGGCAGACATTGAGTGACTTTGAAATCGTCGCTTTAGATGATGGTTCATGTGATCGCTCCGGCGCAATACTCGATGCCTTGGCTGCTCAGGATCATCGAATTCGTGTTGTTCATCAGTTGAATATGGGACGCGCCGTTACTCGCCAGCGAGGCATTGACATCTCGCGCGGTAAATACATTGCGATGATGGATCCGGATGACATCGCGTTCCCCTGGCGGTTGGAAAGACACTTTCGTTTTTTGGAGGATCATCCTGATGTTGTTTGCGTGGGAGCAGAGCACATCAAGATCTGCCCCTATGGTATGGAAATTGCAGGATCGGTGCACTTACATGATCATCAAGGGATTGTGGACCGCCTGCGGACGGGCGATGGGGATGCGCTTACGCAGGGCGCCAGCATGTTTCACAGATCCGCGGTAGACTCTGTTGGCGGATATAACCTTACACTGAAGTACGGCGAGGATATTGAGTTTTTTTTAAGGCTTAGTAGCATTGGCCTTTTGGCAAATGTTTCGTGGCCAGCGATCCAGTACCGACAACATCCCGCGAGTGCAAATCAAAGCTGTACCGAGGACGAGCTGATCGCTTTGCAGCAATCCCTTGCTGTACTGGGGGTCGAGTGGTCGCCTAGCCAATTGCTAGGTCCCCCCCGGACCTTGCGGGAGCGACGGAGCATGTTTCACCTTCGTTGTGCCAGAATCGCGATGCATCAGGGAGCGGTGCATTATTGTGGCAAGCATCTCCGAGACGCGATTGTGGGTGGAGTTTGGGCTTCTACGACCTTCCGTGAGGCCTTGTCGATCGCGAAGGACTGTGTCCAAGTCAAGTGGCGCCAGAATTCCGTTGCGAAATCGAGCAGCCACAGTCTTTGCGAGTGAGCGTACAACATTCATCGTCGACCGGGGCGGCGGGCGCAGGGCTAGGACAATCCGATTCGGGGGCTCCCTTAGTATCGGTGACCATCCCACTTTCAATCCCGAGCGTTGCTTGCTCAGGTTGATAGCGTCGGTGCAGAACCAGACTTTTCAAGATTGGGAAATGCTGGTTGTAGAAAATGGCAGTACGGATGGGAGTTTGGGGCTACGATACGAATTGGCTGAAAAAGACTAACGCATTCGACCGCTTCGTAGTCAACGTTGCAAAGGCGTTGCCGGAACGCGCAATGCGGGAAGCGATGCCGCGCGAGGTGAGTTTGAAGCGTTTCTCTATAGCGACGATGAATGGATGCCGCTCCATTTTTCCGCGTCAAAGGGCTTTTTGTTGAAGGGCGATAGCGGGTGCGTTGCGACTTGCGCCGTTGTGGAGCGACGCCGTAGCTCTGACGGCTCTCTGTTCGTAAAGGGGCAATTGTGCGAAGAGTGCTTCACTGTCGCTTCACACCTGTAAGGGGCAGCAACCAAAGCCAAGCGAAAGCGTTGCTTGCTCTTGGGGTGGGTAACTCGAATAGAAATAGTATTATGGGGCAGTACTGCCTCGCCAAGAATAAGGTTGCAGCTGCATTCCCGAAAGCACCATGATGAACAACGTCGCCAAACAATTTGCGTCAAAGTTACTCGAATACTGCGGGTTGTCCAAAACAATAGACGCCACGCAGAAATTTGTCCTTCATGGGAGCGAAATTCTTGTTCCATCAGAGTTAGCTTCTGGACTTAGAAATGCGGTGGAGAGAGAAAATTGGTTGACCCCGATTTTGAAAGTCTTGGTCGAAAGTAAAACGGGAGCCTTTATTGATGTGGGAGTCAACGTTGGCCAGACGCTCGTCAAATGGATGAGCCTCAATTCAAGTAGTGGGTATTACGGATTTGAGCCGAATCCGGCTGCGGCAACATACGCCAATAAGATAATTGCCTTAAATGGTCTTGCAAATGCAAATGTTGTATCTGTCGGAATGGCGGAGAACTCCGCTCTCGTTGAGTTGTTCCTGCAGCATGATCTCGATTCGTCGGCGAGTGCCATCCGCGGGTTTCGGGACGAGAGCTTTTATTCAATGAGCAAGTACGTTCCGGTGATGAGAGGTGATGATTTGCTGGCGGAGATAGGCATTGACGGTATCGCGGTTGTTAAAATTGACGTGGAAGGTGGAGAGTTAGGCGTGTTGAAAGGCCTTGGGAGTACAATTGCTCGGACCCGCCCTTTTATCTGTTGTGAAGTGCTACCCGTGTACGAGGATTTGTCTGATCGAGGACGAGAACGACGGCGCAGAACAGACGAATTGCAGTCAGTATTGGAACGCCATAGTTATTGTATTTACCGTGCCTTCGACGATGGGACTGTTGCCAGCTTGCAAAATGGAATCGAAACTCACGGTGAATTATCCTTGAGTAACTATCTGTTTATTCCGTGTGAGGATGAGGCAATTGCTCGTCGATTGCCTGGCCTGCATGGTAATTGCTAACCCTCGTTGGAACTGACTGGTTTGACTTTGTGCGGGGTAAGAGTCACGAAGTGGTCTGGCTGTCGAGTGCCGAACGGCCGTCAGTAAGTAGGTGTTCGTGTGGTTCATCCAGTTTTGTGCTGCCGGGGGCTAGGCTTTGTATAAAAGCCCAAAACAAAGGTTGCGAAGTGATTTCTCTATTTCCTCCCCTCCCCTTGTGACGCAGTTCCGGCTCAATTCGAGCAATAACGATGGCTGAAAATCGCGATCCTGTTAAGCTGGCACCTCGGATCACCGTGATCATCCCAACGTTCAATCGCGAGCGGTGGTTGCCGCGGTCGATCGCGTCGGTGCAAAACCAGACCTTTCAAGACTGGGAATTGCTCGTGGTGGATGATGGCAGCACGGATCAATCGATGGCGTTGCTGGAATCCTTCGCGGCAGAGGATGCCCGCATCCAAGTGCTCCGCAATTGCCGCGGAAAAGGGGTCTCCGGCGCCCGCAACACGGGGATTGATGCCGCGCGAGGAGATTATGTTGCGTTTCTGGACAGTGACGACGAATGGATGCCATCGCACCTCGAAAAATCGTTGGTTGCGCTCGATCAGTACGACGGGGCCGTCCAGGCCTGTTCCGCATCCGCAGAAAGGCGTCTGGAAGCGACCGGCGAGACGTTTGGAGCGAGTCTTGGGGTTGGCGGTGAACTGAATCCCGATGGTGTTGGCGAGCAGGTTGTTTTGCAGGCGGCGGAAGTGCTTGAGTCCTACATTCAAGGCAAAGGGCCATTGGAAATCCAAACGTTTGTGATTCGCCGCGAAGCCTTGGGGGACACTCGATTTCCCGAGGATTTGCGGATCGGTGAAGATGGTTTCTTTTTTGCTTCATTGGCCGATCGTGGCCTCGGGGTGCTTCGGCTGTTCGATCCGCACGCGATCATGTGGGCTCATGATGCAAACACAACCTCGGCAGGCGGTAGACAACTTTCTGCCCACGAACTGATCCGACTCTATGAGGACCTTGAAGGTTTGGGCGAGAAAACGCTGGCGTCGTTTGAGCTAACGGTAGATCAGCGGCGAAGAATCCGTCACATGATGGCGGCGGGGCGATTCTGGCAGATTGGGTATCATGGACATTTGCAACAGAAGCATTATGCAGAAGCTCGTTCGTGCTTTCGACGAGCCATGAGGTGGGAGCCAAGAAATCTGCGTTTTTGGAAGACCTATTTGTTGAGCTATCTGCGGCAAGGGTGGCTGCGGTGATGCCGTTGCAGCATTCAGGAAATGCAGTTGATTGCGGCGTTTCCCCCAAGGCAATCGCTGAGATGTCCGGACGGTCTGTTTGCGTGTTGCTGTTCTTTGACGGCTACAAAGGAGGAGCCGAGTTGCATTCGATTCAATTGGTCGAATGCCTCCGGCAACGTTGCGAACGGGTGGCCCTCGTTGTCAAGGCAGGTCAGCGAAGTGCTCTGTTAAATTTCTTACGCTTACACGGCGTCGACGCGTCCGAGGTTCCGATCGATGAGTTTCCGCTCGCAGAGGATATGTCTTGGGCGGCATGTCGGCGACTGTTCAGGAACTACGCGGCCGACATATATGTATGCCCGAAGGGCGGCTTGGGATCCGGTTCCGGCAAGCTTGAATCATATGCCAGGCTGTACGGGCGCCGGATCGTAACCATTGAACATACGGCTCCAAGACAACCTGTCTACGCGGACCGACGATTTTTTCCCCGATTGGGGTATTGGCAATTTACGTATCGCTTGCGTCGATGGCGCAGGTCGATTGGACCGGCTAGAATTGTAGCGGTCAGCTGTACGGCGCGAAATCGATTGGTCAGTCTGTTTGGTTATCCGGTCAGGCGGACGGTAGCGGTCCCGAATGGAGTCGCCACAGATCGGTTTCGGCCGGTTGCGAGCAGACGCGATCAGATCCGGCAAGAGCAACAGATTCCCGAGCAAGCGCTTGTGTGCGGAATGGTTTGTCGGTTTGTCGATGCGAAGGCCATCGATGTTGCTATTCGCGCGTTCGAATCGGTTGCATTGGCCTCGATCGAAACCTCACCCTACTTGTTGATCTACGGCGACGGGCCATTGAAGTCAACGTTGATCGAGCAATCGCAAGCGACTGCAATTTCAGACAAGATTCGCTGGATGGGGGCGACGTCCGAGCCATGGAATGTGTATCCAGCATTTGATTTATTTTTGCTTTCCAGCCGTCAGGAAGGACTGCCACTGGGGCTTCTAGAGGCCATGGCATGTGGCTGTGCTCCGGTTGCCACACCGGTCGGCGGTGTGCCGGATGTAATCCGACATCAAGAAAATGGCTTTCTCGCTCACTCCATCGAGCCTGCCGACTATGATGCGACACTCACCAGAGCGATGCGCACGCCTCGACCGGATTTGCAGGAAATTTCTAGGCGAGCGATGGAAACCATTTGTAAATCGTATGAGCTTTCGATCCAAATGAACCGTTTGTGCGACGAGATTTTCGAGGCCTGCGGATGAGCCGTCAGCCGTTAGTCAGTATTATCCTGCCTACGTTCAATCGGGCTTCCTTTCTGCCTAAGGCGATTGCTGCGATCCGCGAGCAGCAGTTGACGGATTGGGAATTGATTGTGATCGACGACGGCAGTACCGATCAAACCGCTCCCCTGCTGCGCAAGCTGGTTAACGGAATGCCTCAAGCGTATCGATACCTACGCCAGGAGAACCAAGGGGCATACGCCGCCAGAAACACCGGGCTCGACTACGTTCGTGGTAAGTACGTCGCGTTCTATGACAGTGATGACTTGTGGTTGCCGCACCACCTGCAGAAATGTGTCACCGCTCTAGAGTTGAATCAGGATGTCGACTGGGTCTATTCCGCTAGTCGCATCGTCGACTTCGCGTCGGAGCGGGTTTTGAATGAGAATTGTTTTCAGGAGGGAGGAAGAGCACGGAAATTTCGAAATCTGCCTGTCGAACGCCGGGACGATTTGTATGTCTTGAAGCAGGCCGGTTTGATGGAAGCAGTGCTGGATGGCGCCGGGCTCTACTCGGGATTACAGAATTCTGTAATTCGGTCTCGCTTTTTTCAAGGACGCCGCTTTGCGACGGAGTTTTACAACGAAGCGGAAGACCAGGTAATCGTAATTCGGGCTCTGGCGGCGAATATTCGTTTTGCGTATTTCGATAGCGTTCATGTGGAGTACTGTGTGCACGATAATAATTCATCGGGCGCCGCGCTCAATTTACCACGGCACAAGCAGCTCCGACTTTCGGAGGGGCTAATTCGTGGATACGAACAACTGTCGGAACAGGTTGCGCTATCGGGCGCGTCAAAGTTAGCCCTGCGTAGAAAGCTAGCCAAATTATACATGTGGCACCTTGGGTATCACTCCCATTGGCGTTTCGGTGACAAACAGGCTGCCATAGCAGCCTATCGAAAAAGTATTCAGCTTGATCCGTGGAATTGGAGATACCGAAAGACCTATCTGCTCGCGTTAGCAAGGCCAGTGTGCACCACCGATGCCCAACAGTCTGCAGAGACGAAGGTTGAGAAGGGATGATGAAGGTGCTCAAGCAATACGGATTAGGCTGTTATGCGGCGTTGGTTCGTGCGAACGTCCACTTTCCCGGGAAATGGCGTCTGCGGCGGCACACGCTTGCTGCCTTGCGCCGTCCTAGTGGTCCACGCGGACGCAAAACAGTTCGCACAACAGACGGGTTTTTAATGGAACTGGATCTGTCGGACTATGTGGATCAACATATTTACGCGACAGGTACCTACGAAACGATGGTACGAGAGATCCTTAAACGCACTCTGCAGCGTGACGGCTTTTTCATCGACATTGACGCAAATATCGGCTATTTCACTTTGCTTGGGGCGCAATGTGAGGGCAAAAATGGGCGGGTGCTAGCGTTCGAGCCTGTCACATCAACTCGAAGCCGTTTGGTCCGCAATTGTGACTTAAATGGCTGCGTGAATATTTCTGTCAGACGGCAAGCTGCCTCCGATGTGACTGGCGACGCGAGTATCAATATCGGTCCTCGAGAGCATTCAGGAATATCCAGTTTACGTCCATTAGAAACATGCGGAACGACCGAGGAGATCGAAACGATAAGACTCGACGAATTATTGTCTGTCGACGATCCCCCGTCAATTATAAAGATCGATGTCGAAGGGGCCGAGATGTGCGTGTTGCGAGGGCTTAGCGCTCTTCTTGGACAGTGGGGGGAATCTGCTCCGTGTCTTGTTCTAGAACTATCTCCAGCTTTCTTAAAGGTGTTTGGAGACAATGCCGCTGATTTAGTCAGCCAACTTCAGCAGCTCGGTTACAGCTGCTACCGGATTGAATGGGACCGAATCAAATTGCTCGCAAACGTAGACGCCCACGGGAACGCACAGTTTAATATCGTTGCTTTTCCTGGATCGCCACCCGCCACGCTTAGCGATCTTGTGGATGTTAACGGTGCTTCTGTATGAATATCCTGTTCCTTACCAACAATCCAAATCTAGGGAGTACGGCGCGCGCGCTATTGACTTGGGCGGAGGAAATTCAGCGAGAAGGGCATGAGGTGCGCGTGGTCTGTCCGACGGGAAGATTGTCCCAGACTCTTACGGCTAAAGGCATTGCGACACTAAATTCCAGTTTGCCTTGGTTCGACCGACGTCGGCCTTGGGCCGCCGCAGGCGCCCAGGCACGTGTCGCAGTATGGGGAAAGAACGCTGATATCATCCATTGCAACGAGCACAACGTGTATCCGTTTGGGGCCCTCTTAGGGCGTCTGATACGAAAACCGGTTGTTTGTCATGTTCGTTTTGATATTGATCGAAAGTTGGCGGATTGGATGTTCGGTTCCTACGGTGCTCCCGCGGCGTTGTTGTGGACAAGCTTGAACCAGCAAAAGCGTTGTGCGCCAATCGTCAAGGGAGTGGTTCCTTCTGATCGACAGCGCGTAGTAAGGTTAGGCCTTGACTTGCGGGACTTTGGCCGCCGCGCCTCCGAGCGTGAATTGCTCCGATCCCAACATGACATTGGTAGTGAAACTCTTGTGGTTGGCACTGCGAGTGCTTTTCGGCCGGTAAAGCGGTTGGAGGACTTCGTGGAAATTATCCGTCAGTTGCGATGCAGATATCCTCATGTGGTCGGGATGATCGCGGGCGGTGCCGTTCCTGGCCTGGAAGACTATTGGAAGCAAATCAATGCAATGATCACATCTCTTAATGCCGACGCTTGGATTCTCCGAACCGGACACGTCGATGATATCGAACCCGTTCTGCAGTCAATGGATATTTTTGTCAGTACCAGTGAACTGGAGACCTTTGGCAACAGCGTATGCGAGGCGATGGCGTGTGGTAAGCCAGTGGTAGGATATGAAGGTGGGTCAGTAGCCGAGGTCGTTGGGGATCCACGCCAGGTTGTTGCCAATGGCGATATCGATGAATTGACTGAGAGGTTAGCTAGGATGCTCGAAGACCGTCTAGCACTAGAGGAAGTGGGGAGGAGAGGTCGTGAACGTGTCGCGACAAAGTTTAATTCTGTCGCAAGAGTTCCTGAGCTTTTAAGTCTTTACCGTACCCTACTTCGTCAGGATTGTAGAGGTAGCAACAACTCGTCCTGTTCGGATCCAGAAGCGTGACCCGGTTCAACGCTTGCGATGCCCCCGTGGCATGAGTGGTGGTTGATGTCCCCGACATTTTATGGAACAGCCAACTAACAAAGTCAAAGGACAATCTGCAGCAAGGCTAATGCAGCTTGACGCGTTACGCGGTCTTGCAGCGGTTGCAGTCGTGGTGTACCACTACACGGTTTTTGCACCTATGTCCGGTGTCCAGGCTGCAGGTTTTCATGATGGAAAATACGGAGTCCATCTGTTCTTTATGATCAGTGGCTTTGTAATCTTGATGTCCGCCTCGCGTCAGTCCAGTTCTACACGCTTCCTGTGGGGAAGATTTGCTCGTCTCTATCCTGCCTATTGGGTAGCATTGTTGTTGTCTGTCGCTGCGGTCCTCGTCTCCGGTTTGGTCCCCGAAAGGCCACTTTCTCTTGGTGTTGTGATTGCGAATGTCACGATGCTGCAGACCGCATGGGACGTTCCAAACGTCAATAGTTCGTTTTGGACGTTGTATATTGAGTTGTTGTTCTACCTTTGCGTCGCGCTTACGCTCGCGATCCGTCGGATTCAATGGTTGCCTTGGGCGATGGCGGCTGTCGTGCTGTTCGATACTTTGGCTGTATTTCCTCAGGCTTGGGACCGGGTGCCCGGATGGTGGAAGTTGCCGCTTTATTTCCCCCTGCTTCGCCATCTGTACCTGTTCACCTTCGGTGTTTGGGTTTACCAAGCCCGTACGCGTTGGTCTGCGATGTTACCAGTCGTTGCAATGCTTTGCTTGTTAAACGCGTACGGACGTGGAGTCGAGTTGTATCCGCTAGCGATCATTGCCTCTCTGGGCTTAGTGCTCTATGCGGCCTCGTCGGGGTGGTTGGTCTGGCTAGAGAATCGTTGGCTGATTTGGTTGGGCACGATTTCCTATTCGCTGTATCTAGTGCATGAAAACGTCGGCTATGCGATTGTTCGCACCGCCACCAAGCACGGTTGGCCACTATGGAGTGGGCAATGGCTGGCGGCATTAGTTTCCGTGCTGGTTGCTGTCGTGGTGACATACAGTGTGGAAAAGCCGGCGCATCGAATACTCCGGCGTTGGGGGGCAAGCCACAACCATTCGGATGAAGTTTTTACGTCCATGGTTGAGCAACGCAATGCCAAGCGAGTTGTCTTATGAGTACCCTGCGTATCTGTCTTGCCGCCCGTTCGCCTTTTTTGGGCGGCGCGGAAGTCGCCTGTGAACGATTGGCTGTTGGACTTGTCGAGGCGGGGCATGAAGTGGTGGTGCTCACAGGCTTTGAAAACGAAGTGGCTGAGCGCTTTCGCTTGGCGGGTTTAGACTGTCGTGTCTATGACTTACCCATGCGAGACAAGTGGAAGCTCCCGCGTTATTTAAATTCACGCCATCGGTTGCGGAAATTCTTCCGTGCCTTCCAACCCGATATCATTCACAGCAATGACTTGCCTACCCATCAGATCGTCTCCTCGGCAGCGGTGAATTTGAACATCCCCCGCGTCTGCCATCACCGGTTCGTTTACGATAAGAACGCAATTGACTGGATGAATCGCGCCGGGGCCGAACAGCATGTTTTTGTCTCGAGATATCTGATGGA
Organism: Rosistilla ulvae; assembly: GCF_007741475.1. NCBI lineage: Bacteria > Pseudomonadati > Planctomycetota > Planctomycetia > Pirellulales > Pirellulaceae > Rosistilla > Rosistilla ulvae. The sequence goes on along the minus strand of NZ_CP036261.1, from coordinate 3,403,317 downwards.
AACGCTGCAGCAAGCATCGCCAAGATTAGCCAGGCAAACGGGATGTGTGCTGTACGACGGCTTGCCTCTCACAACGGTGCCTTCTGCAGATGCTCGACTTCGAATGCGGCAGCAGTTGGGATTGCCTGCCGATAAAGTCATCGTGCTGTATGCGGGGCAGATCGTGGAACGCAAAGGGGTTTCCGATTTGATCAAGGCTTGGTCGTTGTTGGCGCATCCTGTACGTGAAATGGCCGAATTGTTGATTGTGGGCGACGACATTCAGCATGCCGGCGCCTACCGACAGGCCATGGAGCAACTGGCTGCCGAACTTGGGGTCGTGGCGCAATTCAAAGGTTTTCGCAAAGATGTACCTGCGTGGCTGACCGCATCCGATCTAGCGGTTGTGCCTTCGCGTATCGAACCGCTTGGCAATGCCACGTTGGAGGCGATGGCTTATGGACTGCCTGTAATCGGCGGCGATACTGGAGGGATACCTGAAATGATTGTTGACAACGAAACCGGATGGTTGTCGCCAGTCGCAGACTCTCCTGCGTTGGCCGCTCTCCTGACAACTGCCATAAAGAACCGTGCGGAACGGGAAAAGATGGGACGGAATGGACGTCAGCGTTGCGAAACGCTTTTCAGCCTACAAGCCCATGTACGGTCCGCGGTCGAAGTTTATAGCAGCGTTAGAGTAAGAGTTGAATGATTGTGCTAAATGACTCTGTCGCAGACTGCGTGTCGATCGTAAAGACCAATCGCAAGGTGAACTCCGGGCGCGGCGAGAACTCCGCCGATCATGTGTTGCAGAACAATAGTGTTGGGTGAGCAAAGCAAGGTGGATTCAGTGAAGTTATTCTATTATTGCAACAAAAAGTTTCCAAACTTCGGCGACGAGATCAATTCATTTTTGTGGCCACAACTATTCGGTGATGTATTTGACGAACGGGACGAAGATCTCTTTATTGGAATTGGTACGATTCTGGATCAGCGCATTCCGGCGCTCGATAAAAAAATTGTTTTCGGAGCCGGAGTTCGAAGTATTGCATGCTTACCAGCAATAGACGAAACGTGGGACATTCGCTTTGTGAGAGGGGAAAGGTCCGCTGCGGCACTTGGAAATTGTGAATCGATCTGTGATGGTGCATATTGTTTGCGGCTATTGCCTTGGCCGGTTTTGAAAAAAAGACACAAAGTCTCTTTTGTACCGTGGTTTCTTAACCGGGGACTAGAGTGGAAGCTTGCCTGTCGGAAAGCTGGTTTTCACTACATTGATCCATGTAGATCCGTCTGTGATATCATAGATGAGATTCGGTCGAGCGAGTGTATCATTGCAGAAGCGATGCATGGCGCCATCGTTGCTGATTGTTTTCGTGTCCCATGGATACGTATCAAATCATTGCAGCACCAAATTGAGGCAGAAGGTGTCACGGAGTGGAAGTGGGCAGACTGAGCAAGCGGCGTTGGGGTGTCAAGTGAAGTTGAGTCGCCTGTAATCTCGCCTCGAATCCGTAAACGTGCTTGGGTGAATCCCTTGTGCGTTCAGGACGCTGTAGTTGAAAAAGCCACCGCGCTCAAGCTGGCGATTCGAAGCCGTCCACAACTTAGCACGGACTTTCGTCTAGACGAAATTTTGGAAAAGCTCGACGCAGAGGTCGTAAAGTTGCGAGCCGACTGGAATTGACCGTGGACATCGGTTATGAGATTTCACGCGTTTGATTGGTGGCTGCATACAATAGTATTATCACTTGTTATGTAAGTTGCTTCAAGTTCTGAATAATATTTGCGGACTTTGCACAGGCAAGTATTTTCTTTTCACTGCGAAATGTGAAGCGACTGAGCCAGGCCGGAAATGGCATTTACGCGTTGGCTCAAAGTTCTCACAAGACTTTGTTTGCATGGACAACCTTAGCGAAAATCGATCCGTACGGGCGGTAGAATCCGATAGCGACATGCAGGTATTTCTGATCACTTCCTGGAAACGCAACGAGCCTCCACGAAACGGTTCGGACTTGCGGTTGCTATGTCTTGAACAGGCTTGCATGTCTTCCGATCGGATTGACACGCAAGTCGTAGATCATTTTCCCTATGCTGCTAACGGTGGACGAGCGTCCGAGTTGGCGGCGCGTTGGGGGTGGTTGTTCTTCCCCAATTCGCGGTTCGCGGCAAAGGTTGCCGCAGCCCAACGAGACAGTGATGTAGTGGTATTGCATCGCTTGGGAGCCGCGTGGGCATCGGCTCCATCTGACCTGGCGAAGTGTATCGTGGATGTCGATGATATTCCGTCGCAGATTTGCGAACAGGGACTCTGTCGTGGCCCCAGGATCCTTGCGCCGCTTAAGTGGTTACGTTTCTGCTGGGTCCGGCAAGCCGAAAAACAAAGCCTCAAGCGGTTTGGGGCAGTTCTCGTTTGCAGTGAGGACGATGCGCGGTATTTAGGGCTTGATAACGTTCACGTCGTACACAACGCGTTCCCGCGTGAAGCAATTGTAAGTGACGATTCAACTGCGATTGAACCCTCCGATTTGCTGTTTGTGGGCGAACTAGCGTACAAGCCCAATGAGCAGGGATTGCGTTGGTTTATAGAGCATGTGTTCCCGAAGATTCGACGGAAGCGACCTGGGACGACGCTGCGTGTCGTGGGGCGAGTACCTGCCAAAATACCGGATGCTTGGGACTGGCGGTTCGCTGATGGAGTGGAGTTCGTCGGCTCAGTTCCCTCGATTCCCCCCTACCTCGATTCAACGACCCTCAGTATTTGCCCGCTGTTGGAGGGCCGTGGAACGCGTATCAAAATATTGGAATCATTGGCGCTGAAACGATGTGTGGTGAGCACGACCATCGGGGCATACGGCCTAGCACTTGGGAAGGATTCGGGAGTTTGTCGTGCTGACGCAATAGAAGACTTTGCTGAGTGTTGCGATCGACTCCTATCCGACCCGGAAACTCGCATTCGAGCCGCGGAACAAGGACAACGTATCGTGCGTGAACTATATTCGCCGGAGTCAGCGATGCGTTCGTTTTTGTCCGTTGTTAAAACTGTGGGCAGAAATCGAGAGGCGTTGCAATGACAGTGTGCGTTACATCTCAGGGAGATCTCCTACGGCAGGGTTTTATTTTTAGACCGTCCTGCTCCTTAATTCATGGCTGAGCAAGCAATCGACCACCACACCGGAATCGGCAATTGGCATGCCTTTCCGTTCCCGCTCGAACGTCTCTACCACGCCGCTGCGGATTGGCAGGCGGCAGTACGGGGCATCGAACGGCCCTGGTTGTGCTGGCACGTCAACGACCACTGGACGATGCTGCAAACCCGCCTCGTCCAAGCCGTTGGCTGGACGCCTGTCGTCGGCTTCGACCCTCGGTTTGGTGCCCCGTCGGCAGCGCTCGATGCCGTGGTCGTGGACTTCAATCGTGGCTTCGACCTGCCACTGATGTACATGCATTTTCCGCTGGAATTTGCCTTTCTCTGGACCCCGCGGCTTGCGTTCTGGCATTCAGATCTACTGTGCCGCATGGATGTGATGGAAAGACTCGCCAGAACGTTTGAAGCTCTGACCGATGGACAGATCGCCGCCGTGCGAGATCTGGGGGGGCGACGAAATTGGCTGAATTTTCGAAAGCATCGGTATTGGGAGCTGGCAGCGTGCACGACGGCGGCGGCCAGCGAAGATCAATTTCGCCACGGTACCGGTTGGTGGCAACGTTTTGATTGCCATCCGAATTGCCCCAGCGACCGTGAACGCCGACGGAGGGCGAAACACTACTACGACCACGGTACCGGAATCATGTACTGGCGCCGGCACTGCGGTGGGGACGTTGTGCCGCTCGATCGCCCCTCCTTGGAAGAAGGGCACTGTACGTCGATCAACCATCCGGATTATAAACGTTTGGAACACGTTAGCCGTAAATTATTGGGCAAGGAGCTGACACTGAATTTTGACCTGCAGGAAACGGCCCAACGGTTAGATATCGGCCACCTGGTTGACTCACCGCGATAGCTTTTCCAATCCTATGCTTGGTCTCCTCTTCATCTATCCCGCCTTCCTGGGAATCTGCCTGGCCGCAATCTTCCGCCCATGGATCGGAGTGGTAGGGTTTTATGGATTTGTCCTTCTAGAACCGAATTGGAACTGGCGATGGTCGATTCCTCAGGACCAGCAATTTCAACCCTACATCGCCGCTGCCACGTTGATTGGATTCATGTTGTCTGGCATGCAAGGGAACCGCCTCTGGGGCAAATCGCAGTCCGCGTGCCTGTGCCTCGTTGCGTTCCTCGCATTAGCCTTTGTCAGTATGAACCAGTCGATCGCCCCCGAGGCGAGTGCGTTTTACATGAGCAATTTTTGGAAGATCGTGCTGATGGCCCTCATGGCCGTCGTATTGCTCGATTCACCAAAAAAGATCTACATCATGTTGTGGGTTATGATCCTGGCGCAGGGGTATAGCGCATTTCGAATCAATGAACAGTATTTCCAAGACGGGTTTTCCATGTACGCAAACCGGCCATGGGGGACCAAGGGGGACAACAATCTGTACACGATTATGACGGTTCCGATTGCCGGTTGTTCCGCGGCGATCGCCTTGTTTGCGACGGGATGGTGGATGCGAGGGATCGCAGGTGGAATCTTCCTTCTGCAAATTCATCAGATCATGTTGATGGAATCTCGCGGCGGCATGTTGGCTACGGTTGGCATGATGGGCATTGTGGCCGTTAAGATGCCACGCAATCGCTATACGTTGAGCGCCGCTGGGCTCGGCGTGGCGGCAGCCATGGTGTTGGCGGGACCGCCGGTTGTCAAAGAATTCATGTCCAGTTTTGAATCAACCGAAGATCGTGATGGATCGGCAGAGAGTCGGTTTAAATTGTGGAAGGCTGGGGCTGCGATCACGTTAGACCATCCCCTGCTGGGCGTGGGGCCCTACGCAGGAAGTCGTCTGGTGCCTAAATACTACGAAGGTGGACTCAAGACGGAAAACAAGGGGCTGCATAATCTGCTGTTCGAGATTTCCACGGGTTGTGGCATACCAGCGGCGATATTGTATTTCTCCTTTTTTGGGATCGCCTGGTTCGCGGCCTTAAGTCTCTCAAAGACGCTGGTCTTCGATGGCGAAGAGGGGATATGGATCGGCACGGCAATCCTAGCGGTTGTGGCGGGATTGCCTGGTTACCTTGCCGCCAGCATGTTTTCCAGTGGCGCGATGTTGGAGTCGTCCTATCTATTGGGTTCGGTTGGCCTCGCGACTTGGATTGTCGCAAACCGCATGGCCGTTGAACCCGCTCTAACCGATTTCGGCGACCAGCCTGCCACAGAAACGCTTGATGCATAGGGTTTATTTGTCGGAGATTTTTCCGCCGACGCATGGCGGAAGTGGACGCTGGTTGTATGAGCTAGCTCGACGTCAGCCGCGCGATTCGACCCTTGCGATCGTCGATCGGTTAGCGTCTGGAGCGGACGAACTTGTGGACGCAGATAGCTGGATTCGGCGAATTGTTTTTTCACTTGCAGACACCGGCGGATTGTCACCGCGCGGCGTTTGGGGGTATTGGCGTCTGCTACGACGTATTGCAGCCGAACTGCCATCCCAAGAGAATGTCGTGCTCCACGCCGCTCGTGTGCTCCCCGAGGGTTGGTTAGCCTATCTGCATTCGATGCGAACCGGAACTCCGTACCATTGTTACGCGCATGGCGAGGAATTGAACCTCCAGGGAAGCGAGGACGGAGGGGTGATGGCCAGTCGGCAACATCGCTGGATGGCGCGCAAGGTACTCTGCCGGGCTCAAGGGATGATCGCAAACAGCGAAAACACGCGACGGATACTGACCGAGCAATGGAACGTTCCTGCGGGTAAAATCACCGTTCTAAATCCGGGCGTTGATACGCAAACATTTTGTCCCTCCGTTCGAAACTTGAGCGTCCGGTATGCTTTAGGCTGGAACGATGCTCCCGTCGTCCTGACGGTGGGGCGATTACAGAAACGCAAGGGGCACGATCAAATGATTCGTGCCTTGCCTGAAATCCTTTCTGCGATTCCCAAGTTGAAATATGCGATCGCGGGCGATGGCGAAGAACGCCAAGCACTTCACGCTTTGGCAGCGGAAACGGGAGTATCGACGTCGATCTGTTGGCACCCCAAGGTGTCCGACAGCAGCTTATTGCAGATGTATCAGCAATGCGATTTGTTTGCGTTACCGAATCGCCAGATCGGAAGCGACGTGGAGGGCTTTGGGATGGTATTGCTGGAGGCCGCGGCCTGTGGCAAAGCAACGATTGCAGGCCGTTCGGGAGGAACCTACGAAGCGATCGAAGATGGCGTGACCGGCCGGTTGGTCGATGCACGTTCGCCTCATGAAATCGCCTCCGCAACCGTTCAGTTACTCCAAGATTCGACGGTCAAAGACTCGATGGGCCGTGCCGGCCGGCAACGGGCCAAGCGAGAATTCGATTGGTCGGTGCTGGCGAACCGTGTCTGAAACGACGAACCAGTTGCTGGTCTTTTCCGATGATTGGGGGCGGCACCCGAGCAGCTGTCAGCATCTCGTCGGCGAGCTGTTGCCCGAGCTCTCGGCGACCTGGGTCAACACGGTTGGGATGCGCCCGCCGCGATGGGACCGAATGACGGTTGCACGTGGCGCTGAAAAGCTGCATCAATGGTTGTCGGCCGCAGACCAAGTCTCTGCCGCCCCGCTCCCCGCCGCCCTGGCAATTCGCAATCCAACGATGTGGCCCTGGATGTCGCACCGCTGGGACCAGGCGTTGAACGCACAACTGTTGACACGGCAGTTGCACGATGTCTCCGATGGGGCGATCGCGGTGACGACAATCCCAATCGTTGCCGATCTCGTCGGCCGGCTGCCGGTCCGGCGTTGGGTCTATTACTGCGTCGATGATTTTTCCGTCTGGCCCGGGCTCTCCGCCAATGCGATGCGGATGATGGAACGCTCGCTTTTAGAAAAAGTCGATTGTGTCGTCGCCGCTTCTGAAAATCTCGCCGATGCGATTCGTCCTCTGCATCCCAACGTCTCGATCTTGACCCACGGGGTCGATTGCGATTTCTGGGCGAAACCAACCGGGGAACCGCCGGCGGAGATCGCTTCATTGCCGGGTCCGCTGGCTGTTTTTTGGGGTGTCGTCGACCGGCGGATGAATGCCGAATGGGTCCTCGCTCTGGCCGATCGGATCAACTCGGGGACGATCGTATTGGCGGGACCTCAACAGGATCCCGATCCGCGGCTCCTTTTGCATCCGCGGATCGCCGCGATCGGTCCCGTCCCATTTGCTCAATTGCCCGCGTTGGCTCGTCAGGCGTCGGTGTTGATCATGCCTTATGCCGACCTGCCGGTCACCCGCGCGATGCAGCCATTGAAACTGAAAGAATACCTGGCGACAGGTGTTCCCGTCGTGGCGGCCTCGCTGCCAGCGGTCAGCGATTGGCGAGATTGTCTGGAGATGGTCACCAATAAACAAGAATTTGTCGCCGCTACGATTCAGGCGATGCAACAGCGCGAAGCGGGATCGTCAAAACGAATTGAGCGGCTTGCTGCGCGGCTCGCCAGCGAGAGTTGGCAAGCGAAGGCGGCACAGTTTCGAACTCGGATACTGCCCACCAGTTAAGTTGCGTTTGCAGTGTCGCATACGCAGTGGCCCCGGGGGGATGGCGATGACTCGACTCTACTTTCATGTGGCTTCCGGCCGCCTGCAATCGTCTCTTCGTTCCTACCGGTTGCTGTTTGCGAATGCCAACACCGTTTTGTCGAACATGGAGAACGGGGGCGCCCAGCCAATCGCCTACTTCCAATTGGGCGTTATCTCATCCATTTTTGTTGTAAGTGGCTGACAGGTTGCCCCTCTTGTGGTATGCTGCTGCAACGCCGCTTCGCCGACCGATCTACCGTTTCCTTTCCGTCTTCTGCAAAGTGTGATGCTATGAACGTGAAAAAAGAGAATCTACCGATCAAATCGGAAGACGAATGTCTGTTTGCGGACTCCGACAACATCAAATCGATGAAGCAACGCCGGCGGATGTTGCTCACCGCCGCGATGGCGGGCGGACCTTTGATCGTGGCTGGATCGGCTCAAAAGGCCTACGCCGACGGAGGCGGTTCAGGCGTATCGGGCGGCACGATCACCGACACGGATGACTAGTCGATCCGTTTCTCAGCTTCTTCAACATTCAAAACCACTGATGCTCTCCGAACAGGAAGCTTCACAGGGTCCACCGTTGGACTTAAAGTCATCGACAGCGTCCTTTCGCTGGCGAATTCTGGTCGACGACTTGGTCGTTGAAGCACTCTCGGAGCATGAATTTGCCGTTTATAATCCGCGTTTTGCGGATGCCTTCTTGCTCAACGCCATCGATGCCGAAATCCTTCGTATTCTGAACAGGGTCCCCTCTTCCGCTGCCAACCAGCAAACGTTGGTCGGCGAAGTATCTGTGGCGCTCGACCTGCCGATTGACCATCAGCTGTCGCAGTATGTGGAGTTGTCGTTGGGCCAGATGGCGGAAATCGGAATTGTTTATGTGGAAGTGACAAATTGAGCATTGGTGAGGCGACGCTTCGTGAAGTCCGGCGGCGATTGAGAGGCAACGGGATCGGATTGACCCTGGGGCTCTATGAGTTTCGATTGCAGTCTCCCATTGCTGAAATTGCCGTTGGCGTGCACCGGTTGTATCCCCACCATCCGCTGAGGGATCCGGCCGATTTCTCAACGTTCCAAGTGCGACACGATCCGACAATCGTTCGTGGAAAACGAGGGGTGATATCAACGGTCAATGGTAAAGTTTGGCACCAATGGCCAGCGCGGCTGACCGTCGGTGCGATCGAGTGGATATTCAGCCACTGCATATTTCGCGGTGCGGATGATGCATTGGCGGTACATGCAGCTGCAGCGGTGCGTCCCGGTGGAAACGGCGGCGCGATCGTTTTTCCGGGGCAATCGGGAGCGGGGAAAAGTACGCTGGCGTCGACGCTAATGATGTCGGGCTGGGGCCTGTTGAGCGACGAGATCTCGCTGTTCGATCTCGCTGACTTTCGAATAACCGGCCTCGGTCGCCCGACGATATTGAAGGGGCATTCATTGGAGATGATGTCCCAGCGTTATGGAGAAAGGGCCGTCTTTGGTCCCTCGGGAAGGATTCTCGATCCACCAGTGCGGGTCGCCCATCTATTGCCCACCGAGGAGACGCGGAAGCTCTCGGGTCAACGTTTTGCGCCCGTCGCGATCGTCTTTCCACACCGTTCTCCAAATGTCGAACTGCAACTGAGTCGCGTTGAACGGGGGACGTTGTTTTCCAGGCTATTGCAACATGGATTGAACTTCCGCTTGCTCGGGAAGCGAGGGTTTGAATTTGCTGTTGAACTTGCCAAGCACTTGCCCGCTTACGATTTGGTCTACGACGACGCCGCCGATGCAGAAAAATTCCTGCGTGACAACTCTCTATTCGATGACATTCCATCCTTGGGCTTGACCGAGTCTTCAACGGGTCGTGCTGCACCGCGGAAAGGGCCAGCATCATCTAATATTCGCAAGCCGCAGACGCGTGAAACGCCGTCGCAAAGCGTTCCAAAGTTGCATCGATCGGCGAGTCCTCCACACGGTCCGGCGATTCGCGATGTTGGCGGAGTGGCCGATGGTTTGCAATTGTTGGTCGAAGCTCTACATACGCCGGATTTACTTGCAGAGCTGACACTTAAGCAATGGAATCATTTGATATTAATCGCCAATCACACCGAGTTGTTGCCTCGGATTGCCCGGCGGCTCTCCGATCCTGAACTTTTCTCTTTACCTGAGGTGGTTCAACACGTTTTGCTGCGAGTGAATCAGCGAGAGGAATTGATTCGCAAGACGGTCGAATTCGAATTGCTTCATCTGCGGCAATTTCTACTTGCGGTTTGTGACCGGGTCGTCTTGTTGAAGGGAGCTGCCTATATCGCCGCCGATCTTCCGTGGGCACGGGGACGAAACACCAACGATCTCGACCTGCTGGTTCCCGAGGAATCGGTTGCTTGCGTCGAGCGTGCTTTGGTCGATGCGGGATATCAATCGGACGAAAAGATATCCGACGCGGATGCTCGGTACTATCGACGCTGGCTTCACGAAACGCCACCACTGCACCATCCCTATCGACGATTAGAACTCGACGTTCACTTCCGTTTGTTGCCCCGCGCTGACCCAAACAGTTTTTGTGCGGACGAATTCATCGAACGCTCGGTCCCGATCGCTGGAAGTCCATTTCGGATGCTCGATCCGATCGATCGAACACTGCATGCGATCATCAATATTGCTCACATCGGCGATTACCGACGCGCTTATCGGGATCTATGGGACATCTATTGCTTGATCGAAGGTGGACCAGGAAATCCGCACGGGAACTCCGCGACGCCGTTCGATTGGGACATTTTCGCAAAGCGAACCACCCAGCTTGGCATTGGTCGCGCTGTGGCGACGATATTGCTTTTGGTCGCTGACCTAGTCGGACGTGGTCGGCCCCAGCACGTCTGTCAGCTGTTGCTACAGGAAAGACCAGAGAGGATGCGGCGCCGGCGATTATACAAAGACATGCGGCGAGCCGCCGTACCCGACGGACCCACATTGCGTTCCAGGGGCCGCCGGTTCGCGATGTGGAAGATGGAGCACTACCCGTTGCCTCGCTTCCAAACCTGGTTGGATCCTTTGACTTGGACAAAACGCATCCAATTTACCAAAGACGTTTGATCCACCTTGGCTACCAGCACAAGCGACCGCCAGACCAACATGCTTTCACCAGCACCCGTCGCTGTTCATCGACTCCGCTGTTGGCTCGGCTGGGGCGGGATGTTTGCTGTTTTGGGATTGATCTACGCGTCGATTGTCCCGCTGGAATTCCAGCCCCTTTCGTTTGCCGAGGCGATCAAACGGTTCCCGGAAATCCCTTGGTTGAACCTGGGTGTCTACCGAAGGGCGGATTGGGTCGCCAACGGTTTGGTGGCATTTCCGTTCGGTTTCCTGCTGGCTGGAGCTGCCGATCGCGATTCCCGCACGACGGGCCGGTATGCGTTGGCGCTGTTGGCGATCATCGTTTTTGGCAATGCGCTCGTCGTGGCGATCGAATTCCTGCAACTGTGGTATCCACGGCGGACCGTTTCCCAAAACGATATCGCAGCCGGCTGTATCGGGGCCACGATCGGTCCACTGGCCTGGATGTTTGTTGGACGCCCGGCTGTCGCCGCATGGCGGCAAGTCCGTCGACTGACCTGGGACGGTCCTTCATCGCGACGGATCACGGGTTGGTTGTTGCTGATGTATCTATCTCTGTTGATCGCGTATTCGGTGTTGCCTTTGGACATCATGTTTTCGGGGAACGAATGGCAAGCAAAGTGGCAGGCAGGCCGTTTTGCTTGGGTTCCGGAACTGAATTTGGTTTCGATCGATCTGCAGCGAGGCACATTGCATCTCGCGCTAAGCCTAGTACTCTCCGCGGCTCGCATGTTACCTGTCGGTTTGTTGTTGGTCGTGTCGGGCTGGCGACAACGTGGCTTAGCGCTGTTGATAGGAGTTCCGATCCTGATCGAACTGTTGCAGGCTCCCATCTTCACACGTTTTACAACCTTTGCAGACGCGTTGTGCGGTTGGGGTGGAGGTCTGTTGGGGATGGTTGTCGGGCTGCAATTGGAACCGATCGCGCGTTTCAATGACCGGCTGGCCGTGCGTGTGGCTGCCGTTGTTACCGCATTAGCGGCCGTTGTGATGGCATTTCTTGGCCGCTACGAACGGATCGCCAGCGATGCGGAAGTCGCCTACGCGTGGTCCCAATTTTGGACGCCGCCATTCGTAAAATATTATTACACAAGCGAGTTTATGGCAGGTTCAAATCTGATGGGCAAATTGATCGCGTTTAGTATATTGGGGGGGGCGTTGTGCAACGCGTTCTCGCGACCAGGTCAGCGCGTTTCACCTCCCCGACTTGCTTCCTGTTGCGTGTCGCTTGCGATTGTCGTTGGGGCCGGGGTTGCCATCGAAATCTCGCAAATCTACCTGGTACCGTTTTACGGCGACGCCGCGGATGTATTGATCTATGCCGTGGGCGCCTTCTGCGGATGGGGCTTCTATCGATCGATAGTGACCTGGGGTTTGACACCCGATCCATCCAGTAACGGCTCTTATTCTAGACTTTATCAGTAGTCGGCGCGACGATACTATTTTCCGTGTCGATTGACTTGAATGTTTTCCCAGTGACCAACGATACCCTGCCGACCGATTTGCAACTGCCAGCGGGCGTGTCGTTGAATTCTCGCGCCGCTGCGTTGATCGCGACGCCCGGTTCGTGGCCGTTGGTGCTGCATACGCGGGTCGTCAATGGTACCGGAGGTGGTCCGGAGAAGACGATCCTCCATTCGCCTCGCTTCCTGAACGATCTGGGGTACGACTGCTTGTGCGTCTACTTCCGTGATCCCGCCGATAGCGGGTTTGAATCGATCGAAGCGCGAGCCCAAGAGGCGGATGCGCCGCTGGTGGCGATCGATGATTTTGGACCTACCGATCGCGGTATCTTGCGACGCGCCAAGGGGCTGCTCTCCTTGGTCGGCAACAGGCCGTTGATTTGGCACGGCCACGACTACAAAAGCAATCTCGTTGGGATCTGGTTGCGCAGAACCCATCGAATGCGGATCGTCTCGACAGTCCACGGATGGGTGCTCAAGACATGGAAGACGCCCCTTTATTACGCGATCGATCGCTGGTCTCTGCGACGCTGCGAGGCGGTGATCTGCGTTTCCACCGACCTGTTGGAGACGTGCCAGGGGATGGGAGTGAAGTCGAAGTCGTTGATGCTTGTCGACAATGCAATCGATCTAATGCAAACGCGGCGCAGCCAATCGATAGCCCAGGCCAAGGGGGAACTCGGCTGGCCTGAGTCCCGATTGCTGGTCGGAGCGGTGGGGCGATTGTCGCCCGAAAAAGGTTTCCATCTGTTGATCGATGCGGTCGCCCAGCAGATCCGCGCTGGAATCGATGTCGGCTTGAGCATCGTGGGGGAGGGGCCGGCGCGGGGCGAGCTGGAACAACAGATCGCCGACCTGGAGCTGGGGGATAGGATCCATTTGGCTGGATTTGTCGCCGACCCCGCCATGCACTACCAAGCGATGGACATCTACGCGCTCAGTAGTCTACGGGAGGGATTGCCAAACGTTTTGTTAGAAGCGATGGCGTACGAAGTGCCGGTCGTTTCCACGCGTGTCGCCGGTGTCCCTCGGCTTATCGATGGCCAGACCAACGGCCGTCTGGTCGATTGTGGCGATCGTGAAAAGTTATCGGCGGCGATCGGCGAGTTGCTGTGCCAGCCCGAGTTGCGGCTGCAACTGGGGCAAGCGGCTCGCGCGACGGTGGAACAACGTTTTTGTTTTGCAAAACGGATGCAAATGATGGCGGCCGTTTATGATGGCCTGCAGCAACCGGTCTCAGTTTAACTTTGCTATGAATTTGGAGACACTCGCTGCCGTGAACGAACAATCCAAAACTTCAATTTTCATACGGCGCCGTTGGTGGGTCCTGCTGGTCGCGGGTGGACTCTGGCTCGGGTTGCCCGGTTGGGGATGGTTCCAACAAGGTTGGCAGGCCGTGGAAAAAATCCTCACCCATTTTGTCATGCCGGTGGGGCTGATCTGGAATCTCGCCATCGCCGGCTGTCTGGTTGCCTTTTGGCGGCGACAAGACCGGCTTGCCTGGCACTATTTGGCGTTTGTCGTGCTATTGGGGGTTGCGGGAAACAGCTGGGTGGCGGCGCGGATGAACTACTTGCTGGAACGCCCCGTGTTGCCGTTTAAGCACTCCGCAGATCAGTCGTTTGACACGGTCGTTTTGCTGGGGGGAAGCACAAAGATGGGGCTCAGTGGGCAGCCGGAGCTATTGTGGGACGGTCAGCGCCTGATCTTGGCCGCTCAAATGTATCACAGTGGCCGCACATCGCGGATTCTTGTAACCGGCGGTAACCCAGCATTCTCCGACGGGGAAATATCGCATGCGCAACAAGCTCGGATCCTCCTTGAATCGATCGGCGTGCCAGCTGCGTCGATCGAGTCTCTTGAGGGAAACAACACCCGGGAAGAGATTGCGCTTCTGACAACACGGTTTGATGCAACCGATGAAGAGCAGCGTTGGGGGATGATCACCAATGCGGGTCATATGCCGAGAGTTTTGAGACTGACAAAGCGAGCGGGACTGTCAATCGAACCGCTGCCGATCGTTTTCCTTGGTCGGGGCGAGGGATCATTGGGACCGGTCGGTATTGTGCCGAAGGCGTTCGCTGTGCACCAGACAACCGTTGCCGCCTACGAAATCCTGGCCGGGATGGTCGGGCAATAGACGCGGCGCAAATCCGGTCCGCGAGTGCGACCTAGCGGTTTGTCCAACTTTGATTTTAGGCGTGATGGTAGTGGACGAGGTCACGAGCTGTCGATTACCCACAAGTCGCAACTACGCCTCAGGCGCCCGCAGCCATTCGCCAGTGGCTGAGCGTACGCGATACCACCGGAATGTAGCGAGTCGCGACGTTTCGCCCCCGCAGGCGGTCGCAGCGCACCTGCATATGATTCTGTGACCGGCTTCGCGGTCACAGAGGCGATGGATTTAGGAACCGTAGGTGGCGTTTGCGCCTACCTACGGCTAATTGCCCCAATCCCTTCGAGGCTGTGATTCTTTTCAAATGAGCGGCGAGACGCTAGCCGCCGGTTCGGAACTCAATGCATTCATCAGGGAAAAACCGGCGGCTAGCGCCTCGCCGCTCACGGATCTCGAATACGGCTACTCACTAAGTCACAGCCTCTTGGGGATATTTGTGGGTAATCGACAGGAGGTCACGAGTCCCAATAATCTATGGCGCGAAAGGACTCGTGACCTCGTCCACTACCCCAAAATGCAAATGTGGATGAAGCGCTAGGTAGGAAGAGTTCTCAGAGAGGTTGAGCGTCAAAATTTTCAAGAGCAAGCTGCGGCTGGACCGGGTGATGGCGCTCGGTCGGGCGATTCGAGGGAACGCACTTTTGCGGAGCGAAAGGCCACAAGCGAGCGGGCAACGAAGAATTTCCGGCAGATGCAAAATTTAACGATGAAAACGATTGCACCCACCTCCTCTGGGGGTTAATGTTTGGCATATGGAACTCCTTCGAACTCGAATCGTCTCCCGCACCCTGTGGATCGCTGTTGCGCTCTTCTGCAGCGCAGCGGGGAGTTCGTCTGCGCATGCTGCGATCGATGTGGGGTTGGATTCCAATTTGCCCGACGTGGTTTCGATGGCTCCTGCGGCGGACGACGCGCCGAATGTTATCGAAGAGGCGCCGATCGATTTTGGGTTTCAGATGGTCGACGGTTCGACGCCAAGCGGCCCCTTGTTCGGATTGGCGGCCGGTCGAACGAACGTTGTCAAGGATCACGACGGTCGTTGGATTCGCTGGCGTCGTGAGCGGGTCGACGAGCTTCGCAGAGTGCAACTGTTAGACGACATACCTCGGCTCATTCTTGTTTGACACAAGACCAAACAGAATGACTTTCTTTACTAACGAAATGACGAGGATTCTTCTTATGACTAAATATTTTGCTTTACTAGCCCTACTGCTGGCGTCGACATCCGCCAATGCTGCGAGTCTTTTTCCTTCAATTGTGGATCCTGGTGGGTATGACGGAGTTCAAGATGACTTAACTTTTGCGGGAGTTAAGGGAACATACGTGCATGGACCAGCAACCCAGCCATTTTTGAACAGCTTAGCCGTTCATGGTGATACGCTTCTTGGCCTATATTCGCTTTCAACGATTGGTGGGGATCCACTTGCTCCTGGAAGCTATGCTGCACTGATTGTATCGGCAGACTTTATAGGAATCGGACCTGGGGAGGTTGCTGGTTTGCTGGAGGCAACCACCCGTTCCGGCTACTCTATTGGCGATGTACTTCCAAACGCCCAGCTTTCTCCGCTCTTCACTAACGGTGATATAGCAGCGTCCTCTGCTGCCTTGCTGACAAGCACGACGTTAGACTTTGGTTCGATTGATGCAGCTAATTTGGATACTCTCGGCGAATTTGTGTCTACTTTCGATAGCACTGATTATCAAGTTGAGGGGCTTTTTGACCTGGCAGCAGGTGTTGGTGGTGGCGTGTTGACGACATTGAATGCTGAGTTTGGCTTTACTAAATTGGCCACAACTTTTGAGCCTGTTACATTCTTGCCGGCAACAATGCCCGGTAGCGGTTTGCCCGGATCGTACGATCTTTTCGTAGGGTCAAGCGGATCATTGCCAGGACCGCCAGGTACGTCGCTGTTTACTACAGCGCCCGCTTTAGGCGGGGTTGGTTCGCTATCCGGTGCGGCTGTGGGGGCTGTTAATCCCATTCCCGAACCCGCTTCGATGCTGACTCTTTTGGGTTGCGTTGGTGGAGCTTGTGCGATGGGACGTCGTCGTCGCAAAGCTGCACGCGCCGCTTAAGGCTTCCGATGATTCGGGGCCTCCTTGGATGAGGAGGCGTTGATCGAGTTTTGAAGGCAGGTTCTCGCATCGAGGACCTGCCTTTTTTTGTTCCGAGGTTTCTAAGTTTTGCGATGGTTTTGAGGTGGTTGTGTCTGTGTCGGTGACCGAGCTGATCGTCGAGGTTGAAGACCTGAAAGACTGCGATCGGCTGCGGCTCGATCTATCGTCCGATGACGACGCGTCGTGGCCTCGCTTGGCAGCCCATAATCCCGCCTGGTGGGATGCAATTCGGTTGGGGCTGGGGCACTCGGGATACCTGATCACGGACCGCGATGGCGATCGGATCGCCGGCATGCTGCCGCTGGTGCTCGTCAAAGGGCCGATCTTTGGCAGCTTTTTGGTCTCGCTCCCCTACATCAATACCGGCGGCGTCTGGGCGAGCGATACTGATGCGGCGACGCGGTTGATCGATCGAGCGTGCCAGTTGGCCGACGATCTGGATGTCAAATACCTGGAACTCCGACACGAGCTGCCTGTTGAACATCCGCGGCTGAACTTTCAACGGACCGAGAAGGTCCACATGCGGTTGCCCTTGCCCGCCACCGATGATCTGCTCGACAAATCGTTTAAATCGAAGCTCCGCAGCCAGGTTCGCAAGGCGGACCAATCGAATCATCGCATCGCTTGGGGAGGCCGCGAATTGTTGGACCACTTCTACAACGTCTTCGCCGTCAACATGCGCGATCTCGGGACGCCTGTCTTCTCCAAAGGGCTGTTCGCCAAGATCCTCGACGCCTTTGCCGGCGATGCGGAGCTGTGTGTTGTCAGCGGCGATCGACAGCCCCGCGCTGCCGCATTGTTGGTGCACGCCGACGGTGTGACCGAGGTCCCCAGTGCGAGCTGCCTGCGATCACAAAATCATACGGGAGCCAATATGTGGATGTACCGGCATCTGCTGCGCCGAGCGATCGAGCGTGGCAGCCACACATTCGACTTTGGCCGCAGCAGCCTCGACAGCGGCACGCACAGGTTCAAAGCGCAATGGGGAGCTGTGCCGACGCCCGCGATTTGGCAGTACTACGTCCGCAATGGGGATGTCGATGCGATGCGTCCCAATTCGCAAGCGAATCAGCGGCGGATCAAGATCTGGCAGAAGCTACCCGTTTGGCTGACAAAATCGATTGGACCGAGCATCGTTCGCGGGATCCCCTAGCCGTCCGAGGAGAGGGGCTTTCGCGCGGTCGTGAGACGGCGCCGAATCGTCCGCAAAATCGAATCGGTCGGCCGCTGCACCCCAGTCAATCTGCAGCCCTTCCCTCACCAGGTGTATGGGATCTTTCACTGGGAGGTTAACATACGCGAGGGCTCTATCGTTTTTGTGTTTTGGCGAACTCGCCGCGTCCTAGCGGATTGTCGTTTTCGTTGCCTCATCGCGATTGGCCTGACGCGTTCAGGCCCCACACGAAAGTGCTGGGTTCGGATCAGTCACTCACTGACGCTTCGGATTGCGAAACCGACAAACCGGTGGCGTCTGCTGGCCGATCGAACCGAAGCATTGTTTTTCCCCGGGGCGTTCAAATAGTCGATGTGATTTGCTGTGCCGTTGATGGAACCACCACGCTTGAAACTCATACGGTCGCAATCGCATGATTTCAGCCGATTTTGGCCTGTCGAGCCTTGGGGGGTGCAAATCGCCACCGCCAGCGGTGCACGACGGGTTTCGCAAGCCTTCCCCTTTCCGTTTGCGTTGGTTGGTTCCCATCCTGGTTGCCAGATCCATCTGGCCGACAGTTCGCTGCCCGATGTCGTCGGTTTGGTCTGCGTTTTCGGAAGCCAAGTGGAAATCACTCCGCTGGTGCCGAAGCTGCAAATCAGCGTCGAAGCGTTTAACGGCGGGGTGAGCTTTCATGTTGGCAAAAATCGAATCACGGTTCGCGTTGAAACGCCCCCCAACGGTTCGCGCCCCGCGGTCGCGTTCCAGCCGCCCGATCTGGAACTCACCTACCTGCATCGTCGTCGTCGGTTGCGCTTGCACCGTCGGGTGACTCTGATCGGCGCCGATCACCCCAGTTCGCTGCGGCTGCGTTCGGTCGGCTTGCAACCGTGCCAGGGGGCGTTGATCGTCGTCGAAGACCAACTTTGGTACCTATCGCTGTGCCCCGCAGACCACGCTGTCCCACGTGCCGGCGCGACATGGCAAAATTTGACCGATGTAATGTTTCAAGTCGGCGCTGTCGGAATCGGTCGATTCCATCGTCCTGCCGACCCGTTTGTCGTACGCCCATGGGCAGTAGCGCGTCGACACCGTTCCGCACCTCGTACGCAGGAGGGAGATTTAGTCTTGGCAAAGTCGAAGAAAAAAGGGCGTCCAACACCGCCTCGGCAATCGATCGACCCCGATCTGTTGACAGCCCAAATTATGCGACGGACCCAATCGCTGGGCCGCTGGCGTTGGCTGAAGCAACGCTTCCTCTGGGGGATCATCATCACGCTCACAACAGCGCTGTCGACCTATACGATCGTCGAGATCTGGAAGGCGGTGCGGCGACGGAACATGGACATCGAATTGGAACTGCCCGCCCTGGAGATGATCAAGGAGTGGATCGCCAGCCACCTCTAAGAACCGAATCGTACGTGGCAACGACCTGACATGTCGTCGCCCATCGACTCTTGGCGGATCACGTGCGTGGATCCCCATTGTGGCTGCCCCTTCATTTGCGATCTCCCTTTGCCGGCCCAGGGCATTTTGCCGGCAACCTCGCGTTCGGTTAGCGATATCGGCCGCCGTGGGATGGCGGTTTGACCGATTGCTATTTTCACCGACGCTTCCGTTTGAAGCCCTTGAGAGCCCCGGGGATCCAACGGTCCTTCTTTGAACCAGGCAATCGGTTATATTTTATATTAGCGTAGGGCGATTCGAAGGGTCGCCAGGATATGGAACGCCGGGCCGCTTGGACACAGATTGGATATCATCTTGGGGACAAATCAAAAGCAACATCTCGATCCGCTGTTACGCAAATGGCCTTTCGACTCGCAAAATCTGAGCGTTCGGATGGTCAAAGGAGAGGATGGCCGCGATGTCATCCAAATGCGGGTCGACATGGGGATCTTGCAGCTGGAAACGACCGACCGCCCCGATGGTGAACATCCCGAGGGTTGCAGTTCGATTCTCGAGGCGATTCGCAAGCAGGAACTCGATGAAGTCGGCTTTACGCTCAGCGACGAACAATGCAATCAGGTCGATCGCGAGTTCATGCAGTTCTACCATCGCCGCATCTGCTGGCTGCGTCTGCAACACTATCGCCGCGCCGTCCTGGACGCCGACCACACGTTGCAATTGATGGATGCGGCTCGCTTGCATTCGCCCGACGAG
This sequence comes from Rosistilla ulvae, assembly GCF_007741475.1. Lineage (NCBI taxonomy): Bacteria > Pseudomonadati > Planctomycetota > Planctomycetia > Pirellulales > Pirellulaceae > Rosistilla > Rosistilla ulvae. The sequence goes on along the minus strand of NZ_CP036261.1, from coordinate 3,383,526 downwards.
GATTGGTCGACGACACACGAACAGTACCGTCCTTTTGTCTGGTTCCATCGCACCCAGGCCCACGCCCTCGCCGAACTCGAAGACGACGGGGCGGAACAGGCGGTTTCAGCGATCAATGCGGGACTGGAATCGATCCAAGAGATATTCGACCAACACGACGCCGAAGAGCATTTTGAAACCGACGAATTGGTCGTTCGATTGCGTGAGCTGCGGGAGTCGTTGCGGCGCGAGTATTCGGTCGGCCGCACCTTGCAAGAACGATTGCAAGAGGCAGTCGAGAGCGAACAATACGAATTGGCCGCGCGATTGCGCGACGAATTGGCCAAGCGATCGATGAATTAGGGCGGATTCCAATCATGCCGTTCGCCGCCCTCACCCGGCTGTTTCATCCTAGCGTGATGCTTCGGTCTCCGCTGGGGACATCGACCTGGCTGTTGCAGCTGAGATGGTTTGCTGTCGTGGGCCAATTGGTCACGATCACTGCCGTCGCCCGATTTTTCCCGATCGAATTGCCGCTGGAGCCGTTGTTCGCGCTGATCGGCTTCACCGCCGCGTCGAACTTGGCCTACACGATCTGGCTGGGAACGCGCGAACCGACCGAACCGCAAGCGACCGACGATGCGCTCTATCGCACCGAAGTCGCCTCGCTGTTGATGACGCTGGATCTGTTGACCTTGGCGGCGATGCTCTACTTCTCCGGCGGCGTCGACAATCCCTTTGTCTTCTTCTTTTTTGTCAATCTTGCCGTCGCTGGCGTCGTCTTGCGGCCCGTCTGGGCGTGGATCTTGACCAGCATGTCGATCGCCAGCTTTGCCCTGTTGACCTATTACCGAACGCCGATCGAATTGCTTTCGATCGATTCGCACGCGGCCGGATATCGGATCCGCGAGCATGGAATGTTGATAGCGTTTTCGACCTGCGCTGCGGTCGTGACCTATTTTGTCTCTCGGATCGCCGAAGAACTGACCGTTCGCCAAACGCAACTGCGGACCGCGCTGCAACAACAATCGCGCAGCCAACGCTTGGAAGCGCTGACGACGCTCGCCGCCGGCGCCGCCCACGAACTCGCCTCACCACTTTCAACGATCGCCGTGGTCGTTCACGAAATGCAGCGGCACGCGGCCGATGCAGATGTTCCCGCGGCGGTCCGCCAGGATCTCAGCCTGATCGAATCGGAAGTCAATCACTGCAAGGCGATCCTGTCGCGGATGCGAAACGCTGCCGGCGATCAAGCGGCAGAGCATTGGGATCGGATCACGCTGGTCGATCTGGTCGATGCGATTCTCGAAGGCGTTCGCGATCCGCACCGTGTGGAGGTCTCCGACGACGTCGACAGCTTCGAAAACTACACGCTCTGGATTCCGATGGAAGCTGTCGCCCAAGCGATTCGGAATTTGATCGGCAACGCGTTGGATGCCAGCCCTGCAGAAGCCTCCGTTGCGATGGAAGTCAGCGCCGAGGAGGAGCACTTCATTTTGGAGGTGATCGATTCGGGAGAAGGGATGCCGGACGAAGTCGCCCAACGCGCCGTCGAACCTTTCTTCACGACGAAGCAACCGGGCAGCGGAATGGGGTTGGGGTTGTTCCTGACTCGCAACGTGATCACGCGACTGGGCGGCACCTTGGAATTCGACACCCAGATCGGCCGCGGTACCCGCGCAATCGTTCGTCTGCCTCGCCGCCAGCAGATCAACCCCGAAATCCATGGCGACGACGCATCGCAAATAACGCACAATGGTTTAGAATAGGAAAAGCCTTGCGAATCGCGTCGGTTCGCCCTACATCAGCCCAAGGATCACTGCAGCGACATGACCGAGCCAACGAGTTCCGCAAGTCTCGAATCCAATGCGGATCCCATCACGCGTGGGCTGGATGCCGAAGCCTTGGGGGCGTCGAGCATCATTGTTGTCGACGATACCTTTGTGCTTCGCGATCGACTGAGCCTGGCATTCCAGCAGCGTGGGTTTCGCGTCGAACAAGCGGGCGATTACGACGAAGCAATCGCTAGATTCAGTTCACGGCCAACCGATCTGGCGGTCATCGATTTGCGGATGCCCGGCCGCAGCGGTTTGGACCTGTTGATCTCGATCAAACGAATCCACCCCGAGACCAAAGTTGTGATCCTATCGGGATTTGGCAGCATCGCCGCGGCGATCGACGCCGTCCGCATGGGAGCGACCAATTTCCTTTCCAAACCGGCCGATGTCGATGACATTCTGAACGCCTTTGTCCGGGGCGATCAACCGCAAACCCACGGCTTGGATGGTTCGGAATTCCCGGTCCCCTCGCTGGCTCGTGCCGAATGGGAACACATCCATCGCGTTCTTTCGGATTGCAGCGGCAACATCTCCGAAGCGGCACGCCGCTTGGGGATCCACCGCCGATCGCTGCAACGCAAATTGCGAAAACGAGCCCCAGATGATCCGACCAGCGAGTGATCGTGTCGGCACTTCCATCGGTCGTTCCATGAAGGTCTCGATAAAAAGACGCGACGGCCAATCGGCCGCCGCGGTCTGAATCTGCCGCGGGGCGGTTTACAGCTTCTGGGCTTCTTTCTCTTGAGCGTGTCGGGCGACCGTTTCCTGGAAACGCTTCTTCCCCTTCTCGACAACCGCGCGAATCTGTCGCGTACTCTCTTCGCTCTCTTTCCGCAGTTCGGTGATCATCGTCAGCGATTCGATTTGGAAGTCGCTGATCGCATCGACAAGTTTCTGAACCGATTCGGGGTCGACAGTCGAACCGTAACCGGCACGCAGCGCGGCGCGTTCGAGTTCACGGCCAAGATCCGCGACATCTTCGAGCCCCTTGTTGACTCCTTCTTTCATCGCCTCGGTCGCCTGTGTGACTTCGTGCAGTCCCTGTTGCGACGTGTAGACGGTTCCCAAGATCGTGAAGACGTGTTCGTTGGTCGTGAAGAAGGTGACCGAACGCCGGAAGACACGGTCTTTGACGTCGTGTGTCTGTTTCAGTTTCGTGATCAATGTCTCGCCGACGTCGTAACCGATCGATAGGTTCTCGGTAATGTCTTTCAGCAATTGGAACGTCCGATCCTCTTCCTCGAACTTCTGCCGCGCTTCGTCGCGAGCCAATTCAAGCCGCGAGCGCGACCCTTCGTCCTCTCCTTGGAAATCATCGATCGCCGATTGCGCTTCGGCCAGGCTCTGTTGCGCCGCGGCTAACGTGGGACCATGTTTGTCCAACAGTTCGCTAGCCAACACCTCCGCTTCCTTCAGGGCAAAGCGAAAATCGATGTAGCCATCCATGATCGCTTCTTCGCGGCTCAATTGGTCCTTCGTGTCGGCCGTTACATCCCGGTAGACATCGATGATTTGATCGAACCGATCCGAAGGGGTTCCACGACGGATCTTCATCCACCAGTTCTGCCACTTTTCAGTGAATCCTATCCGCCCATCGTCCAATTGGGCGATCAACATCTTGCTGTCCTCGCGGACCGAATCGAACATCTGCGTGATCTCCAGATAGCGATTGCCGACCTGGATGTTTTCGACGTTCTCGCGAACCAATTGGTTGAACGTGCTCATGTGTTGGATCACTTCGGCGATCGCCAACACGCGGGCTTCGTCGACATGTTTGACGCTCTCCAACAAATGGATCATCTCTTGCGGCGTATCTTCCCGTTTCGACAATCCAAATTTGTCGAGCACGTTCAACGCTCGATCGAGATATTTATGCATCGATCCGCTGGTCGCCGACGCAGGACTGGTGGACGCTTCCGCACCGGCCGTCGTGGGTGCCTGGGCTTGTTGGTTTGCTTCGCTCATATCCGCTTTCTCAACTAAAATTGTTTCAGTAAAAAGACAAAAGACGCCTCGCCCGTCTGCCGGCCGCCCCAATGCGACAGGCACTCGATTGAGGTTAACATTTCCGACCGCCGAAACAAAGCGCCGGCGCGAACGGTTCAGGGGAAATCCCTGTTCAGAAAAGATGAAATTGCGCGGACAGCGTTCGACGCAACCGAACCGGGTTCGATTAATAAGAAGTCAGCTTGGGCGCAAACGGTTCGATCAACAGCACCCGTTCTTCCATCGGTCCGGAAGCCAAGATCAGCCCATCATCCCCCATGATCAGATCGAATGCCAAATAGACCTGATCTTCGGTCATCAGACCTTGGGATGCGTACAATCGCACCTCAGCCAAGGCGACCAATGGATTTTCGGGAGGACTCATGATCAACGAACCGACCCGCGCGGTGACCATTTCGGGTGTCAACGCTGGCAGCGGTTTGAGTCGCAGATCCTCGCTCCCCCCTTTGAAGACACCTTGCAAATCGTCGAGGACCAATTCGCGTGGATCCAACTCGCGGCTCTCCATCGCTTGGTGGATCGATTTGTTGTTGATCTTCTTCGACGCACGTCCGATCGGCCGGCCCGTGGAGACCAAGATCCAGCGGACGCTCGAATCGTTGTTGACCCAACCGTTGACTTCGTTCTTGTTCACCGAAACATCGATCTGCAAGTAGGCGTCCAATCCCGCCTGCTTCGCCTTTTCCAACAGCTCTTTCGGCCGCGCGGCGCCCAGATAGACCAACCCCGGGCTAACGCGAGGGGGCCCCGCGGCCATCCCCAGCATTCCTGCCATCCCCCCCGGCGCAGCGGCCGCGTCACCAGCGGGCCCTTCCGCCGACATCTCTGCCGCCATGTTCTCCAACCCCCCTTCGGCCATCATCTCCGCCGCCATGGCACTTTCCATTCCCTCTTCCATCCCCCGCTGCTCGGCCGACCGTCCCTTCGGTTCCTCTTTGTCGGGAGCGATTGCCGTGACCGACGAAAAGATGCTGCCAAAGTCTCCACTGCTGAAATTTTCAGCGAACAGATCCAGTGCGATCTCCCCGACCAAACCGACATGTTGTTCGATCTCCCCCGCGGGCCCCGCTGCGCTAGCGGTTGCCCGTCCACCAGCCATTCCTTCGCCCATTGGAACCGATTCAGACAGGCCCTCCGCGGGGCCGCCATTTGGGTTTCGCCCCGCTTCTTTGGGGGCCTTCATGTTCTCGCGCACCGGATGCAAGTTCCCGGTGTGTTTGACCGCCGCGATGTTCAATCCGACGCCGACGCGCAAGCCCCAAGTGGGACGCTTGGTCGCTTCGGACCATCCGACCTTTTGATACGACTGGGACGCAGCGGCCAGTTCCGGCTCGGCAACGAGATGGGCTAACAACAGGTCATAGGCACGCGTCTCCATCCCGGCGGCAAACGCCAACTTGGCTTGCGACATATAATCGCTTGGCAAAGGCTCGGGTTCCGGCTCGCTTTCGGATGCTGCCCCGTTCGCAATCCCTTGAATTTCCCCCTCGGCCCCAATGATCATCTCGCCCGAGGCCGGCGCCATCCCATCCATCATCCCGGGCTCCATCGACGCCATCATCGCTTCTTCGGAGCCAGCGGGGTGCCCCGAAGCGGCCATCTCCATCGCCATCTCGGGACTGCCAGGAATCATTTCGGGGGATTCGGAAACGCCCTCCGACTCCATCGCCATCTCTTCAGTCATCGCTGGGGATTGCTCTCCCGACATGTCGGGAAGAGGAGCCTCGTCCGGCATCACCGCCGCGGGATCCATCACCATCCCCGGATCCGATTCGCTCGGCGCGTCGGGAGTCATCGCAACTTCCGCGGCTTCCGGTTCGCTAGCGGTCGGAGCGGGCTCGGAACTGCATCCGGCCAACGCGAGAGTCGAAAGCAACAGAATACCTAAGCCAACGGAATGCAAATGCATCGTTATTCCCTGAAAAGAGTCGACGTAGCCAAAATCTCCGCCATAAAAGCGGTAAGAAAGTAGTATGCCGACTTTATACCAAAAAGTCGAGCAAATCGGGGGATTCACGCCTCTAACCCCGCGAATTGCTTGCAATACAAACGACGGGGAAGCTTGCAAACGCTGCCAGTCTCCCCGACAACCCGGTTGTCTTTGCGATCGGCGCAAAATCGGGAGCAACGTTTCGGGAACTAAATCGCTGTAATCAGCTTCTAAGCATCGAGCCCCTATCTACAATAGGGATGATCGCCCCCCTTAATGACCTGGAAAACGACCGGACCATTCGAAGCCGTCGATCGAAGCGATCTCCCTACGTAATTGCGGCTCCCCAACAATCGCTTCTAATCCGCGCGTAATGCTCCCTTAAAATTGGCACACGCGTTATATTTAGGATGCGGGCAGAAACGTCACGGGCCGAGCAACACATGCGAAGTGCTATGTTTTCACGACAACCATCGAATAAAGAAACATTGCGTCGACAACGACGCCGGGCACGAATTTTGGCGTTAGGCTTTGAGAGCTTGGACTCGCGGCGGGTACTCGCGTCGATCACCGGGGTTGTCTTTGCCGACGACGACCTTTCCGGTCTCCAGGACAACGGCGAATCGGGACTGCCAAACCGGATCGTCTACATCGATCAAAACCATGACAATCGCTTGAACGGTGCCGAACCGTACCAGTTGACCGATGGATCGGGATCGTTTGCGTTCGAAGATCTTCCCGCCGACGCATATTCGCTGCGAATGTTCGATGGCACCGGCACCCAAAAAATCACCGCCCCCGAATCGGGCGTTCATTCGATCTTCCTGACCGCCGACGCCAGCGTGGGGCAAATCGATTTTGGCGTCCAGATATCGGGCGAAAACGAGGCACCCATCTCCGATCCAGTCCATTACGCGACCAAACAAGGGCTCTCCTTTGTGCTGCCGTTTCCCAACGGTTTGGTTTACAAGCATGGTGCCGATACCCCCAATCAGACATTTGTCGCATTGCAAACGTCCGAATCGGAAAACAGTTTGGTCGAGATCAGTCTCGCGGGGGGACTGCACTACATCCCGGCCGATGATTTCGTCGGCCAGGACACCGCGACGTATGTGCTGCACGACGGACGCGATGCCTCTGATCCGATCACGTTGACGGTCGATGTGGTCGACAAAGACGCTCCGCTACAAACCGTAGTCTTCGATGGCGATCCGCTGCCCGAGAATTCACCCGCAGGAACGGTGATCGGGAAATTGTCGGTCCTCGCCCCCAGCCTGCAAGGAAACATTGTTTTTGCACCGCTAACCCACCATGTGCAAATCAACGACAACCTGTTGATCCTAGCCGATCCCGCCTTGGTGAACTTTGAAGTCGCTCCCGAGGTGAGAGTCCTCGTCCAAGTGCTCGACCTCGATCTTGGCGAGGAGGTTTCCCAAGTCGAAATCGTGATCCCCGTCTCCGACGCCGATGATCCCATCCGGTTTTTGGGTGGCCCCGAATACGGCGACACCGACGAACATGCGACCGGAACCTCGTTCGGAATCGTTTACGTCGAGGATGAAGACGTTGGCGAACAACATACGATCGAGGTCGAAGACAGTCGCTTTGAAATCGTTAACGGGATGCTGAAACTTCGCGACGACGAAGCGTTGACTTATCCCGACGACGATGGTTTGGTCGTAAACTATACGGTCGACGATCCCGCCCCAGGTGGGACCCAACATACCAACCAGATCACGATCACTGTCTTCAACCTCAACGACCCGCCTACCGCATTGAACGTTAGTGGCGGGCTGCGGGAGAAGATCTATGGTGCCACCGTCGGCCCGGTGACCGTGATCGATCCCGATCCGCACGATACTTACCATTACACGATCAGCGATCCACGATTTGAAATTGTCGCCGGTGTCTTGAAGCTTCGCGACGATCAGACCGTCGACTACGCCGGGCCCTCGTCGTCGATCACGATGAATATCACCGCGACAGAAAATTCGGATGCGAATTATTCGGTGGAATCCGAGGTCACGATCCCGATCCTTGAAAACGCGTCGCCGTGGCAGAACCTTCCCGAGAGTCTCGATGTCAACAACGACAACGTGATCACTCCGCAAGATGTCCTGATCATCCTCAATTCGCTTAACGAAGGTGGCCCACGACCGCTGAATTCCCCCTTCGACGGCGAATACTATCTCGACGTCAACGGCGACGGTCTGCTGACCCCACTGGACGCTTTGATCGTCGTCAACGAACTCAATACGATCAGCAATCTGAAGTCGATCCCAGGTGGCGGTTTCCCGCCGATCGGCGAATCGGAATCGACCGAGGATGCACCGCCGTCACCGGAAGGTGAATCGATTGCCGAGGCCGCGCAAACCGAATCGGCTGCGAATCAAGATCACTTCGCCGCGCCATCGATCGCTCAACCGTTGATGGTCGCCGACGCGGATCAAGAGCCGTTCGACGAGGACGAGGATTGGTTGGAGACCGACCTGGAAGACTTGTTCGTCTAACGTACGCCGCCACTCAACTGCGATAGAAATCGATCCATCGCAGCTTCAGCTCCACCGGATTCGTCAGGAAGATCGCTTGGGGCAATCGCAAGTCGAAATAGCGTTCTTCGGGCTTGCCATCGTCTTCGGATCGCACGTCGCCTGATCCCCTCCGGATCTCGATCCAATAGGGGTTCGACCGATCGATCTCTCTCGACGCATCTCCTTCGATCAACACGGTTTTCGCTGCGGAGCCATCCTTGTCGGACGAAGCAACGAAGGCTTGCAGCACGATGCTGCCATTGTCGATTCGGAAATCTTCAAGCCCTTTCAAATACAGTCGAATCGTCACGTCGCTTGGCCAGGCGTCGGCGGTTCGTCGAATCACCGCTCGACCGATTCCGAATGGGCATTGGATCGCAAACCGCGTCTCCGCCCCCTGCTGTGATACGACCACTTTGTCGTCCGATCGTTTTGTCGTGATGATGAATTGCGGCATCGCTCCTTCGCTCGCCGGCAGGTCGCAGGCGATGCCTTCGGTTGCCATGAGGATCGCAATCAGAAGAGCGAGTCGATTCACCATCAGTTTGTCTCCATGGCAATTTGGCGAAACGTCAGATTGATCCGTTCGCCGACATCGGCTTTTGTCTTCGGGACATCATGTTTGCAGAACTGCTGCATCGTTCCCGCCATGATGATCAGCGTACCATTTCCCGCCGGGAAAGTTCTCGTTTCTTTTGTCCTGTTGTGCCGGATCCGAAACGATCGCGACGCCCCCAGCGAAACCGATCCGATCACGTTTCCCATTCCCGGTTCGTCGTCGGCATGCATCCCCATGCTGTCGGCCCCCGAACGATAGCGATTCAGCAGACAGAAATTGTAGCTGCCGAAAACCGATTCGATCCGCTGCTTGATCTCCAACAGCGGCGCGATCCAGGGCAATGCGATGTTGACCGTCCCCGAATAGCGGTACGTGACACCGACGTCTCCAAAAGATGCCGACAGCCGCGGTTGCATGTGACCGAAGAGCGCCGGCTTCTGATGCCAATCGACTTGGTCGCGGAGCTGTTCAAAGCAGCGATCTGAAACTTCGGCCGGCAGAAAGTTGGGCTGGAAATGCAGCAGCCCGCCATCATCTAGTTCCAAGAAGTCCAACACATCCACCTCGTTCTCTCGACCACAGGTTGGGACGAACCGACGCCGCGACTAATGATCCCCATTGGCCTGCATCCGTTTGTCGTGCTCCAACGACTGCCAACAGTACCAACTGGCGACCGATGCATAAGGTCGCCAATTGGCCGCGATCGACTGGCTGGTCGCAACGTCGGGCAGTTCCTCAAGACCGTAGCGTTTCCGAATCGCAGCGCGAACGCCCAGATCGTCGTGCGGAAAGACGTCCATTCGGCCGAGCGAGAAGATCAAGAACATTTGCGCAGTCCATTTTCCGATCCCTTTGACAATCGTTAACTGTTCGATGATCTGGGCGTCCGAAAACCGGCCGATCGGTCGCAAATTCAATTCTCCACCGATAACCTTGTCGGTCAAATCCAACAGGTATTTTGCCTTCTGCATCGAGATCCCGGCCGTTCGCAGGTCTTCGGCGGAGAAGCGAGCCAAATTCTCGGCGGTCAGCCCCTCGTCGCCGGCAAGCTGTACCAACCGGGCATGAATCGACCGCGCCGCACCGGTTGAAATCTGTTGCGAGACGATCGATCGAACCAGCATTCCGAATCGGTCTCGCTGACGGCGCATCTTAAACTCACCGACATCATCGATCATCTGGCTCATGATGGGATCGGCGGCTCGCAAATGAGCGATCGCTAGATCGGTCTCAGATTGTTTTGTCATCAGTTAGTGTCGTAACCAGCATGTGAGAGGAGATCGACGCAACAGGGAGCCGGGCCAATTCGTGGTCCGCTCGGTTCACGGCGAACAATCCAGTTCCCCAAGTCGATTGGTTTCCGAACCGATCAAACGATCTTTCGCCGGTCGCGTGAGCGCTTTGATCGCCAGTTCTCGCTTTAGTGCGGAACTTTGATCCGGCTGCGTCTCCTGGTAGACAAACGCCACGGGCAACCGAACCCGAGTGTAGCGCGAGGCGGTTCCGGCATTGTGCTGTTTCAGCCGCCGACGGAGATCTTTGGTGATACCGGTGTACAGCGAGCCATCGCCGCAGCGCACGATATAGACGAACCACCCCGACGGGGATGACGACGGTTGGGAGGATTCGGATGGCGTTTGCGGCGAGGATGACGTCGACACGTGCGGGATGCTCGTAACGGTTGCGTGTTTGGAGAGAGAAGGCGACAACAGACATCGCAAATCGAAAGCGAAGTCCTGGCGGTCGCGGAATCGTAGCAGAAAGGGAATGCTGGCGATGACATCGTTTTGCCAAAAAACAACGGACACTTTGAGAAAATCGACCGGCAACTGGAGCTCCCAATCCGACCAGCGAGACTCGCTGGTGGATCCGCAGCAAAGATGTGGGGTTTCAACCGCGTCGATGACTGATAATCTAATGCTGTCGCTTTCGACGTGGCGGATGTGGCAAACGGGTGTTTGATTTACCGCGGCAATCAATACGAATTTAGAGATCATGAGCGAAAACGCAGCATTTGGCGATCGATTGGCACAAGCGGTTACGGACAAGAAATCGGTTGTTTGCGTCGGGTTGGACCCGCGATTCGAGCAATTACCAACCGGTCTACGCGATGCGGCAGCCGCCAGTCCGCAGGGTCGCGCCGCGGCGTTCAGCCAATTCTGCCGAGAGATTATCGACGTCGTGGCCCCTTTGGTTCCGGTCGTCAAACCGCAAGCTGCCTTCTTCGAACAATTGGGGCCCCATGGCACGATGGCGCTTGCCGAAACGATCGAATATGCCCATCGCAAGGGTTTGATGGTGATCCTGGATGGCAAGCGGAACGATATCGGTTCGACCGCGGCCGCCTACGCTTCGGCCTATCTCGGTGCCGGCGACCGCAGCGCATGGGGCAGCGACGCATTGACGGTCAGTCCGTATTTAGGGGCTGACAGCATCGAACCGTTTGTCGAGATGTGCGACTCGCGGCAGGCGGGGATCTTTGTCTTGGTGAAGACATCGAATCCCGGCGGCGGGCTGCTGCAAGATCGCCGCGGCGAAGACGGCAGCGTCTACGAAGCGGTTGCCAATCTGGTCACTCAACAGAATGCCGACCGGCTGGGAACCAGCGGCTACGGACCGGTTGGAGCGGTTGTTGGGGCGACGTACCCCGAACAACTCGCCGAACTGCGTCAACGGATGCCGTCGGCTTGGATCCTGATCCCGGGCTTCGGCGCTCAAGGCGGATCGGCTGCCGACGTCGCTGCCGGTTTTGATGACAAGGGACTCGGCGCGATCGTCAACAATTCGCGTCACATCATCTTTGCTCACGCCCGTCCGGAGTTCAAAGAGAGCTTTGGCGACGCGCGTTGGCAGGAAGCTGTCGAAGCGGCGACCCGTCAGATGAACGAGCAACTGCAGCGATAGTATTGCGAAGAGGCAGCCAGGTTGAAAATCAAGCTCGTTTGGATCGGTCGCTCCAAAGACAAGAACTTTGCCGACTTGATCGATCAGTATCGCAAGCGTTTATCGCACTACTGTTCGCTGGAGATCGCCGAGATCAAAGAACTCAAACCCGGCCGCTTGTCGGCTGGTGAGCTGATGAAGAAGGAGGCGGATCTGCTGCTGCGTCAGGTTGCCGACCAAGATCTAATGGTCCTGATGGACGAGCGCGGACGTCAACTGACGTCGATCGAACTGTCCGAGTGGGTGCAGGCGAAGATGAATATCGCCACACCGCGGATGACGCTGGTGATCGGAGGGGCGTGGGGCGTTGATCCAAAAGTGAACCAACGGGCCGACTGGGTTTGGTCGCTGTCAAAGCTGACATTGACTCACGACATGGCTCGCATTTTTCTGATCGAACAGATCTATCGCGCGTTCACGATACTGCGAGGCGAGAAGTACCACAACGAGTAGGTTGGGGTGGTAGGTGTGAACCAAGGACGGGTGCCCTCAGGTCCAAATGTCGAGCGGATCGCAACGATCGGTTCTATCGAACCGTGGAGCCCAGCGGTAAATTACGACGGCTGGCGGCCTCGCTTTTTCACAGCGACACGCTCGACAAGACTACTCTTGCCCGCGTACCGATTTCGTTGCGTCGGTTCCCAATTGCGATGCGCGTTGATTCTCGCGTTGGATCGCATCGTACACCTCTTGGCGATGCACCGGGATGCTTTGTGGGGCATCGATCCCCAACCGTACTTTATCACCACGGATGTCGACGATAGTGACCACAACGTCATCTCCGATCATGATGCTTTCGTCGCGGTGGCGTGATAGAACAAGCATGGTGCTCTCTTTGAATGTTCGGGTTGTGTGAATATATGCAAAATTCCATAACGCCGAGCAGAGCGGCACGCGCTCGCAAGATGGTCATGGGAGACTGTACGGGAAGCGATTGAAGGTCCCCGACAAGTAATTCTATCGGCCCCCCGTTCACACCAATTCAAAGAGTTCCATGCGATGGCGGTTTCGCAGGTTCTGCGGGCGCTACCGGCCAACGCTAGCATCGGTTGGTCGAGATCGCACAACTCGCACGATTGCTACAGATCGCACGCCGAACCGAACGAACCTCCGCTTTCGTCTGCGCCAGCAATCGATTGGAACAGGACACATCGACCGACGCTCAACCTTTGCTGCCTACGTTGGCGAGCTTTCGACGCCGTTAGCATGAGGCGACGCGAAAGTCGACAAACATCTGGTCGGTCGCCCACTTCTGGAACCACGCTAGCAGCTGTTGTGCCAGCACAGTATCGTCCAGAGCGTCCAACACCGCGACATTTGCGATCGCCGTTTCCAACGAAATGCCCTCGCACAGCTGCTGCAGGATTTGAAACTCGCCAGGCTCCAGCTCGATCGTGCGGACGACGTAACGGATCCGCGTGATCGCGAGGTAGGTCGGTCGTACCTGCGGAAACGCGCCTTCGAGATCAGCCTGTTTGCGAACGGCAATCGCATATTCATGCGCCGCACAGTCCAGTTGCAACAGCCGCAGGCATGGAGCCGGCGTCAAGCAGATCCGCCCCATCGACTGCGGCGGGACCGTCGCCAACGCATCACCGAGAAGAGTGTCCATCCGTTCGATCCCTGGTCCGCTGAAAACCTCGCTGTAGGTTCGCTCCAGCTGGGCAAGATCGATCATCAAGTCGCTCCACGACCGTTCCTGCGAATCGGCGTCTGTATCCTCCTGAGCGGCGTCGCGATACTGGCTGAGGAAGTGATGAAAGTTGGCACCAAGATCGGCCAGTGTGTAGCTCTGCGACGGAAAGAACTGCAGATACTCGACAGCAAACGCGTTGAACGTCTCCTCGCCCAACAGTTGCACCAAAGCGGGAAACTCTTCGCTTAAACACTCCAACAGTCGCGCATAATACGCGTTGGCGTAGACTTCGATTCGCTGCTGGCTGTCGAGTCTTTGCGATGGCAGGATCAAGTCTTCCAAGCTCGCCTCGGCGGCTTCTCCCAAAGCGTCTCGGGCCGTCTCCGACCGCGAACCGCTCTGCACCCCCTCGGGATGCGTGATCACCGCCTGCATCCATTGCTGAACGCTCTGCAATCCGCGTGACTGGGATTCCATCTATTCGACCTCCGCTCGGCTGAACAACGCAGGCTGCGGAATCGCATTGCGACGCGTCGCCGCCGCCCGATCGACGGTCGTCTCGACGGGAATTGTCGGACGCACGCTGGCCAATTCCGGCGAAACATCATCAACGTCCGACGGCTCCGCTTGCGCCGACATCAGATAAGCCTTAGCCTTCAACACCTCGGCATGCAGCACGTCGAACTCGGGGATATTGGCGTCCCATTCCAATAGCGTCGAAGCCCGGATGCCGCGTTGGTAAGCGTATCGAAACAGCTCCCAGACGCGATCGACAACGCGGCCATCGTGCGTATCGATGCAGTGGGTTCCCAGGTCGGTGTGCCCCGCCAAATGAAACTGAACGACGCGATCTGCGGGGATCGAATCGAGGTATTCGGTAGGTGAAAAATCGTGGTTGACGCTGGAGACGTAGACGTTGTTGACGTCCAACAACAACTGGCATCCGCTTTCGATCGTCATCCGGCGGATGAACTCCCATTCGCTCATCGTCGAATCGCGGAAGGTGACGTAGGTGCTTGGATTCTCCAGGACCAACGGCCGCTCGAGGATTTCCTGAACGATCCGAATTCGATCGCAGACGTGCCGCAGCGATTCTTCGTTGTAAGGGATTGGTAACAGATCGTGTGTGTTTTTTGCTGCGATCCCGGTCCAACAGACGTGATCCGAAACCCAGCGTGCCCCGATCTCATCGGCCAGTCGTTTCAGCTTTCGCAAGTATTCGAGGTTCAAGGGATCGCTGCTGCCGATCGACATCGAAACCCCGTGCATCACGATCGGATACCGCTCGGCGATTTGATCGAGAACGTAGCGTGGACGCCCCTGGCAATCCATGAAATTTTCCGAGATGATCTCAAACCAATCGACCGCTGGTTGGTGCTCTAAAATATGTGCAAAGTGGGCGGTCCGCAGCCCGACGCCAAGCCCCAAGCCGGATGTGGCAGACGACGGTTGTCGATTCGAATCGGTCATTGGTTCAAGACTCTCGGAGGTGTAGCAACGAACAACGGCTGGTCGTGACGAAACAGGACCAGCCGTTGGAATCGGTTAACGAACATGGTTTGCTGCGTGTAACGCTTTATTTAGGTGCTGGACCGACCTTCTTGTCGGCAGCTGTCATCAATTGCTCGAACTGCTTGCGAGCCAATTTCCAAGCGTTGGCGTTCAAAGGCACACTGCAGCTGCCCTTGCCTTTGCAGGTGTTCTGTCCGGGATAGCCGCCGCAGCCGCCTGCTCCCTTGCACTCATTGGCACCCGCGCAGTCGTGTTTTGCAACGCTTGCACAAGATCCCATACCGGCGCAATTGTGATCGCCTTTGCCTTCGCCCTTGCAAGTGTTCAAGCCCTTGCAAGTGTTCGGAGCGGCGATCAACAACGCTGGATCGACTCCCAAGTCGGCCTTGCCACCTTCTGCAGCCGAAGCCATTTTACTGCCGGCAACGAGCCCGCCGGTTGCGATTACTGCCATGCGTCCAAAATTACGGCGTCCGATGTTTGTGTCACTCATAGCTTGTACCTTCTTTCGGAATATTGAAGTAAACAACAAACGGCCTGCTGCCAGTTCATCCTTCGAATCGTTGATGCATCGGCTCGATCGTGCCGCTCAGCGGCGCGTCGCACCAAGTTATATAGCGCACGATCCGACTGCTGTCGGAGCGTGCGCCCAACGCAGGATCAAGGGGCGACGATGCGTCGTCATATTAAGACACGTCGCCAGCCAGTTCGTTGTTTCGCAGTCTACCCGGCCTGCGCAATCCCAATTGTGCGTTAGCTAACAGAACTCCAGGCAACGCCAAAAGAAGTAGCTGACAAGCTATCCCGCCGCCCCGCTCCAGAGCGATCTCGATTAGGACATCGCGAACAGAACCAACACGACCGATCCCGCAGCGTGCGAGCGAGCGCTCGGTTGGTTTGAATTGCGGTGAGCGAATCGATTCCCGAATTCCGCGAAATCGAAACCTCGGCGAGCCAGGGCTTTGAAGTCTTGGACCACCGCCCAAAACAAACGCTCGAAGCTCCGCTAGCGTACGCTAGCGAACAAGCATCGGTCGCGGCATTGCGGCCCACTATGCTGAGGGGACAGTATGCCCCATAATCCCCGACAAGCCTTCTGAATTAGTAATCCCTATCTCATCGATACGTTGGTTTTGTGAGTCTTCTTGCAAGACTTCGTGATCGCGGCAGGACGGTGTTTGCAACGGCGAGAATCCGCCGCCACGGGCGCGTGTGGCGAAGGATGCGACAACGTCGCGAACCCGATTCGCCTTGCAACCTGAAAGGGAACTTCAGCATTTCAGTATTGGCTTATCCGCATCGCTCCGCCCCAAATTATCCCTCAGGCGACACAGCGTTGAACGATTCAAGCGGGGATGGAGCGAAGCATGAACAATAAAAAACCGACACCCCCCCGTTCGTCTTACAAAACGATTGAGAGAGCAATTGTTGGCGTCATCGTCTTGCTCCTTTTTGGGCTCGCGATTTACTGGAGTTACCGTTCGTACCGGCTGGTGTCGCAGGGTACCGTTGTCCAAGCGACCTGCACGAAAGTGGAAACACGCACTTCCGGTACAGGAACCAATCGACGCAGCCGTACGACGTACTCCATCAGCTACCCCGTCGAGGGGCGTGGGAACATGCAGGGAACGATTAATGGAGAGTTCACCGGTCTGCGCCAAGGTGGAACAATCGAAGTCCTCTACGATCCACGCGATCCAACTTTTGTTCAAGCGAATCGATTTTGGAGCTTGTGGGGATGGTCCATCATCATCGGTGGGATAACACTTACCATGGGCAGCATCCTGTTGCGCCCCAAACGCAAGCAAGCTGTCGAACAAATAGCGCTCTCCCCACAGCCAACGCCGTCCCCCTCGCAGCGGGAATTTGAAGCGAAGAAGTCTCCATGTTCACCGTTGACATGGATCGCTTTGGGGACGGTTGCGGTCCTTCTGCTCGGTGGCGTGGCTTGGGGATTCGTTCGCAACCAAGCCGCCCACGCGTTTCCGATTCGCGCTATCGATATCAGTCCCGACGGAACCAAAATAGTATCGGCCAGCACTGGCGACGACTTTGCTGAAGTCGTCCTCTGGGATCTCGAGGAAAAACGCAAGGTTGCAAAGTTGGCGGCGGGCGAAGGGGGGGCCATCTGGGTACGATTCTTAAATGGTTCAGGTTCCGCCGCGCTAATGCACTGCTTGCTCAAGAGCGACTCATCCTACGGGATCACCCCCGGTCAGCTTGTTCTGTTGGACCTTGAAACCGGTCGGGAATTGGCCAGTCGATCAACGCAAGGTTATCTCACGAAAACCGTCGTCTTGCCCAAGTCGGATCGCGTCGTCGTTCTCTCCTGGGACTCGATCGAACTGTTGCAAACCGATCTCCAACCGATCACCACCTTGAGCAGCGGTTCGGACCTTCAGTTTCAAGCGGCCGCAGTCGATAGCGACGAAAAAATTCTTGCTGTCAGCGGCAAGGACCAAGTTTATGTCTGGGATCTGGAGACACAAACCCCGCTCCCATCGCTTACTGCCGAAGGGACGCGGTTTGACAAGCTGGCGATCAGTCGCGACGGCGATTGGATCGCAACCACCATCGACTCGAATTCCATCGATCAGACGCAGTTCCCAGTCCAGTTGTGGAACCGTAAGAATCCCAAAGATGAAGTTCGCACGATCATGTTCGAGCATGAGATCAGTCACTTGGCATTTGTGCCAGGCGATCCAGATCGTTTGCTGATCGTATCGGGACGCGATCGCCTAACTTCTCAGACCACGCTCTATTCGCTGGCTGGTGAACATCAGGAAACACTTCACTCGGGAACGACCGCTGTCGATACGATCGCCCTATCAGCCGATGGCACCGACCTACTGCTGAATTTCAAACGAGCTGGGGGGGCAGAACTTTGGGACCTGTCGGCCAACTCAGCGACCCAGGTCTGGAACAAGCAACCATTCCCATTGGAAAATGTGATCTTTTCTCCGGACGCTTCATCCCTAATCGGATCTCGCGATCAGTCGACACTCCGTGTCCTCGACACCTCCAGTACAACGCAAGAATTCGAAGGAGTTGGATACCACCGACCCTTCTGGGTGTGGCCGGTTGGAACTTCCGCTGCGGGAGTGCTTTTCTTTCTGTGTGTTCTTCAATTATCCAAGCTGGCTGATGGAAAAACCCGCGAGAAACGCGAAGCGATTATCGACCAAGTGACCGCTCGATTAGGATGGGAACAATCGTCTTCGATCTCAGTCGAAGCGCTTCCAGATTTTGAGTTCCTGAAACAACGCGCCGGTGGTCATTTTGAATTCGCGGTTGTTGGCCCTTCGCTCGATCGCGAGATTTTGATGGGGTGGTTTATGTGGACGACGCGATCGAACGACAGGGACCGTACCCATCGTGAGTTCTGTTTCATTTATCCTGATACCGATTCGAAGCTGCCCGATCTCTACATCTTTCCGGAAGACCTTGTCGCAAAGATCACCGCCTTGGCGGGTTGGCAAGACATCGATTTGGATCGCACCGAGAGCCTACGGAAATTCTCCATCAAACATGTACTTCGCAGCTCGCAACCCGATCGCGCGGCCGACGTCATCACAGACCAATTTGCCGAATTCCTGTGCGAACATCCGGGATGGAGTATCGAATCGCTCGACGGTTCGCTGTTGCTATCGTGGAAAAATGTAATCTCATTCAACTATTCGAGGTCGCGCCAACGCGATCCGCAAAGCATCATCGGTTTGCAACAAGAGGCCGAAAGTATCGCTGGGTTGCTATTTGGGATCCGATAGTCGCAAGACGCATGACCGAACACCAAACGCGAAATCTAAATCTAAATCTAGAGTCCCAGAAGTTGGCAATCTGATGCAGTCAATTCAAGTTGAATACAAAGCTCCAAAAAACATCCCAAATCCTCGGCTATTGGAATCGGAGATCGAACGACAGCTTCAAAGGCATCTAAAATCAATCACCGAGCTCACGATTCGCGACGTGGATCTAAGGCTTCAAGTCACGCAGCTTGATATTCATGCAGGGAAGGGAACTGTCGGCATGATGGTTCAAGGGACGATCAATGGATTACCAGTCGAAGGAATTGTCACACGGAGCGATTGGCCCAACAGGCGTCTGGGGCAAAGTGGTTTTGACCATCTTGTTGCCAGAGCGTTCGCAAACTTAGCAACTCTATTGGTTCGGCTCATCTTTCCGTCGACGATGACGCGGGCTATTGGCAACCGCCGAGTCAGCGAATACGCAATTCGCGCGTTCAATGAATGCATGGCCGAAGTCCGAATCGAAATTGACGCAGCGATCGGTCGTCGCCCGACGTCAGGAGTGCATCAGTGGCAAATGACAAAGTCGATCGCATGGAAAGCCTGCCTGCTGATGGCGGCCGTCGTCGCCCTCGTCTACTGGTATCGCCAAGATTCTTTTGTGGATGAGGTCCGCCCTGGTTTTGGATGTATCTTGATAACGTTTGGCACCTTGGGCTGTGTCATCGGAGCGGGAATCGCCACGCTTCCCACGCGGTTCTTTCAATCAGAAAAAGCGGGGCGCAATCTGGTGAAGTTAGTCGGCGTGAAAAGCCCAACAGCTATCCGTGTCGTCGCATCGGGCATCGCGTTGGTTTCCACGCTTCTCGTTCTTATCGGCGGTTATTGGCTTCTATTGGAATGAACGAAAGCAGTTCCATCGCATAAAGTCCTCTGGCATCCGCTGTTTTGACACGCCACGTTGCTTGTAGCGTAACGAGGTTGTTCAAGGTTCCAACGCCTCAAAACCAGAAACGACGTCGAAGACGTTCTTCGTCGATACTGCTTTGTCGCTGACGACAATAGAAGACGTTGAGCGACAGAAGCAGCTCTCCAATATTCTTGTCGGCGCGTTGCATCGCAGCCAACCGACTAGCGTTCTCGCTAGCCAAGGACTCCGCACACGCGCGAAACAGCGAAACAGCGAAACAAATAAGTATTCGCCCGTCAGTTTACGCATCGCTTGGATAGCGTCTCCCAAATGCACCCTCGTGCATTGGCGCGTCCCGCCGGTCGTCTCACCCAACGCAACGCCAGACCTGTCGCAGAAGCAACCTCGAGCAGACTCAAAGAGCGAGCATCATTGCCACCGGCCGTATCGCCTGGGATTCAGGATCCTTTGACTCCGTTTGCGATGCGATTGCCAATCTCTTCGTCCACGTTTCGCCAGTAGGTGAACGCACGTTCGAGTACCGGATCCGTAACGCCCGCCTTCAGATGGCCAACCACATTGGAAACCAATCGATCGCGCGATGCGTCATCCATCACCTCTCGAACGAGCGTGCCAGCCTGACTAAAGTCATCGTCGTCCTTTCGCAGCGTATAGGCCGCGCGGGTAAACTCGCCGTCGGCGGCCCAGGTTGTATCCTCGGGATAGCGCTCGCAATCCGCCGCCGGACCACCTTTCGAGTTCGGTGCGTAAACCGGATCCGAGACGTTTTGCGTTCGACCTTGTCCATCCTTGCTGTAGCTGAACACCGGACATTGCGGAGCGTTGACGGGAATCTGTTTGTAGTTCACGCCGAGTCGATGCCGGTGGGCATCGGCGTAAGCAAACATGCGGCCAAGCAACATTTTGTCTGGGCTGATGCCGATCCCCGGCACAAGATTGTTCGGCTCGAATGCAGCCTGCTCGATCTCCGTATGGAAGTCGGTCGGGTTGCGATTCAAGGTCAGACGACCGACTTCGTGAAGCGGATAGTCGTCATGCGGCCAAACTTTGGTCAAATCGAAAGGGTTGATCCGATAGGTCTTGGCCTCCTCGAACGGCATGATC
This sequence comes from Rosistilla ulvae, assembly GCF_007741475.1. Taxonomy (NCBI): domain Bacteria; kingdom Pseudomonadati; phylum Planctomycetota; class Planctomycetia; order Pirellulales; family Pirellulaceae; genus Rosistilla; species Rosistilla ulvae. The sequence continues at coordinate 3,362,810 of NZ_CP036261.1, read as the reverse complement.
TGCATCTTCAGTGTCCAACTCGGATGCTCTCCTCGCTTGATGGCGTCAAACAGATCGCGTCGGTGATAATCGCCATCAGCTCCTGCCAATCGATCGGCATCGTCTTGGGTGAGAAAGTCGACTCCTTGGTCGGTTTTGAAATGATACTTGACCCAGTAGCGTTCTCCGGAAGCGTTGACCCACATGTAGGTGTGGCTGGAGTAGCCGTTCATGTTTCGCCAGGTCTTGGGGATTCCGCGATCGCCCATCAGCCATGTGACTTGATGAGCCGACTCGGGCGACAATGACCAGAAATCCCATTGCATATCGTGGTCGCGCAGACCGTTGTCAGCGCGTCGTTTTTGCGAACGGATGAAGTGCTGGAATTTCATCGGATCGCGAAGGAAGAAGACGGGCGTGTTATTCCCGACCATGTCGTAATTGCCTTCGCTGGTGTAGAACTTCACCGAAAAGCCGCGCGGGTCACGCCAGGTGTCGGGGCTCCCACGTTCGCCGGCCACAGTGGAGAACCGAATCAACGTGTCGGTCTTCGTCCCCGGTTGGAACACCGCCGCCTTGGTGTAGGCACTGACATCGTGGGTCACTTCAAAATGCCCAAACGCCCCGGAACCTTTCGCGTGCGGTTGTCGTTCGGGAATGCGTTCACGATTGAAGTTGGCCATCTGCTCGATCAAATAATGGTCGTGCAGCAAAATTGGGCCATTGGGTCCGACAGTCAACGAGTGCTCGTCGCTTGCGACGGGGCAGCCCGCATCCGTTGTAGTCGGCTTCGAGTCGTGCTTTTTCATGCTGAGAGTCCTTTGATTTGGGAGTACTATCGCGCGACCGATCCGCCGGTCGGAGCTGCGTGAACGAACCAATACAAGTCACTGACTAAGTGGATCAGGTCGCGAGTCCCACAGCACCGAACTCGTGACATGATCCACGACTCATTGCAGCACCTATTGTTCCGCTGGTCGTCTCGACTGATCCAATCTATCACACCTTCATCCGCTTCGGGCGATTTGCCGCAACGGCTATCTGGGATTACCGCGTCATTTGCATTCGACGTCGAGCTCGCCAGGACCGATGCGATGGAAGAACGCCAATAAAACCGTGCCAGTGAACGGACGGCGAGCGATGCAAATTCGTATTTGTGATGTCGTCCACCACGATGGACCACATCGCCCCCAGGGATAACGACGGTAAAGATTTCCAGCACCGCGCAGCGGAGACCGTCAAGCCGAACGTGTTTCAGCCGCGGTCATGGACTAAACGGAAAAAGCAACGGCACAATGGCGATTGTCGCAATGAGAATCAGCAGTTGAAGCGGGACGCCAACTCTCAAGAAGTCTCCAAATCGATAGCTCCCTGCACCAGCGACCAGAGCGTTGATCGGCGATGCAACGGGCGTGGAAAATGCCGTCGACGCCGCTAGCGCGACACCCATCAGCAATGGATAGGGCGAGACGTCAAGCTGCGCGGCGAGTTCGAGTGCAAGCGGTGCGATCAGGACACTGGTTGCGGTATTGGAGATCGCTTGACTTAAAACCGAAGTCACCAAGAAGAGCAACAACAGAAGTATCCACGGACTCGTCAGGCCAGGACTCTCCACAATCGCGTCCACCACCAAATCGAATGCCCCCGTCTTATCCAGCGCGGTCGCAAGCGGCATGACGGACGCAATCAGCACAATGCTCTGCCAGTTGATGCTCTGGTAAGCATTGGTTCCCCGAAACGCTCCAGCAATCACCATCAAAGTAGCAGCCACAAGCACGGCGGTTACGTTTTCCGAGAGGCCGGTACTCATCGCAATCAGCATTCCAATCAGGATGCCGATGACCCAGTAGGCAACCGGCTTGAGCGGCGCGTCTCCTTCTTCGGATTGCTCGCTGACCAGCAAAACATCGTTTCGCGATTTCCCAAGCCGCTTCAACGCACTCGCATTGGCCGCGACCAGCAACGTGTCACCAGGATGCAGCGGCGTGTCCGATGTCCGAGTGCTGACGGGTTGGTTTCCTTTGCGTAGCGCCAGCACCACCGCCCCATACACACGAAAGAAATCCAAATCCCGTACGGTCCGGGCGACAAATGTTGAACGCGGCGGAACGATGAGTTCAGCTAGATGGACGACGTTTGGCAAGCTCGCCGACGTGGTCACCATCTCGACCAGCCCTTCGCGGATCAGTTTCGCGATGGCTTCCTCGTTCGCCGACTTGATGAACAGCGTATCGCCAACACGGAGAAGCGTTTCAGGAGAGCATTTGCGTACAATCGCCGACCGCACACGGGAGCGATTCTTGTCGGGCGTGGAAACGGCCAGCACGTTAATATGAAAGGTGCTACGGAGGCCAAGATCGCGCAGCGTGCGCTCGGCGAAGTTCGATCCGCGTGGGATACGGATTTCGCAAATCTGACCGTCGACGCCGTAACTGTGAATGAGTTCCGGACGCGACACGAGACCTTGATTTCGGCCAGCGTCTGCGGCAGTGGTCGCTTGCGCTGGCAGCAAACGCGTGCCGAGGGTACACATAAAAACAATGCCGAGAGCCAGCATTAGAAGCCCGGCAGGGGCAAATGAAAAGAATTGAAAGGTCTCCAGTCCCGCGCCGCGTAGTTCCTGATTGACGACCATGTTCGGCGGTGTACCGATCAGCGTCAGCATGCCTCCCAGCGAAGCGGAAAACGCCAAAGGGATCAGCAACTTGGACGGCGAAACTTCGGCGCGGCGACAGAGACTGAGGACAACGGGCAACATCACCGCGACTGTCCCGGTCGAACTGAGAAATGCCGAAAGCAACGCGCTGGCTAGCATCACGGCGACCGTTAGCCGGGTCGTGGAAGTACCGCCAAGTCGGCCTAACCACCTGCCCGCGACATCGGCGACGCCAGACTCCAGGATCGCTCCCCCCACCACGAAGAGTCCCGCGATCATTAGGACCAGCGAGTTTGAAAACCCCGCTGTTGCTTCCGCTGGTGAAAGGATGCCCGTGAGCAGAAGCGCCAACAGCGAAACAAAGGCAACCAAGTCCATCCGGAAACGGTCGAGCACAAATGCAATGATCGTCGCCAGCAGAATACACGTCACTATCCAGATGTCAGTAGTCATCTGCAGAGATTAACGCCCTGGATCGAATTGCGTAAGAGCAAGCCAGAGAACCAAATAATATGCGGCACGTATCCGCAATGTTTGTCTACGTCTTCTGTCGCAATGGAGCGAAAAATGACTGCACTGGAGATGCCGATGCATTCTACGCGTTTGCGTTTCATCACCTGCCATCATAGCAATCGCCCGGTGAAGAGAGCGGTCGACCGCTGGTCGATCTTCGCACGGACTGGAGAGTTATCGGGGACGCGTTGGTAACCGGTGAGCCATGACGAAACGTACCATCACAGATGATGTGCAGTAACAAAATCGCGCGATGTGGATTGCGTGATGGAGAGCGTCTGGATGCGTGACATCGCCTGCATTTGGACATGCTCCGATTGCCGCCGGGAATTGACTTGTGAAATCCAAGAGAAGACACTTTGGACGGGAACGGAGTTCGGTTCGTTGCCACCAAGGGATCGGCGTTCGGTTTTCCGACCGTGGTCTCCTGAATTTATATGCGCAGAAGTCGCCACCAAGAGTGGCGGGCCGCGTGCTCGAAACGAATGCCATTGACCGATCGTCCGTACGGCATCCGCCATTCCAACAAGGGGATTCAACATGATTCAGTTCCTTGCCACGTCGACGCGTGTTTCTAGAACGTCCGGTTGCCGCCAAACATTCCCACGTCGTTTGCTACACAGAGTGACGACACTCTTTGTTCCGACGCTTGCAGCCCTGTTCGCACAAACCGTTTTCATGTCGTCACTTCGGGCCCAGGCAAGCGACCGACCCAACGTCATTGTCATACTGACCGATGACCAAGGTTGGGGCGATCTTAGCGTCAATGGGAACACCAACCTAAACACTCCCAACATCGACAGCTTGGCGCGCGATGGGGCCAGTTTCGATCGCTTCTACGTCTGCCCCGTCTGTTCGCCAACGCGAGCCGAATTTCTGACGGGGCGTTATCACGCGCGAAGCGGTGTCTACAGCACGTCGGCTGGTGGCGAGCGTATGAATCTCGATGAGCGAACGATCGCGGAGACCTTCCGCGACGGAGGCTACGCCACCGGGGCGTTTGGCAAATGGCACAACGGGATGCAGTATCCGTATCATCCCAATGGCCGCGGATTCGATGAGTACTACGGTTTTTGCAGCGGTCACTGGGGCGACTACTTCAGCCCGCCATTGGACCACAACGGACTGATCGTTCAAGGCGAAGGCTTCTGTATCGACGACTTCACCAACAAAGCGATCGCGTTCATGGAATCCAGCGTCAAGCAGAACAAACCGTTTTTCACCTACGTGCCGTTCAATACGCCGCACGCCCCGATGCAGGTTCCCGATCCGTATTGGGATCGCTTCAAAGACAAGCCGCTGGCGATGCGTTATCGCGATCCGAAAAAGGAAGATGTCGATTTCACCCGCGCCGCCTTGGCGATGTGCGAAAACATCGACGACAACGTCGGAAAGATGTTGGCCAAGCTGGACCAGTGGCAGATCGCCGACAATACGATCGTGATCTATTTCTGCGACAACGGCCCCAACAGCTGGCGTTGGAATGCAGGGATGAAGGGACGCAAGGGAGCGACCGACGAGGGAGGCGTCCGGTCGCCGCTGTTTATCCGCTGGCCCAAAAACATTCCGGCAGGGAAACAGGTTACCGAAATCGCCGCGGCGATCGATCTGCTGCCGACGCTGGCCGCTTTAACTGGACAAAAGGTTGGCGGTTCAAAGCCGTTGGACGGACGTTCACTCGCACCGTTGCTGACCGGCGACGCCGCCGACTGGCCCGATCGCAAGATCGTCTCGCACTGGAAGAACCGAGTCAGCGTTCGCAATCAACGGTTCCGATTGGACAATCGAGGCGAGCTGTTTGAAATCGCAACCGATCCGGAGCAACGCGTCAACGTCGCGGAAAAGTTCCCCGAGGTCATGGCGGACCTGAAAGCGGAAGCCGAATCGTTTAAGACGAATGTCGCGGCCGGCTACGACGACGACCAACGCCTCTTCCCGATCGGGCACGCCGATTACCGGTACACTCAAGTCCCCGCCCGCGATGCGACCTACAACGGCGAGATTCAACGGTCCAATCGCTATCCGAACTGCTCGTATCTGACGAACTGGACCCGCACCGATGAATTCATCTCGTGGGATGCGACCGTTGGCGCAAGCGGCACCTACGAGGTGCAACTGCACTACACCTGCCCCGCCGAAGACATCGGTTCGACGATCGAGTTGTCGTTTGGCGACAGCAAACTGACTTGCAAGTTGACCGAAGCTCACGATCCACCGCTGCGTGGATTCGAGAACGACCGCGTCAAACGCCCCGAATCGTACGTCAAAGATTTTAAAGTCGTCACGCTGGGGCGGATCGAATTAGCCGAGGGTCCCGGCCAATTGCAATTGAAGGCGTTGGAGATCCCCGGCGATCAAGTGATGGATTTCCGCCTGCTGTTCTTCACCAAGATTCAATGATCGCCGCCGCGAGATTTCCGACGCGGCAATGCGATTGAATCGGTTAGTTGCCGTTTATTTACGAGACCGTTCGGCGATCACTTTGAAGTACGCTTTGATTTGATCGCTGTACTGGCTCGCAAATTCACTGCGATTTCCGGCAGTTGCGTTCTCCACGTTTTGTTCACGCAACTTACCCCAGTCGCTGCCACTGCGATCGAACTTACCAGCCGCGAGGGCTTGATCGGACATCTGATCCAGTTCAGCCCCTTCTCCTTCGGCAACGGCCGCTTCGCCAGGAGGTGTCGGCGGACTTGAAGGTTGTTGGTTTTCGGAGCGGCGTTTCGACATGGCCGCGGCCTGGTTGGCCGCCATTTCGGCGATGCTGGGCAACGCCGCACTCGGCGTCGACGTGGGTTGCCCCGACTGACCCGAAGGTTCCGATTGGCTGGACGCTGCCACAATCGCACGATCGAGATCGTCTAACATCTCCGCCAAACGTTGGCCTCGGGCTGCCGTGGATTCATTCGGCCGGGAGGCTGTTGGCGATTGGCCCCCTTGGCCAGCAGGCGGACTTGCCGACGCGGTCTCCTCGCCGCTGGGTGAACCCGCGGCTGCCGCAGGCTCATCATTCGCCGGGGAATCGCCCGTCGGATTTGCTGCGGGGGAATCGGCCGATTCTCCCGATGGCGGTTTGGCCGATGCGGTTTGACCGGCAGGCGGTTGACCTGTGGGAGAAGCTTCGTTGGCTTGATTCCCGTTCGACGGATCGGCAGGATCGCTAGCGGGTGTCGCCGCGGATTCCGCTGTCGAGGGATTCGTATCCGAAGGGCTCGCGTCCGATCGTTGTTCAGCCGCCGCTTTGGCAGCCTGTGATTGAGCCAACATGTCGGCAACGCCTTCGGCTTGCTCGCCGATCGCGTCCCGCGCCTGCTGGATCGCTTCGGCAGCTTGCGCCGCAGGTGTGGCCGCATCACCCTCGGGTTTGTCTTCTCCCTTGCGAGCTTTTTCCGCTGCCTGCGCCGCCTTATTCTCTGCCGCAGCGATCTGGTTCTCCGCCACTTTCGCGACCTCTTGAGCCGCTTTGTCCAACTTCGCCGCCGTCGCCGGGGACTGATTCATTCGTTTTTCGTGGCGCGCTGCCCGCGCGAGGTCTTCCGATGCGACCTGGACGTCCTCACCAAGACTCTCCTGCTTCCGTTGGGCCGCTTCCAGTTCGGGAACCGTCGAGGCCAATTGCTTGTCATCGATCGCACTATCTGCGACCGCTTCCATCTTTTGGGCCAGCTGCTCGATCATCTCCGCCGACTTTTCCGTGACCCGCTGAGCCAGCTGCGCCGCCGGATTGGCCGCATCGAATTTTCCCAAATCCATCTTTTCCATCTGCTGCTTGCTTTCGCTGGCCGCCTTTTTACGCTGCTTGGCATCTTCGCTTAATTGCTTCTCCGCCTCAGCGACTTTCCGTGTCTCTTCCACGCGTTGTCGCGTGTTTTCGGCATTCTCTTGATGCCATTGGCTATCGGGATATTTTTTCGCCTCCTGCTCGGCTTTGGCCGCTTCGCGTTCTTGATTGCGGAGATTCGCTTCGGCGCTACGGATACGTTGGTCCGCCTGACGCTGGTAATTGTCCGCGTGCTGTTCCGCCTGACGTGCTTCCTGAACCATCCGGGTTTTCAATTGTTTCGCATCGTTCTCGGCATCGCGTTTCATTCGATCCTTTTGTTTCTGATCGGAAACCTCTTTGTCGGCCGCTTGCTTCGCTTCCTGTGAGACCTGCTTGACCGATTCCATCGCCTCTTGAAGCTTCTTGTTCACATCAGCAGCCGCCTGTTGCATCTCGCTCAACAGGTTGTTCTCCGAAAGTTGTCGCGCCTCGTTGGCTGCGGATTGCAGTTGTTCGCGAGCCTGGTTTGCCTTCTCGGCGGTCTTCGGCTGATCGGCCCGTTTCGCTTGGTTATTGGCGACCGCAAGCATCCGATCGGCGACCGCCGAGGCTTCGCGAGCGACTTGTTGCAGGTCTTGCTGCAGCTTCTGTTTCTCCGCTCGAATCGTGGGATCGGATCGCTCCAACGCCCGCCGCGTTTCATCCTCTTGCTGTTTCGCAAAGTCCAACGCCTGCAGTGCTTGCGCCGTCGCTTCGGCCGCGATATCCGACAGCGCCGCCTGCATCTCGGGGCTCTTCTGAAGCTCTCGCTCCAATTGAGCCAACAACTTTTCCTGTTCGGATTCAGCCCGTTCAGCGATGTCACTCAACCGCTCCAACCGCGCGTACTCCTTCGCCAACTCGCGTCCGTTGGGCAATTCAGTTTCTGCCTGCCGAAGCGTTTCACGACTCTCGGCGACATCCTCTCCCGCGTCCAGTTTCTCAAAATGCTCGCCGACCTGATCTAAGGCGTCGGCCAGTTGTTCCTGTTGTTTCGCGGCTTCCTGCAACGCCTCGGCTTGTTTGCTGGCAGCGGGGGATTCCGCAGCGGCCTGCAATTCCTGAGCACTCTTTTCCGCCGGCTGTTGGATCATGCCGATGCTGTCGTCGGCGTCGCGCGCCCGTTGGCGACCTTCATCGTCCATTAGATCTTGGTTGCTGGCGTCTTCGGCAAGCGCGGCCAACAACGCCTGCAGCTCCTCCGTCAAACTCTGTTGCTCCTCCTGCAACGCCTCCAATTTTTCTTGACGCGCCGCCTCGGTCGCTGCTTTTTCGGCGGCCTGTTCTGCGGCGGCTTCGGCCGATTTTTCCTCCGCCTTGGCTTCCTGTTCCGCCTTCTCCGCGTCAGCCTTCGCTTCTTCGGCGAGGGCCGCCGTTTCTTCTTCCAGCTGGCGAGCCTTGTCGGCGAGCGTTTCGGCCAACTGAGGAATGCTTGGGATCAGGTCGGCAATCCGTTTCCGAGCGTCGGCCATGATCGGTGCGATTTCGACCATCCGTTCTTGGAAGCGATTGACCATCGTTTCGACACCGGTCGCCGCCGAGACCGGCTCACGCCGCCAACGGCGCATCGCGATCAACTGTCCCGCTTTGCCCAGCGGTCCGCCCCAACGCAATTCATTGATGCGATTGCCCACGTCGTCGGGATACCGCGCGGACTTCGCATCGGCCGCGGCGATTTCAATCTCTTTAGAAATTCCGTCCCACAAGCGTGGCCCCTCGACCCGCGAAGCGAAGGCCTGCGAATCCCATCGTTCTTCAGCTAACAACTTTCCGGCCAACGGTTGCGCCGCGGCAATCCGATGTCCCACTTCCAGTTGCCGAAACGCATCGCGAATGATTCGCATGTTCTGGAGCGTCTGCTGTGTTTCAGTTTCCGACGCCGCTGCGTCCCATTGCGTGAAGACATGGTCGATCGCCCGTTGCAACAGACTCAGATCGGCCACCATGCTGGGCAGCGGATCGGGACGCAATTCGTTCGCCTTGCGACGGTCGGCGACTTGATCGCGCATCGAAGCCAACCGCCAATCGAAGGCAGCCCGTTGCAGACGATTCGCTTCGGTGGCGAGGGCCACGTCTTCCGAGTCTTTCGCTGCTAACAGCTTTTTCTGAGTCTCGGCGAGTCCTTGAGCTTCGCGGTTTGTCAGATCGATCGGATCGGCCAACGTCCGTGTCCGCTGAGCCAAGTCGCGCCGCGCGTTACCCAGATGTTCGGGTAGGCTTCCGTCGGGCAGCGATTGATTCAACCGATTGTGAAGCTCATTGGAAAACTGTTCGGTCACGCGTTGCAACGGACTGTGATCGTCTGCGTTGTCCAAAGCCAATTGCATCTGTTCTCGGAAACGAGCGACCATATCTTGGACGCCGCGATAGGTCCCTTCGGATTGCCGCCGAAGCCGTGGGGCATGCGCTTCCATCAGGTCTTCCAACGCATGGACGTAGTTGATGGCAACGTGTTGTTGACGGCGAAGCCGCGTTTCAGAGAACCGATCGCCCGAATCGACGATCGCTTTTTGCAGTTGATAGATACCATCGAGATCGATCGCGACGCCCGCCATCAAATCATGCGAGACAATCGTGCGGAAGCGATCATCCAACCAACGTGCCGTTTCGCCCGCCTGTTTGAAGTGATGGTGATAGTGTTTGTAGCGGTCCGATTTGATCTTCCAATCGGCTTCGACAACGTTCATCGCAGGGATAAATGACTTCAATTCCCCAGCCAATTCACGCTGGATTTTAGACAACATCCGAAGGGTCAATTCCAGGTCGTAGGCGTCCAGGCCCGGCGGAATCTTTGGCATCAACGTCGCCACGACGGCGGCGGCGTCGGCCGATTCCTGTTCGATCTTGTTCGCAATATCCAGCAACGCAACTCGGTCGACTTGCGAAAATTGACGCGTTTCTTGGTTGCGTTTGAAGATTTCGTCGGCGTTGTCGGAACTGGCGGTCAAGGCGAGCGTGAGCTGTCCGAGACGATCTGCGACAAACGCTTTGACCGTCAATGCGTCGTGGCGGTTGGCATCGAAATCGTCCGAAGTGATCACAATTTTCAGAGGAACCGATTCGCCGCGTTGTCCTTTGCGGTCGATCGCAACCATTTTGGTCGAGACCGTATCGCCGCTTTTAACCTTCAACGCCAAGAGATCCATTTCCCAGTTCTTGGTGACCTGAGCGGCAGGAGTGATCTCAAGCGGCGTGGCGATCCAACGCCCGCCGTTGACCGAGACCATTTGACGCAGGGTATCGAGCGGCAGGTCGTCTTCCGCCATGGCCATTAGCGGCACGATATCGTTGGCCGGACGCAGCAGCGTCGTTTCCTGCTGCTGCAGAAAACCAACGCGTGGGATCATGTCGGGTTCCGGGCGGATCTCGTATTTCGGGCTGAACGTGTTTTCGAAACCGGTCTCTTCCGATTCCAGATGGACCTTAAAGACACCGGCTTGGCGGATCGGAACGGTTGCCGCCAGCAAGCCATCGTCGCGGCGGATCGCATCGATCGTCCAAAGGTTGTCGGTCCCCAAGGGCTCAATCACCAGTTGAGCTTTCGTGACCGGTTGATCGGTACCAAGCAGCAGATCAACTTGCGTTCCTTCCAACGCGATCAGATCGCCGTTGGTCTCGGTGATCGTTTCGTCTTGCAGTTGCGTGTAATCGGGATAGTGATAGATCTTTTGAAACGCTTCGACACGCGGACGCGGACGCGATTCCAGCGAGTAGTGCCGCGTGATCGCATCACCCGCCAGAATTTGATAATCGACGCGCGGATCGCGAACGGTGATGTTGGCCGCAAATCGCCGCTCCCCTTGAGCACGCATCATCTGACGATTCAGCCCCGTCGATTCACTGTACGATTCCAACGTGACCTCGTTGACTTCGGGCCCCGATAATTCGACGACGACGCCCACCGTCTCGCCGCGAGGAACGATCTGCGACGCGGGACTCGGTTGCAGCACCCGGACCTTCGTGTTCGAAACCCGATCCAGGTTCGCCCCCGGTATCATCGCCCGCGTGATCAATTGCCGAAACGACCAACCCGGCATCGACACCAGGATTCCAAACAGGCACGCGATCGCAATCGCACCGACCAGCCAACGCCCGATTAAACGAACGGGCAACAGGCCGCGGACATCGACACTGCCGATGTTCCTGGCGACTTTGTCTTGCAACAACTGACGGAACTGGCTCGATCCGTTCGACGCAGCCTCCTCTTTCGACAGCTCGACCGCCGCCAGAAGATTCTCCCGCAACTCGGGCTCCGCCACTTCAAAACTAGCCGCCAACGACTCGGGATCTTGCGGTGCGAACCATCGCCGCAGTGAAGTCCACCAAACCAAGCCGATGACGATTGTATAAGACGCCAGGCTCAGTCCCCACCGCGTTCCGCTGGAAAGGATCCACAGCCAATCGACGACAGCGACCAACGACATCAGAACCAATAGGCTCACGATGCCGACGCAGACGGCGCGAAGGATCAGCAAGCGTTTTTGGCGGCTTCCGAATTCCGAAAGCTTCGCCGCGGTTTGTGGGCTCAGATTCGACATCACCAAAATCCTTCTGTATCTCTACGACTACAACAATCCGCTGCGTTTACGGAGCAGCCATTCGACGCTCAACAGGCCGACGATGGTTAGGAACCACGGCCAGCTTTGCCACAACAAAGTCTCCGACTGGACGACGCGACCGGAACTGAGCGGTTGCAACAGTTCGACGATCTGTCCCAGCTGCTCTTCTCGCAGGTACTGGCCCCCGCCGGCGGTCGCCATGTCCAACAACAACGCTTCGTTGCAGGCAACCTGATCGAGTTCCTTGTTTTGTGGCGCGGCGACCACAAACTGCGTCTTCGCTTCAAAAGCGGATTCGTTGAAACCACTCGCCCGAATCGTGACTTCATATTCCCCTGGATCCAACGCCGCGGTTTCGGCGGCATAGGTGCCCGGAAGATTTTCCTCCGGCTGCAAACTGACCGTGGCAACGATCCGCCCTTCGCGCCAAAGGAGTGTATCGACGGTCGCATCGGAAACAAGGTTCCCATCGGGGCCCCGCAATTGCGCACGAACCGGAGCCGATTGGCCTGCCTGATACCGCGGCGGACCACTATCCAACGCAAGGTATTGATCGCTGACGGCAAACGGTCGCGGCATCACCCACCGAGCCACTTGGTTCCAGAACCGTTGGTGGATGTGATCGGCCACGCGATACCGCCACCGCCACGTTTCGTCGAAGGCGAAGTAGAGGACGCGGCCACCGCCAAAACTGCGACTGACGATCGCCGGAAAGACTTCCTTTCCAACAACCGCTTCGGCCAACACTTCCGCTCCCGGCGCCGCTTCGACCGATGCGATGCGATGCGGTGGAGAAAATTTTTGCCAGAATTGTTCGTTCTCGCTCCCCGTTCCCTGCATGGCAAAGGCAGGCGTCTGGCTGCCGAGGTCGGTCAATTGCAAGCGGTCGGTTTTCTGAGGCGGTTCGGCCGAACTCCACGTGACCGGCAACAGCACCCCCAAGGTCTGCGGATCCAGTTGAGAAAGGGCCTTGTGGGCGCCGTCGATAAAGATCATTCCGCCCCCGCGTTGATCGACGAAGTCGCGCAGCCACGTCGTTTCGGTGGCGTTGAAGACCTCCGACGAAACATCGCCGTAAATGATCAGGTCGAATTCGAACAACGCTTGCTTCGAAGTGGGGAAGGTCCCGTCGAGATCCCCCTTTGGCAATCGATGTTCACCGTTTTCGTTTTCGAGGATGACCGAGCGGATCTCCCAGCCCGAGTCACGTTCGAACAGGTTCTTCAAATAACGCGTTTCCCAACGGCTGCGGCTGTCGATCAACAGCACCTTTTGCCGCTGGGTGACCGCGGCAAACCGGATCGTTTGTGCGTTGTTGTTGACTTCCGTTTCGCCATCGGCCGGCACGATCTGGGCCGTCAGTTCCAACGGCATGCTGTGGTGTTCGATCTTGGCGTCGAATCGCTCCGTCGCCGATTCGACCAATGGTTCCACGGCCAAATCGAAATCGATCCGGCGTTGGGCGACATTTAACGACTTCAGTTCTTCCTGCCACACGACCGTTTCGCCATCGCGGATTTGAACGACAAACGGCCGTCCTTCGGGCATCCGATCTTTGATGATCAAAGTACCACGCACGCGATCGGTTTTGTAAACCGTGTCGGGATACTCGGCGTTCAACATCACTAGGTCGGTCGGTTCGTTGCCGGTGCCAAAGCCAACCGTATAGACCGCGTTGTGTTGCGACCGCGCGACACCCGCCAGCTGAGACGGCGAAGGCCCCGTGTTGTGTTGACCGTCGGAAAACAGAACCGTCGCGGCCCCGATCGATGCCGTCGCGCTGTCATCGCCGGTTGCCTCAGCGGTTTCTAAGATCAAACCGCTCGCCAGATCGGTCTCCATCGCCGAACGCAGATCGTCCCAAGATGTAGGAACTTCGACATCACCACGCGAACTCCAGATCGGCACTTCTCCCTGGCCGACCAATGCAGCCAGATCGACATGATGATGATCCTTCAGCCGCGCAACGAGGCCGTTTTCACGATCCAACAGCTGCGATTCGATCCGCCGAATCCGCATCGATTGATCGAACAATTGCAGGCCAGCGAGCGCGGCGTCTCCTTGTGATTGGATCCAATCTTCGCAGTAATCCGCAAACGCATCGCTGTACGCTTCTTCAAAGCCTTGCAAGCGATTGGCCGCTGCGATCAATTGATCGCGGACCTTGGCCGCTTGTTCGGTGTTTTCGATCGCTTCCTTTTCGAGTGACTTCACTTTTTCCAAGACGTCCACGTCGAACGACTTTTGTAACGCAGCGTGGTCGGCGTCGGATCCTTCGCTGGGATAGGACGTCGCTGCGATGGACGTCGCGAGATTCGCGGTTTTGTCGGAGAATAGCGATCGGATGGAAGTTGCCCGTTCCTTCGTGATCGCGTCGTTGCCAAGGGCTGCGACCGTGTCGCGTCGCACCGTCGCGATGCGATTGGAAAGATCGTAGAGTGCGGTATCGAATTGGCCTTGCGGCAGCCAGCCCTGTTCGCGCGCGATCATCAACTTGCGTGGCAGCGGCATCTGAGGATCCGATGCGGTCATGCTTTGCGATGTGTCGACCAACAATCGCACGCTCCCCAGCTGGCCGATCTCTTGACGGTGATGCAGTACCGGACCGGTCAGACTGACGATCACCATCCAGATCGCCAACGCTCGCAGACAGGGCAACAGCCAACGCAATCGGCCCGGCAAATCGAAGCTCTCGCGACGGTAATAGGCAAACGCCATCACCGCGCCGACGACGGCCAATAGTAAACCAAGCCAAACGGGCAGATCGCCCACAAATCGTAAACTTGTCATCCGCGAACTCTTGAAAACCGTTGTTGGAAAAAGAGTTCTACAAACAGTAGCCCTAACAATCCCAGCAGCGCCCACCGCCAGACTTCACGGCCGTGGCGGCGGCTGGCATCCAATGCGACGTACGCATCGCCATCGGCGACGACTTCGGCCCCCAAAGCGTCGGCAAGTTCCTGCAACCGTTCGTCATCGATCGACGTGAGGTTCGATTCGCTGCGATCGGTTTCGACGGCAAAGTGGCGTGGCGAGGCGTCGGGCTGGGTCAAAGTGTAGACGCCGGGCTGCGTTGTGCCGGGATAACGGATCACCGAACGATGCTCTTCCACCACCGGACGCAGCGACCGCTGCTTATTGCCGGGCAAGGAGAGGACTTGCGTCGTATCGGCAGCCGACGATTCATACAACGCAACCAAGGTTTCTCCCGCAGCGAGGTTCGACGCGGGGACGCCTCGCGTGGCGATCGACGTGACCAATTGTTGGATCAGCGGCAGGTAGACGGGCCGCAGTGGAAGGTTGGTCCAATCGGCATCGGCCGTGGTCGCACAAGCCAAGACATATCCCTTGCCGACCGGCTTTTCGACGAACAACGGGTCGCCGCTGTCCAACCGAATCAAGACCGATGCCAACGGATCGTCTTTCGCGTTTGCAGATTTAGCTTTGTTCGATACCGCTTGGATGCGATTGGCCGACGTGTCGGTCGGTTTGCCCAACACATACCACTGGGCGATGTCAGCTTGTGCCAGTTCGTCGCTGCCCGATTTGCCGCTGTTAAAAATTTGCAACGCGGGGTGATCGAAATATTGCGCGACGATCCGCGCTCCCGCATCGCTTTTGTCGACTCCACCACCAATCCCTTCGATCGGCAACGGGAACAGTCCGCGCTGTTCGTAGAACGTGCGGTTGTACCAATCGACGTTCACGTTGTTGCCGGCAAAGACGATCAGTCCGCCTCCACGCTGGACAAATTCTTGCAGCTTGGTCAAGCGGCCGTCGTCGACTTTGGCAACGTTGGCCATGATCACCACGCGTGCCCAACGCAACGTGTCGTCATCGATTTCGTTGACGCTGACGATCTTCGTTTCGACAAGATCGGCCAACTGCATCCGCCCCAACGAAAACGGGGTCAGCGCGACCGACAGGAAGTCGGTTTCCCCACGCATCGGTTCGCGGCTGGGAGCGCCGTCGATCATCAAGACTTCGATGCTGTCGATCACATCGACGACCGCGACGTATTGGTTGTCGGTCTTCAGATCGTCCCTCGCGTCGACATCGAACTTCAAGACGTGCGAGCCGGGCTTTTCAAATTTGTGGACGAACAGCGCTTGGGCCGTCGCATCGCCAGCGACTGCCAATTCCGTAACCCCAACCAAACGATCGTCGACCGCAAATTGAAGTCGGGCTTCAGAAACATCCAGCGAGCCGTAGTTCTTGATCCGCACGCGGACCTTGAGCTGTTGTCCGACGCCCAGGGCCGTGGTGGAGAGTTCGACGTCGTCGATTGCCAGGTTCTCCGTCCGGTCGCCACGACGTGGGATCAACGTGATCGATGGCGGAACGGCTTGCCCGGCGATTTGCTCGCGGAACTTCGCAATCTGCGAATCGGTCAACGCATCGACGTCGGCCTGCTGGAAGTCGCTGATCAAAATCAAATTGCGTCGAGAACTGGCCATCCCGGAAACCAGCGACGCGCCGAGTTCCAATGTTTGCGACAGCGACGTCGCCCCGCGGCCGGTATCGAGGAAGCTCAGTTGGTCGGTGATCGCTTGCGTGTCAAAAACCGGCGTGTCGAACAGCGGTGCCGGGACGCCGCCGGTCAAAATCAACGAGGTGTCCGACCCTTTGCCGATGCTGTCGACAATCCGCTGGGTATCGTTGGTCGCTTCAGCGATGCGGGTTCCCGATTCACCCATCGCATCCATCGAATAGCTGTTATCCAACAGGATCACGGTCGACGCGGGAGCATCGCCGGGCAACGATTGCCACTGCGTCAGGACGGGGCGTGCCAGGCAAAACGCCAACAACGCGGGGATCGCACAACGGATCAACAGCAACAACAACTGCTCCAACCGGATTCGCCGGCTGTTGCTGGCGACGACTGAATCCAACAGATGCATCGCGCCCCAATCGAGCGTCTTGAATTTGCTGCGGTTGAGTAGATGGATGATCAGAGGGATCGCAAAGGCAGCGATTCCACCTAACAGGGCGATGTTTAAAAAGCTCATCGCAGCCGCCTCCTTGTCGCCAGATACGATGCCAACGCTTCGGCGTACGGTTGATCGGTGACGACGGGGACCAAGTCGATGCGATTGCGATGGCATCCGGCGGTTAAGGCTTCGCGAAACGTCTCCAGATTTTTCAGATAGGCCTTCCGCAGATGCGCAGGATCGATCAGCCGGCGATGGGATTTCTGTTCCAGCGATTGAAACTGAGTCCACTGTCGGAAGGGAAAGTCCAGTTCGTCGGGATCCCAGATTTGGAAGATCACGATCTCGTGCTTGGCGTGTCGAAAATGAGCCAACGCCTTCATCAGTTCGTCGATATTGCCGAACAGATCGGAGATGATCACCAGCAGCCCGCGCCGCGGAATCTTGGGGACCAGTTGATGAAAAACGCTGGCCAGTTCGGTTTCGTGTTCCGCTTTCAGGCCACTCAATTCGTTAACAATCGCCGTCAGATGCGTCGGCTTGGAGCGTGGCGGGATGATCCGTCGGACCGCATCGTCAAAATGGATAAGCCCCACGGCATCCTGTTGAGCGAGCATCAGATGCCCAAGGCAAGCGGCAAGCCGAACGGCGTAGTCGTGTTTGCTGACGCCGCCGGAGCGGGAGCCGCAGTAGCCCATCGAACCGCTTTTATCGAGCAGGATGTTGCAGCGAAGGTTCGTCTCCTCCTCGTACTCGCGAATATACAAACGATCGGTTTTGGCAAACAGCTTCCAATCGATCGTGCGAATCTCGTCGCCATGGACGTATTGCCGGTGCTCTTTGAATTCGACGCTGAAGCCTTTGTGAGGCGATTTATGCAATCCATTGCAAAAGCCTTCCATGACCTGTCGCGCCAGCAGCTGCAGGTTGGTCGTCTTCGCAAGATCTTGCGGCGTCAGGAAATCGGTGAGCTTGGTGATGGCAGCAGGATCCTAATTACAGCAGCTGAGCTTTGGGGCGGGGAACATCGGCAAGCAACCGTTTGACGATATCGGCAACGTTGATCCCTTCGGCTTCGGCGTTGAACGTGGGCACGATCCGATGCCGCAGCACCGGCAGTGCGAGCGCTTCGATATCGTCGAGCGTGACGTGATGGCGTCCGCGCAGCAAGGCCCGCGCCTTGGAAGCGAGCACCAATTGCTGACACGCTCTCGGACCGGGGCCCCATTCGACCAATTGGCGAACCCACGGCAGACAGCTCTCTTCGCGCGGCCGCACGCTGCGGACGATATCCAGAACAAAGTTGCGGACGTGTTCGGGCAACGGCACCATCCGCACGGTTTGCTGGAAGGCGATGATCTCGTCGCCGGTGACGACCGGTTCGACCTTGCTGTCGAATTTGCCCGTGGTCCGATCGATGATCATCGCTTCTTGATCGCGAGTCGGGTATTCGACGTTAACTAAGAACAGGAAGCGGTCGCGCTGCGCTTCGGGCAGCGGATAGGTTCCCTCTTGTTCGATCGGGTTTTGCGTCGCCAGAACGAAGAACGGTTCTTGCAGCTTGTAGGTCGTCCCGCCGACGGTGACTTCGTGCTCCTGCATCGCTTCGAGCAACGCGGCTTGGGTCTTCGGTGGCGTGCGGTTGATCTCATCGGCCAACAACATCTGCGTGAAGATCGGCCCTTTGTCGAAGACCAGTTCGCGATGGCCGGCATCCGATTCTTGGATGATGTCGGTGCCGGTGATATCGGCGGGCATCAGGTCGGGTGTGAACTGGATGCGATGAAACGCCAGGTGCATCGCGTCGGCCAACGAACGGACCATCAAGGTCTTGGCGAGGCCCGGCACCCCTTCCAACAAACAGTGACCACGGGCAAGGATCGCGATCAAAATTTGTTCGACCACGGTGTCCTGTCCGACGACGACTCGGCCGACCTGGTCGCGGATCTTTTGACAGGCTTCGACAAGTTGTTCGGCGCGTTCTGGATCTGAAAAGGTTTCCGACACGATAGACGGTTCCTCGGGCTAGGCGTGCGACGGTGGTTCCCTACCAAGGGTGGCATCCGGCTTCGATGCTTCCTCGCCGCGGCGTGGACAAAACACCACGCCCGCGGCCCCGTGGGGCTTGCTGGGGCATCCTGAACAACATAAACGAGCGGGCCTCGCGATGCACGTTACAAGCCGCGGGGCACGCCGATTTTCGAGGAATTCTTGCCCCGTAGCGTTCGATAGGGCGGTGTTGGCAATCGCTAATGGCGTTGGAGGTCGCGTGCCAGCTAGCACGCCAAGAATCTTCCGATCGGGCAACTCAGGCAGCAACAAGCCATTGCGGTACGTTATACTCGCTTTTCCATTGCCGCACGCGGCAACATGCCTGATCAAACTTCCCAACCTAGGATCGTTCATCGATGAAAAAAATCGTCTGGTCAATTGTTACCGTGTTTGTGGTCGCAAGCAGTGTTGTTGCCGAGGATTGGCCGCAGTGGCGCGGGCAAGCACGCGACGGCAAGAGTTCCGAAACCGGCCTGTTTGGGAACTGGGGTTCCGACGGGCCGCCAGCGGTTTGGACGGCTGAAGGACTGGGAGAAGGCTATGCCAGCGTTTCGGTTGTCGACGGAACGATCTATTCCACCGGTAATTTCGAAGACGGACAAGCGGTTGTTGCGATCGACGCCGCCAGCGGCAAGCGGCTGTGGAAACAAAGCGTTACCAAAACGCAGCCCAAGCATGGTTATGAGGGGAGCCGATCGACACCGTCGGTCGACGGAGACCGCTTATACATCGTCAGCAGCGACGGCGCGATCGTCTGCCTGAACCGTGGCGATGGGTCGATCCGCTGGCAACGCGAATTCAGCGACTGGAAAGGGAAGATGATGAGCGGCTGGGGGTTCAGCGAATCGCCATTGATCGACGGCGACCGCGTCCTCTGCACTCCCGGCGGACCACAGGGTCTCGTCGTGGCGTTGAACAAAAACAGTGGTGACGAAATCTGGGCTTCCCAGCTGGAGGCTGGCGACGACGATTCCTTGAAAAATGGGGCCGGATACTCGTCGATCATGATCAGCCAAGGTGGCGGACTGAAACAATACGTTCAATTGGTCGGTCGCGGTTTGGTCGGAATCCGAGCCAGCGACGGAAAACAAATGTGGCGATACGCGCGTGTCGGAAACACCACCGCCAACATTCCGACCCCGTTGGTCGATGGCGATTACGTTTTCACCAGCACAGGTTATGGGACCGGTTCGGCCCTTTTGAAACTGACCGCCGATGGATCTGGCGGCGCTAAGGCCGAGGAAGTTTATTGGTTGGAAGCCAATGAACTGCAGAACAAACATGGCGGGATGATTCTGGTCGATGGCTACATTTATTGCGGCACTGGGAATGGCAACGGCTTGCCAATCTGCGTCAACATGAAGACGGGCGAAAACGCATGGGGACCGGAACGTGGCGAAGGCAAAGGAGAAACGAGCCTTGTCTACGCCGACGGACACCTGGTGATGCGACGCGATGACGGGACGGTGATCTTGGTGCGTGCGAATCCTAAAAAAATGGATGTCGTTTCGTCGTTCAAACCCGAGTTCCAACAGGGCAAGAGCTGGGCGCATCCCGTGATCAGTGGTGGCCGGTTGTACTTGCGAGAGCAAGACAAACTGATGAGCTTTGACGTTGGTAAACAATAGGTAGATCGGCTTGTTCGGTCTTTTTAGAAGCTGGAAAACGTAGCGGCTCGGAATCGCTTGCGTGTGAGCGCGCGGTCACTTGGCGAAACCAACCCTTCGCCGATCGCGCCGACGGCCCAAAGCGGCGGCGATTCGCCAAACGTGGAAACGAAGCTCGTACGGAAACGATCGAAACAATGAGCTTTGACGGGTTCGACACGATTCGCAGCTCAGGAACGGGTTTATCGCCCCAAGGGAATGGTGCCCGGCGATCTGCGGCAAACGAGAGCGATTCCACGCGCAGACGCTCATCTGCACGAGTGCCTCCAAAAATCGGATAGAATAGCGGCCGCAATTTCTGTAGAGCGTTCCTAAGCGAAGGTTGGATCATGAAGAGTTTTCAAACGCATTGCGGCGGGTGGAGCGGGCTAGCGCTCGTGTTGATGGCAGCATCGTTTTCGCTTCCCGCGCGTCACGCTTTGACAGACACTCCCTTTCGCGTCCATACGCTCAGTTCTGACAGCGAGTTTAGCGCGGCGACGGTGATTGATATCGACGGCGACGGTCGGCCGGATGTGGTCTCTGGGGCGTTTTGGTATCAAGCTCCCGATTGGGACAGGCACACGCTGCGCGACGTAACGATGATTCGCGGACGCTTTGATGATTATTCCAACTTGGCCATGGACGTCGATGGCGACGACGATTTGGATATCATCAGCGTTAATTATCGTAGCAAGAGCTTGTACTGGTGCCGCAATCCTGGGCCGGCTGCCATGCGGGCAAACCTCGATTTGCGTTGGCAACAAATAGAGATCGATCGACCAGGCAGCAGCGAGACAGGGCGGCTAGTGGATATCGACGGCGATGGGCATTTGGATATCCTGCCCAGCGGAACGACCTTTGCCGCTTGGTATCGTCTACAGCCGGTCCCGAAAGCCGCATCGAAGGCAGCCGCAGACGCTCGCGAAGTGGTGAGTTGGCAGCGATATGATTTGCCCGCCGAGCTAATCGGGCACGGCGTGGGAGCGGGCGATGTGAATGGAGACGGGCGAGTCGACGTGGTTGGCCCCAGCGGCTGGGCCCTGGCTCCACCCGATCCACTCACCGGGCGATGGCGTTGGCAGCCCGAATTCAACCTCGCCAACGACTGCGGTTTACCCATCCTCGTGCATGACGTGGATTCCGATGGTGACGCGGATCTGATCTGGTCGCGAGGCCACAACTACGGGATCTACTGGACCGAACAAGTTGGAGAATCAGAATCTTCGTTGCAGGCGACGCCGGGGGGTGATCTCGATGAGGTGGAACCGCTGATCAGCAGCCGCAAGTGGATAACGCATGCGATTGATACGCGTTGGTCCTGTGCCCACACCCTGGTACTGGCGGACATGGACGGCGATGGAAACGACGACTTGGTCGCTGGTAAGCGGTTCCTAGGTCACGATGGGAAAGATCCAGGCGAGAGTGATCCATTGCAAATCGCCTGGTACGGCTTTGATTCCGGCACGCGAACTTGGCAAAAACATCTCGCGAGCATCGGGGGAACCGTTGCCATTGACTTGGACACTGTCTGCGAGGATATCGATGGAGATGGGGACGTCGACATCCTGGCCCCTAGTCGCAGTGGCCTGCATTGGTTGGAGAACACGAAGGGAGAGCAGGGAAATCCCGCCGCCCCGACGCAAGACAACGAGGTTCAAAAGGGCGATTCGCCCGGTCGCAAAAGCCAGCATCGGGATGCGAGCGCACTACCACTCAACCCCGCGAGGCGGGCTCCGGAAGCGGCGTTCGATTTGTTGCGGATCGATGCCGGCGGTGGAGAAGCGCAGCGGGCGGAAACGCCTGTCGCGTTTGGACCTCGCCGTCAGCAGATCCTTGCCGCGTTTGAATCGATCGCCGGCGCGTTGCCCGGCCCACACCGACGCCGGGATTTGGATGTCCAAATCTCCAGCGTCGAACCCACGGATAAATACTGGAGGATCAAGCTGTCTTTCGCTAGCGACAATGTCAGTCGCGTTCCGGCGTATCTTCTTGTCCCGATGCACATCCAGCAGCGGATGCCAGCGATGCTGTGCCTGCATCCCTCCGACGCGGAACTTGGCAAGGCAGAGATTTGTGGGCTGGGTGGAGAGCCAAGTCGGTTCTATGCGCATGAATTGGCCGAGCGTGGGTTCGTGTGCCTTGCACCAGATTATCCAAATTTCGGGGAATACGAATTTGATTTCGCAGCGAATCGTGAAGCGTACCCAAGCGGAACGATCAAAGCGGTGTGGGACAACGTCCGGGTACTCGATTTGCTCGAAAGCTTGCCCTGCGTGGAACGCGATCGAATTGGCGTTATCGGGCATTCACATGGGGGACGCAGCGGATTGTTCACCGCGGCGCTCGATGGCCGTGTGCGGGCAGTCGTCACCAGTTGCGGCTTCACCGCTCTGGCAGACTACCGCCGCGGCGACTTAAGTGGTTGGACAGTCGACCGTTATATGCCAGCCATCGCTGGTTTCCAAAGTGGTTCTGCGCTGCCGTTCGATTTCCCGGAGCTGTTGGCCACCATTGTGCCACGCCCCTTGTTTGTTTCGGCCCCGTTGAGAGACGAGACTTTTGATGTCGCTGGCGTGCGTAAGTGTGAGGCGAGTTTGAAACCGGTCGTGGAACTGTATCGCCGGAATGAAAAGCCGGGTGATGTGCGGTTCGTCTATCCGGACAATGGGCACGAATTCCCAAAGGCCGTGCGTGAAGAAGCCTATCAATGGCTCCGCGACGTAATGCTTGGCAAGGATTAAGTCACGCAAAACCAATCGACAACGCGACCAACAAGCGTCACGTCAGCGGGAATCCTGCCTTAAAACACGAGTGTGTGATCGGGCAAAATCAATATCCGGCGTGGTCGTTGCACTCGATCAACGCGACTTCGGCTTTGACTTTTCATTGGTTTCGGCGATCGCCTGGACGACCTTTCCCAACATCCGCGATTGGATGAAGGCGAGGCCAACGAGCCCAAAAGCGGTGATGATCGATTTGATGATCCCGTCGTAAGGCGGAGCGGCGAGCAACATAAAGTAGGCGAAGAAAAACAGGCCGGATGAGAAATACATCCCGCCCCACGGCTCCATGCAGCCCTCAAACGATTTGATCACGTTTTGCGAATAGACGCCAAACATCGTCCCGTTTTCGAGCATCGAAAGCAACACGATCGGCATCAGCCCCCAAACGCTCAACATCACGAAGACTCCCCATAACAGGGTCATCGGTTCGCCTAGCATCGCCCCGATCAATTGCCCCGGCACCGAAGCAACAAGAGCCGCAACCAACACTAATCCGCCAAGCTTCAGTGGGCCACCGGCGTCGGCATAGGGCCAATGCGATTGCCCCGATTCGTCCGCGGTGGCACTTCGCATGATCGTCAAGTATCGCGTTCCCAGCAGGACGCCACAAATCGCCAGACCGCCGAACCCAACCAACACAGCGAGCGCCGGGCTGACCCCCTCGGCAAACGACCAAAGAATCATCGCCGCACTGCAGATGCCGGTCAGAACCGCAAACTGCATCACGCTATTGGGATCGGCAAACACGGAAAAGACATCGCGGAACCAACCGGCGACGTCTGGATTTTCATACAGCTTGTCGAGATCTTCATCCAATTGCGTCGACTCCGCATCGCGGAGCAGGTCGGCGGCAGATTTCGTGAATGGAGAATTGTTCTGGTCGGGGCGATGGACCGATTCTCGTAGCTCAAACGTTGCGGCGGTGTCCAATGAAGGAGAGTATTTTGGAACAATCTTCGGCGGTTCCGGAACGGTAATCATCGACGTGCAATCACCACACTTGATCCGTTTTCCCACTTGGGTCGGCTTGGCGTAATGAGCCGATTCACAAACCGGGCACGGAAATCGAAACTCCGTCTCGGGAACCTCGGGCATCGCGTCGGGGACGACGTCTTCGGTCCCCAACCAATCGTCGATCGACGTGCTTTGTCGCCGAGGTGCCTCCGACAGGGAGAGCGAAAACGGATCGGAATCCTGGGATTCGTCAGCGGATGAAAAGAGATCATCCGACGCATTGTCGGCTGCCGGAATCGACTCAGCCAGTTTGGCAAGCATATCGTCCGCGTCGGCATTTGCTGGTTTTGCCGACACAGGCACCGTCGGCTTCTTATCGACGTTCGGTGCGACGGGTGCTGCTGCGGGCGGAACCGGCAGGGGCTTGCCAAAGTCCGGCGCAACGGACAGTTTGTCACCAGCGGTATCGCCGAGATCGAACCAATCGTCGTCATCGTTTTGGGACGACTTGATACCTGGCACTTTAAAAGTGCTGTTGCAGCTGGGGCAACGAACGCGCGAACCGGCCATCTGCTGGCCGGCTCGCACCGCTGCATGACATTTCGGACAATTTACAACTTGGGGGCTGTCGCTCACCGCGACCTCTCAATCGTGATTACCCTTCCATGACTTCGGTTTCGCGCGCCTTGGCGACTTCACCAACCTGAGTCTCATACTTCTTCGTCAGGTCTTGAATGTCGCTCTTAACGCGATCGCGATCGTCTTCGCTCATCGTCTTCTCTTTTTCTTCCGTATCGGCTGCCTTGTTGGCATCGCGGCGGATGTTGCGGATCGAAACCTTCGCCTCTTCGGAAAGTTCCTTGATTCGGGCGACCATCTTCTTGCGAACTTCGGTCGACAACGCGGGGACGTTCAGACGGATCATGTGCCCATCGTTTTGGGGATTCAATCCCAAGTCGCCCGCCACGATCGCTTTTTCGATCTCTTTGATCGTCGATTGGTCATAGGGGCGGATCACGATCTGTTGCGGTTCGGGAGTACCGATCGAAGCGAGTTGCTTGAGCGGAGTCTGCGAACCATACACCTCAACACGGATCGAATCGACCAAACCGGGCGTGGCGCGACCGGTGCGAATTCCCGTCAAGCTGTGCTTGAGGTGGGCAACCGCTTTTTCCATGCGTTCTTCGGCATCAAGTTGAATTTCTTCCGCAGACATCGATCGTAACCTTTCCTTGCGAACTTATACATGTTTTCTCGATCGTGGGCGTCGCCCAACGGGGCGTCGGACCCCATCGAATCGTGTGAGCGTGAACAAGGCTCTATCTTACCCGCCCGCCGTTGCAGCGGGAACTAGTGCGGCGAAAATGCCGTTGCACAACTGTTTTCAATTTTTCGATTGCTCCACCCGCTGGCAAACCGTGTGGTGCCATCGATCTCACCGTCTGAAGCAATGAAAAAGCCTCGGTCACAAGATGCGACCGAGGCTCTTTTGGATTGGAGGTGTGTATGCGATGTCCATCAACTCACGAACGGTGTGAGTTCCATAGGCCGCGCTGCACACTCGTTTTCCGAATTACATTCCGCAACCACAAGCTGGTTCGCAACCGCATGCTGGCTCGAAGCCACATGCTGGTTCGCAACCGCAAGCTGGTTCGCAGCAGTTGTTGTTCTTCTTGAAGATCTTGCCGAACAGACCGCTCAGGCAGCACTTCTTCTTAGGTGCACAGCAAGCGTCGATGCCACAAGCTGGTTCGCAACCGCAAGCTGGTTCGCAGCTGTAAACAGGTTCGCAACCGCAAGCTGGCTCGAAGCCGCAAGCTGGTTCGCAGCAGTCGTTCTTCTTGAATACCTTGCCGAACAAACCGCTCAGGCAGCACTTCTTCTTAGGTGCACAGCATGGGTCGACGCCACATACTGGCTCGCAACAAACCGGTTCGCAACCGCATGCTGGCTCGAAGCCACAAACTGGCTCACAAGCGTCACATGGGCTGTCGCAACAGCTGTTTTTTCCGAACAGTTTGTCCAAACAACCAAAGGCTTGAACGTTGGCAGCACTTGCACTGATGAATGCAACGGCCAGGAAAGTTGGTAGGATCATTCGACGCATCGCCGATCTCCATAATTTAAAAGCGAACGTAATCTTTCTCACCCACGCATGACCACGGCTTGTTCCAAACAACGATTTTTATCGACACTGCTGGAGGGCAGGAGGTGTCAGGTGCCAATCGTCGTGCGGTTCAAGACGCTGTTATGCGTCACACCGCGCGGTGCTTACTGAATGCTATCGTCGCGGCGGGGCGGTGTTTGATAGCTAAACCGCCCTGCTTTTCTAACCCGACCCTCTTTTCCAGCCGGATTCTCTTGCCAATAGCGATCTTGCGGATTATCCGTCCGTTTTTAACATCGATCAGAACTGTAGATCCCCTTCATTACTGAGTAAACGCTCCGAAAGCCCTTCGGAAGTCAGTTCGATCCGCAGGTCCGGGGTCGGATCGGTGACCTCGATCGAAAGCTCCGATGAGGCGAAATCGCTGTAGCGTTCCGGTACCAAACGACGAATCGCGGCTCCATCGTCGACCATCTCGCTAGCCGTAATCGAGATCGGGTGCGTGCCAACGACGCAACCAACCCCGTCTCGGGTCTGCAAGCTAAATCGCCCCTCGCTATCGATCGTTCCGTAGGCAACAGGCCCTGACGCGGGAGCGACCATAATATTGCCCATTGGCAACGGTTCACCGTCGAGCGCCACGGTCCCGGCCACAGGAACCAAAGGTGTTCGCGATTCGCAGCCAAGCACGACCGCGAAGCACAGCCCAACCGCCCACGTGCCCGTCGCACGAAGAAGTATCCTGTTCCGACAAAACGTCAGCCAATTCGTTTGAACATGCGCAGATCGATGCATGATAACAATGCCTATCCGTAATGAATGCGTAGCGGCGCGGCGAGATGTCCACGCCGCGGCCGAGGGACCTGGAGACGACCGATAGAGACGAGCGGCTAGGGAAGTCGAACGACTTCGCCTCCATCTCGCGTTGAGATCGCACGGTAGATCGTCATGTTGACAGTCTCCGAAATGAACGCGACGTGTCCATCACAGAAGGTGAACATCGATCCGCCGGGATGTCGACTGCCCATCGCGCCGTTGAGTGTCGATCCATAGATGGTCAACGTGATCGGGCCGGTGCCCGGTGGCGTATTGATCGGATTTTCCGTCGAACGCAACGAATCGAGATGCCGGCCCGCCAAGGTCCAACGGTTCACCGATTCAGGCTTGTCAGCTCCCAACACCTCGCCAAACGCTAACGTTTGAGCGGTGCCATCGGTGATGTCCGACATGCTGTAGGTCGACAAATAGTTGAACACGCCGGTGTTGCCATGTTTCAACGAGACTTGATCGGTTCCCGATCCAGGACCGCGCCGGCCATGAACGAAAACATAATTTGCGGTCGCTGTGCCGTTGTAGATTGGTGCAACGATTTCGCTGGGGCAGACGAAAACGGCGGGGCGCTCCTTCATCGCGGCGTCGACCTGGGGCGTTCGCCAATCCGCCGGACCACCCGATGGTTCCAAACCTCCCGCTTGGAAGCCGCCGAACTGATCGTAGAGATTGTTCAGTTCCATGAATGGCAACAGCATCACCATCCCGCTGGTTCCCGGCTTCTCCATCCACGTTTTCCCAGTACATGGCCCACCGGTCCATCCATCGCAGCTCATCCGTCCGGGCGGAAAGACTTGAAATGTATCGTGGTAATTGTGCAGCGCAAGGCCCAGTTGCTTCAGATTGTTGGAACACTCCATCCGCCGCGCCGCTTCCCGCGCTGCCTGGACCGCGGGCAGCAGAAGTCCAACCAAGATTCCAATGATCGCGATCACAACCAGCAATTCCACCAGCGTGAAGCCAGTACTTCGCCTGTTCATAACTGCGCTCCCAAAAGGATTCCGAATAAGAGGGACCCTTTATGGTACCCGCCCCACCACAGCGGGTCCACAAAGGCGGCCAATGCGCAATTACTAAATCACCGCAGCAGGCGCGATGCACCAAAAACATCGCCAAAGCGGTTTTGATGCCCCCAGTGTTGTGAACGCGATCATTTCGTGGCGCGTACGAGGAAGTCGGGCCAGACGACGTCGTTCAGCTTCTCGTCGGCCAAGTCGATCGTTTCGTTGACGTTCAAGTTCCCCTTGGTGATGTGCGCCCCGTTGAGCGCATAGAATCCGGGCAGCGATGTCACGATCGGTGGCAGCTTTTGGGAGTAATCGATCGTCGGCAGAGCCATCACATGTTTGGCCCGGCTTATTTGAAACGCTTTCACGTGATCGCGCGAAAAATGGGAGTACATCTTTTCCAACGTCGATAGGAAGCGGTCTTGGATCTCTGCGTCGGGTTCTTGCAGCCCGAGATCGCTGTCGGGCAGATACTTCGGTAGATAGACCAACGCGTGCCCGCCAAGTTCCTTGCGGTCGACGATCGTCGACATCTCGATCACCGCCGTCAACGGGACCCAGTCGTCGGTGATGTTGGTCACATAATAAGGACTGATCGATTCGCTCAGCAGCATCGAAGCGCAGACGACTCCGATATATTCGACGCCCTGTAAACGCTGGTGCTCGTCTTCAGTCAACTCCGGACAGTGCTGGCTGATGATCGGCGAAGGGATCGTGCTGATCACGTTATCAAACCGCTCGATCCGCCCGGCGCCAAAGTCGACGTCTAACCCGCCCGCCTCGCACTGAGTGATCGATTGCACCCCATGGCTGCTCAACAACCGCACCCCGTTACCGCGCAACGTCTCGACAAACCTGTCGATGATCCGCGCGTAACCGCCGGGGACATACCCAAACATCTCGGTTTTGATCCCGCTGCGGCGGGCTTTGTACATCCGCGAGATGTAGGACCAGATAAAGGCGGCGGAAGCTTTTTGATAGGTCTCGCCCAACTTGGCCCGCAGCAACGGCAGCCAGATCTTTTCAAAGGTCCCTTTGCCGCTGAGCCGTTTCAGAAAATCGGCGACGTGAATCTGTTCTAATCGCCGCCAATTCCGCAGCTTGGACGTATAGAAGATCGTCCCCCCGAGTCGCAGCTTTTCGATCAGGGTCAGCGGCGGGAAGTTTAGGAACTCCCACGAGTTCGACATCGAATAGAGCCGGCCGCCGCTGAAGAATCCCGTTTTGGTCGTCACCCAACGGATCTCGTGTTCGAGATCGAGTTCATTCAACAGACCGCGGAGATGCGAATCCGACAGCAGCGTGACGTGATAGAAGCGATCCCAGACGACATCGCCCAGAGAACAAGCGGAGGTCAGCCCGCCAAAACTAGGGGCGGCTTCGCAAACGCTGACCTCTTGGCCGCGCTGCGATAACCGATGGGCCAGCGTCAGGCCCGCCATCCCGCCGCCGACGACAAGCCACTTCGATTTTTCAGGTGCATTCTGGGACATCAATGCCTCGACAGTTCCCCATCGCAATCGCCGGGAAACCAATGGCTGAGCGGATGGAATGTTGGGTTACTGCTTGGAGATCAGATCGGCCAGATACTTCGCCGGCTTCGATCGCAGTTCGTCCCCATCCCCCGGAAAGCCCAACGAGGCGGTGAAGAAGACGACGGTGTTGTGTTGCCGAGGATTGATGTATCCGGCATCGCGCAAATCTCCGTCCAACAGTTTGATCGATACGGCAACCGCGATATCGCGAACGTGAACCCGGATCACATCGGTTGCATCATCGGGTTGGTCGACGCCAACGGGCATCCGGCGATCGTCGACCGTCAGTGGTTCCAAACGCGTCAGATCGCTGGCGTCACCATATTTGGCGATCACCAGTAAGGCTTGTTCCAACGATTCGCTGTATTTAGGGTCGACCGTGTCGGTCCCGATCAGATCCTCGCCGGTCGCGATGAATTCAGCCACGACATCGCGTGCCAATTCGACCGCTTCGGGAATCCGATGCTGCAACGCGAAGAACATCGCTTGGGGTTGGTACGACACGCTGGCCCGACGCATCCAAAAACCAACCAGCTTCTGATAGACCGGCGCCAACATCGCATCCTTTAATGTAAGGCTGGTAACTTGGCTGTTCATGATCCGCACGATCACCCGTTCGACCCCCGGGGGGATCGGAGCGGATCGATCGCCGCAGGTTAACAGCAACGCCACAGCATCCCCACGTTCCGGCGGAAGAAACTCCAACATCATTCGGCGGACTACCAGATCGGCGGCTTTGTTTGCCGCAACCATCCGCGGACCGGGGCCTTTGTCCATTTCGGCCATCAGATCGCGATGCTGTCGCGCCGCTTCGACAAACAACTCGCGAGAGGCTTTGCTGTCACCGATCATCCGGCGGGCATAATCCCAACCTTCCATTTCATCGCTCGCACCGGACACAAACGCTGCCACCGTCGATTCAAAGTCGCTGTTACTCAACCGCGACAACAGGATCCGAATCCGCAACCGCACCTCGGGATCGGGCGTCTCCGCCGCCGCGGCCAACATTGGGATCGCACGTTCACCAAACTCGATCAAACCGGCAACGGCTTCCTCTCGCGTGGCGAATTTGTCCGAAGAAAGTTGGGCGATCAATTCCTCAATCCGCTGGAGGTCGGCAGCGGTAAGAACGGTCTCCGAACGCCCCGGTTGCTCGCTCGCTTGTGCCGCGCCAGCCTGTCGACTGGGGGCTGCACCGGATTGGGCCGCGGCGTTTCGAACTGACAATGAAATCAAAAGACCGGGCAACGCGGCGGTCGCTAGCGAAATGAAGATTGCGCGAGTATTCAATGAAGCATGCCTCGATGGTTTGCTCGTATTGAGCCGGTCGATATTCCGACGCCCGACGTTCATCGCGCCGAGGAACGTCAGCTATCCCCCACGGCTTCGCATCCCGAAACCGCAGCATCATACGATGTCCAACGTTACGCAACGGCCTTGCGAAGGCAATCACTGGCGGTGGCAAGGGGGGAATCGAAAACGGTGGCGACCGTAAACGGTCCGTCTGGCGGTAAACTATGTCAACTTTACCAGTTAATCTTAGCACGGGAAGCGTTGCCAGCGCAGATTCGTCGCCGTCTCCAGATTAATGGGTTGTCCTGACGCAAACCCGTGGCTAGATTGAGAGGGTACAGGGATTTGCGGCCGCTTGCAGCCTTCACTGCTAAACAGCCACTCGAATGCTTGGTATACCGACCACGGTCTACCCACGATGCTATCGAGTCTCGCACAGCCGCAGCCCTTGCATGGGACGAGCGGCTTTTTTCGTAAGCAGTTTGAGATGGTCCAACTGCGGCACGCTGCTCGCCCGCGGTTCAACACACGCGTTACGGAAAGCGATACCTCAGCATGGCTACCGACACAGTGGAACAAAACAGCGAAAAGCAAACTCCGGCGAAACAACCTCCGGCGAAGCAGGGCATGAGCACCAAAAGTGTGCATGCGGGCGAAGACCGGCAGAAGCCGGGGGACGCGATCGCCGATCCGATCTTCTGTTCATCGACCTTCACCTTTCGAACCACCGACGACGTGATCGATTACTGCGAAGGACGCAGCGACCGCGAGGAATATGGTCGTTACGGCAACCCGAACGAACGGAGCGTCGAACGCAAACTGGCGGCGCTCGATTGCGGCGAAGCGGCGATCGTCTACGGCAGCGGGATGGCGGCGATCGTGGGGCTGTTGATGGCCAAGCTGAACGCCGGCGACGAAATCGTCTTCTTCGATCAATGTTACCACCGCAGCCGCGAATTCTGCAGCAAGCATCTGGCCCGCTTCGGTGTCGTCACGCGTCAAGTTCCCACCGGCGACTACGATGCGATGGAAGCTGCGATCAACGAAAACACGCGAATGTTGGTCAGCGAATCGCCGACCAACCCACATCTGACTTGCATCGATCTAGAACAGTTCGTGGCGTTGGGCAAGGCGCACGAAGTCGAAACGTTGATCGATGCGACGTTGGCAACTCCTTACAACATCCAACCACTGGAATTTGGCGTCGATTACGTGTTGCACTCGGCGACCAAATATCTCGGCGGCCACAACGATCTGTTGGCGGGCGTGATCGTCGGCAGTGCCGAAGCGTTGGACCCGGTCCGCAATCTGCGTGGCATCATGGGAGCCGTGAACTCTCCTCACAACATGTATCTGTTGGAACGGGGACTAAAGACGTTTGAACTGCGCATGCAGCGGCACAATGCCAACGGGCAAGCGATCGCCGAATTTCTGGAATCGCACCCGCGTGTGGAGCGAGTTTATTATCCCGGGCTGAAGTCGCATCCGACTCACGAGATCGCGACCCAGACGATGCGTGGCTTCGGCGGCTTGGTCACCTTTACGATCAAAGACGCCGATATGCGTCAGACGGCGAACATCGTCGATGCCGCTCGCATTCCACGGATCGCGCCGAGCCTAGGTGGAGTCGAATCGCTGATCGAGCAACCGCTTGTGATGAGCTACTACAAATGCACGCCAGAGCAGCGGGCGTCGTATGGCATCGCCGACAACATGATCCGCATGTCGTG
Organism: Rosistilla ulvae; assembly: GCF_007741475.1. NCBI lineage: Bacteria > Pseudomonadati > Planctomycetota > Planctomycetia > Pirellulales > Pirellulaceae > Rosistilla > Rosistilla ulvae. The sequence goes on along the minus strand of NZ_CP036261.1, from coordinate 3,330,429 downwards.
CGGCATCGAAAACACCGAAGACCTGATCGCCGATCTCGACCAAGCGCTGCAGGCGTAGCGATTCGACCTTCGGTTTCCTATCACGGTACAAAGGCCAGGCTTATCGCAGCCTGGCCTTTTTTATTGCCCAGTCCGCCGAAGCCTACTCACGGGCTGATAACCCGCAGCCCAGCGACAGGTACAGGGTTTCAGATGCCGCATGAACTGGCAGCACCCGTCTGCCGAAACTCAAAAACCGAGCTCGCTCGGCACGCGTTTCGCGACGCAGGCCAAAACATCGGGTAGACTCAAGGTATGCTGCGGCGGCCGCGCCACGCCTGCCGCTCACTTTTCGTCATCCACAGGAAACGCAACGCATGTCGGCGGACGCTTCAGGATCTCCCAACTTGGACACCTCGGTCCAGCGGCGACAGACGCTCGAGCTCAGCATTCGAGACGCGCCCGCAGACGTTGAGCCCTATTTGGAATTGGCCCAGATCCACCGCGCGCTCGACAAACCGATCGAAGCCCAAAAGGTGCTCGAGAAAGCGGTTCGCGTTTCCGGCGACCATCCCGAAGTGTTGTGGCAGCTCGAAGAAGCCGAACTGGCTCGCAGCCTGCAGCGGTTAAAAGAGTTCAAGGAGCTTCACAACAAGCATCCAACGCCCGATGTGACCAGCGATCTCGAACGCGCTCAAAACGAATGGGCGATCCGTCGCGCGGAGGTCTGTCGGAAGCGTCTGCAACGCGATCCCAGCCAAACCAACCTGTGTATCGTGATGGCCGAAGCGATGTACGAAATGGGGCAATTTGCGGAGGCGATCGCGGCTTTGGAACCGGCGCTGAACGATCCGCAAGAATGCAGCAAAGCCCATCTGGTTCGCGGGATGTGTCTGCAAGCGATCAACCAACCGCTCGAAGCGCTCGCTTCGTTTCGCGGAGCGGCTTTGCGGCGGGCGATCCAGCCAACGCCGAACATCAAACTGGCGGCGCTGCGTCACGCGGCCGACCTCGCTTCGCGACTGGGGCTGCGGGCGACCTGCAAACGCTATCTCCGCGGCATCCTTCAATTGAATCCCAACGATCACGTTGCAACCCAAACGCTGGCCCGATTGGAAGCCAAAGGGGCGTCCGACATTCACGACCTGGAGACCACTGAAAATGTCCCAAGCAATCGTTAACCCCGACCACCTGCGCCAATTCGCCGGGAACCTCAAAGTGTTCACCGAGGAGCTGCAACAACGGGCCGGATCGCTGTCGTCGCAGATGAATCAATTGGGCGAATCGTGGCGCGATCAACAACATCGTCGCTTCGCCGCCGAGTTCGAAGATGAACTGCGACAGATGGCGCGGTTCGTTCAATCGGCAGAGCAACACATCCCCTATCTGCTTCGCAAAGCGGATCAGATCGATGCCTACCTAAAAGGATAACCGCTGTGTCGAGCGATGTGAAAAGCGTCGACGCACTGCGCAATCTGCACGCGGCGCTGTTGCAATTGTCCGACCACTGCGACGACCACGTGACTCAGCTGCGGCAGTTGGCTCACCGTTTCCACGATCAGATCACTGTCCAACGTCGGCAGTATTGGCAGTCGCAATTGCAGCTGGCCGAACGCCGCTTGCAGATGGCTCACGAAGCGATGGCCCGCGCCAAGATCTCGCAAGATGCTGCCGACGGGACCCGCAACACCGAGGCGGAGATCATGTTGGCACGGAGCAAAAAGCGGGTCGGTTATTGTCTGGACAAGCTGAACGTTTGCAAGCGGATCGCGGCCGAGGTCGACCGCGTTGTCGATCGTTTCATCGGCGAACTCGGTGCGATGTCGGAGCTGTCCGAAAGCGGTCTGCCCCAGTCGGCGAATCGACTGGCCGTCTGGATCGATGCTTTGGACCTCTACACCGACAACTCGGGATCCCCACCGCCGGGACCGTAACGCGGATCGCAAATTGTCGGCCAGCGGAGGCGGTTGGCGTTCTTTCGACATTTTGTATCAGCTGATACGATACCGGGCTCTCGCACAGCCGCCCGCCTGGCGGCTGAAATTGCGAATCAACACCACACAAAACTCAGGAGACTGAAGGATGGAGCGTACGCTTGTACTGCTGAAACCCGATTGCGTTCAACGCCGTTTGATGGGCGAAATCATCAGCCGATTCGAAGCCAAGGGGCTGAACATCGTCGGCATGAAGATGATGCACGTGACTCCCGATCTGGCCAAACAACATTATGCAGAGCATGTTGAGAAGCCATTTTACCCAAGCCTGGAATCGTTCATCACCAGCGCGCCGATCGTCGCATTGGCGATCGACGGGATCGAAGTCATCCGCGTGATGCGCGATCTGCTGGGTGCGACCAACGGTTGCAATGCAGCTCCCGGAACGATCCGTGGCGATTTCAGCAACAGCCGCCAAATGAACCTGGTTCACGCGTCGGACGGCCCCGAAGCTGCCGCTCGCGAACTGCACCTCTACTTCGGCACTGGCGATCTCTGCGATTTCGACCACGTCACCGAAGAGTTCATGCGCGCCGCCGACGAATAGGTCGACTCGCGATCCAATCGCTAAATTCTTTAGGGCCGGTTCTAGCCGGCCGATCAAATCGAGCAGCCGCACGGCGCTCGATGTGCCGCTGCGGTTGCCCTTGCTTGATCGAAGCCAAAAAGTCGCTCCTGCGCCAGCGGTGAAGATCCAACTTTGTGAGGAGCGAACCTTCGAGTGCCGACGCAGGAGCGGTGATTCCGTTGCGGGCGGTCTACAGTTCGCCCGCGATCTCGCCTCCGGAACGTGTTCCGGCAGCTCGCCAAACGCTTAAGTCGACTGTCTCGCCGACAAACCGCACGCTGCCATCGACCAACGAAGTCTGCACGCCGCCGGGATGATTGCTGCGGGCGCTAACCAAACCGAAATTGTGGTAGCCGTTGTGGCAATCGGGCTCTTTCGAATTCGGCGTGTAGTAGAGGTTGAACATCGAATCGGCCAAGTGACCGTTGACCCATTTGGCCCCTCGCTGTCCCGACCACGCCGGTGCCGATCCGGGATCACAAGCCGCGGTTGTCGTTTGCGTCGCCATTGGCAATTCGACGACACGGCGGCGGAAATCGTTGTTGGCGGGAACTGTGTTCTGCCCGTCCCCTAACAACTGCTCGCCAAACGCAATCGTGTGGCTAGTTCCATCGGTGACGTCGCGGAACCCGATCTTTGATTTTGTAAAGAAGATCCCGTCGGCGTTGGAGACCGAACCATCGTCGCTGGCATCGCCGACATTGTTGATTCCCGAACCGCTGGAACCGGGATAACTGATTCCGCCGTAATCAGATCCGGGAACCGATTCTCCATCGCTGGGACAGGTGATAAATGGCAATCGCTGCTGGGCGGCTGAATCGTTCTGAGCGACTTGCGCCGCGTTATACCCCCCGCCAAACGCAACCATCGGAGGCACTTCGTAGATCAAAAGGTCCTTCAAGCTGCCCTGTTCGACAAACGGCAGCAGTTGCGATTGGGGCGACCAGACAAACGGATAACCGAGGCTGCCCGGCGGAAAGACGCGATGCGTCGATTCGTAGTTGTGAATCGCAAGCGTCATCTGTTTCAAATTGTTGGAACACTGCATCCGCCGCGCCGCTTCGCGAGCCGCTTGGACTGCGGGCAGCAACAGCCCGACCAGGATCCCGATGATCGCGATCACGACCAACAGTTCGACGAGTGTAAAACCACGCAAAGGTCGCGGCGCGGTGACGCGACACAATGTTCGAGAGCCATTGAAAGGAAAGTTCATGTTTTTTGTATTGTTAGTTTTGAATTGATTTGTTCGGTCGCAGAGTTGCCACTGGGACAACGCCACGGGATGCGGGAGCGATCAGCCGCGCAAGCACCGCCGATCCCTATGCCGAATGCAGTTCCGCAAGCCCAACGGCTTGGAAAACGCAGCAGCGTGGACCGGGAACAGCGAGGGCACTGCCTGGTGGTAACCGTTCCGCATCGCGATGAAACGCGACGGGAATCCGTTACGAACTGGCGCAGCGGCTGACGATCAAGTGTTCGTTTCAGAGGGATAGCAGCCAGGCGAACGCATCATGCGGGATCGCGCGGTCACAACGAAGCTTCTCCGTCCACTTCTCACAACCAAACGTCCGGCAAGCGGAAGCGTGATGTTGCGAAGTCGCAGACGTCAGAGAATGCAAACGTGCTGCCGTGCAGTTCCAGACCGCGGGATCGCGGTCATTCGGTTCGCACCGGTTTGCTAAACACGAAGACTGCCGGACTTAGGGAGCCGGCGGATCGGGACAAGAGACGACCGAGATCGCTCGATCGTTTTGAATGCAGAGAGTGAATAACAGCGGCGGGTCGAAGCTTTCCAACAACGGCTTCGGCCAAGCGACAACAACGCTCGACAAGACCGACCAAAACATTTCGACGCCGCGGCACTTGGCGGCATCTTCTAGTCGCACGACTCGCAACGCGACAGAACCCTCGTCGCCAGTGGCGTCTGATTTTTCCGTAGGCTGACCCGCCCCGGTCGAACAGACCGATCGATCCCCCGAACAGCAGCAGCTTTTCTTAGGCGTCGCCGATTGAGCCAGCTGATCCGCGGTGGTGCGTTGCTGGGCAGCGACGCGCTCGACGAGGAATCGAGGCGGGTCGACGTCGTTTTTCGCCGCCCACTGCAGCTTTTCGACATCGGAGTGACAGCAGCACTTGTCCCAACAATATTCGGCCGTCGCACAGCCGCAGGCGCAGTGCTCGCAAGGAAACCGACCATCTTTGGGTGCGGTGGGAGCGACGACTGGAATTCCCACGATGCTGCACGAAACCGCGATCAGCAAAACGATGCTGACGACGCGTTTCCAGCGAAAGAATTCGCGCAAGCGTGCTAGGGAAAATGCAAACAAGACAGGCCAGACGTATTTAATAACGAACCAAATCGATAGGGCTCGCTCCTCACACTCGCCATCCTACTCACGACGGCAGCAATCGTAAAGCGAAGGTAGTTCGCCCGGCTCCGTGGTCAACTGTCGCATCGCAGCCGGTCGGTCTGCCGTCGCGATCGCCCGCGATTAGGTCAAGATGTCGAGCGCTTCGCGATACTTTTCGCCCGTTCGCTGCACCACATCGGCTGGCAATGATGGCGGCGGGCTGTTGCGGTCCCAATCGGTTTCCGAAAGCCATTCGCGAACATATTGCTTGTCGAACGACGGTTGAGAGTGTCCCGGCTCGTAGCTCGACTTGGGCCAGAAACGTGAGCTATCAGGCGTCAAAACCTCGTCGATCAGGATCACTTCGCCATCGACCAGGCCCCATTCAAACTTGGTGTCGGCGATCAAGATCCCGCGCTCGGCTGCATGATCCGCTGCGGTGGTGTAGACCTGAAGACTCAACCGCCGCAGCAGTTCGGTCTGTTCCGCACCGATCGCAGCCGACATGACCTCGGTCGAGACGTTTTCATCATGCCCGGTCTCCGCTTTGGTCGCGGGAGTGAAGATCGGTTCGGGCAAACGATCGCACTGACGCAGACCAGCTGGCAGGTCGATCCCGCAGATCGCTCCGCTTTGCTGATACTCGGCCCAGCCGGATCCCTCGATAAAACCGCGGATCACGCATTCAAAAGGGACGACTTGCGCCTTGCGAACGACCATGATTCGGTCGGCGAGGACCGACGCATCGATCCCGAGATCGACCACCTGCTGCGGCACTTCGCAGCTGATCAGATGGTTGGCGACCTGCAGATGATCGAACCAAAACCGGCTCATCGCCGTCAGGATGCTCCCTTTGTGAGGAATTCCATTGGGCAGGATCCAATCGAAAGCACTGATTCGGTCGGTGCTGACGATCAGCAGGCTGTCGCCGAGGTCATACACATCGCGAACTTTTCCCGATTGCCCCGGAAGTGGCAGATGCGTTCGTAACAGGGCACCGTTGGAATCGAATTCGAATGGGTCGTTGCTGGTCAACGTGAGCGTCCTAATAGCGTTGAGGAGGGATGCGGGGAGACGATTCTAGCATTTGAGCCAGCGATTGCACGAGTAGCGCAAGCGGTTGCGGAATTGAAAAATGGTCCGCGCTACGTTAAATTTTCCTAGGCAACCGCATTGGCTTCTGTTCGTTAACATCACCGCAAGGCACCGGATGGGTCTGTTCCGTTTTGAAGTTCCCGAATCATTTCGGGCATCAGTACCCCATTGGGAAGCTGCGTATATCTCAGGAATCGAAGGCATTCCTTGGTTTGGCAGAGTCACGTGGAAAGATGACCAGCTGCTGATTCAACGCAATATCGACGAGTCGGGAAAGATCTCCATTCCCTGGCCGATCGCTGACAGCGGCCCCCGCGTGTTGCAATCGTGCAGTCTGCGACAGCGCGATACTCCCTATTTCCTGCCGCTGGAACTGGCTCGCGGGGCGTGCAGCAACATTCGCGGCCAAGCCGATCAGTGGCAGCGGAGCGGGATGCGATTGCCCGATGCGTACCAGTCGCGGCTGACCGAAGGAATCGACCGATTTCTCGATGCCGCTCAAAGCTATCCGCTGAGCGCCCGAACGGCTGAGTTGTCCGACGCCTCGCTGGCCGCGCTGCAACAAGCCTCCGACGCCTTAGTCGACACCTACGCCGCGCAAGCGTTGGCCTACCGCAAGAACAACGAACGCCAGTTGGGAACTCTCGCGGCCGCCTACATCGCTCCCCCGGGACCGATGACGCCGGGGCTGGAACAGGCCTATCTCGACGCCTTCAACACGATCGCCATCCGCACCAATTGGACCGCTGTCGAAAGCGACATGGGCAAATTGGACTTCGAGCAGTTTGATCCGCTGTTCGATTGGAGCCACCAGCACGGGCTGCGCGTCTGCGCCGGGCCGCTGTTCGATTTCCAGCAGAAACAATTGCCCCACTGGATCTATTTGTTAGAAGAGGACTTCGACGGGCTGCTGGATACGGTCAGCCGATACGTCGCAACGGCGGTGCAACGCTACCGCGGCAAGGTCCAACTGTGGCATGCGGTGTCCGGATTAAATACCGCGGGCCCAATCAAATTGGACGAAGAACAGGTGATGCGTTTGGCGGTTGCGGTGATCCAGGAGATCCGCCGCCACGACAATCGCACGCCGATCCTGATCAGCGTCGACCAACCTTGGGGCGAATATCTCAGCAAATCGTCCGACGGCATTTCTCCGCTGCACTTCGTCGACGCCTTGGTTCGTTCGAACCTGGGTATCGCGGGCATCGGCCTCGAGATGCGGATGAATTATTGGCCCGAGGGGACACTGCCACGGAGCATCCTGGACGTCAGTCAACAGATCGACCGCTGGGCTCAATTGGGACTGCCGCTGCTGGCGCAGATCTCCGTCCCCGCGATCGCGGAATCGGAAGCCAACACGCCGCGAAACGCGTTGCCGATCGCCTTGGGGCCCGAAGGTCAATCAACCGCCGCGGATCAACTGGCCTATGCGAGTCGGTTGACGCGGATGCTGCTGGCGAAACAGATGGTCCACGGCGTCTTTTGGGAAAGCTGGGACGATCGCCAAGCCCATTCGATGCCGGGGGCAGGGCTTGTCGATTCGCATGGCAAACCGCGTCCGCTGTTGAACGAACTGGCAAGTCTCCGCCGCCAGTTTTTGTTTTAAGCCCTATCCGCTCGCGGGCCACTGTTTCGTGCCGCAACCGACGGCGACGGCACTCTACAAAAAACAACGCCATCGAATCGTGAGACTCGATGGCGCTGTCGGCATTAGCGTTCGTTAGGATTGTCAATCGCAAGCGATTAGCTGACTTCCCAACCCTTGCGGTATTCTTTGCTCAGGTACTTGTCGGCTTCGGGGCAATTGGTCGCCTTCAGCGCCGCCGCGTCCCACTGCAGTTCCTTGCCGGTACGGTAGGCAACGTTGCCCAACAGAACCGTTTCAGTCAGAGCGCCCGAATAATCGAAGTTGCATGTGGTTGGCGAACCATCCTTGCACGCTTTGATCCATTCGGCGTGGTGCCCGATCGATTTAGGGATCGTTTGTTCGGGCGGTTGGAAGCCGGCAAACTTCTCTTTCGGGAACAGCTTGTAGCTGCCGTAGTTGGCAAACAACTTGCCTTCGGTTCCGACAAACATCACGCCGCTGCCGGGAACGCGTTCGCCCGCAACTTCGCGAGGCGTCATGTTGCCGTCGTACCAAGTCAGTTTGACAGGAGCCAAGTCGCCGCGTTTAGCGAACTGGTATTCGACTTTCAAACCGAGCGGGCAGGTTTCTGGATGAACCTCGGGGCCTTCAGCGCTGATCGTGGTTGGGTGCTTCAGATCCAAAGCCCAGAATGGCAGATCCATGTAGTGGCACGCCATGTCGCCCAGGGTTCCTTGGCCGAAGTCCCACCAACGTCGCCATTGTGCAGGGTGGTAGCGTCCAGCGACATAAGGACGTTCGGGAGCTGGGCCCAACCACAGATCCCAATCGAGGCTCGCTGGTGGTTGTTCGCCACCTTCGGGTCGCTCGCCGCCACCCCAGCCTTTACCGACCCAAACGTGGACATCGGTCACATCGCCCAGGATGCCAGCTTTGACGATCTCGGTCACGCGGCGGTAGTTGTCGCCGGCGTGGATCTGAGTTCCCAACTGCGTCGCGACGCCTTTGGCGCGAGCCGCTTCGGTGATGATGCGAGCTTCGGTGACGGTGTGGGTCAGCGGTTTTTCGCAGTAGCAGTGCAGGCCGGCGTTGATCGCTCGTAGCGAAGCGGGAGCGTGGTTGTGGTCGGCGTTACCGATCACGATCGCGTCGGCGTTGCCAGCTTCCTTGTCGATCATCTCGCGATAATCGCTGTACAGCTTGGCACTTTTGAATTGAGCCGCGGCGCGATCGAGGTAGTTCTTGTCGATGTCGCACAGACCCACAATGTCTTCGCCCTTGACCCCCTCGACGTCGGCAGCGGCGCGGTTGGCGGTTCCGACGCACAAGATTTTCAGTTTGTTGTTTGCCGAGGTCGACTCTTTAGCGGAGGTTTCGCTCCACACGCCGCTCGACAGCACAGCCGCCGCAGCGCCGGAGGATTGCACGAATCGTCGTCGATTCAATGAGGATCGTTTTGTCATCAGGTAGGGTTCCAAATATCGAAGGTAGGAAAAACGGCAGGAGTTTGAAGCTGTCAACGGAACGACAGTTGCACCCATGATAACGTAAAATTTTCATGAGGTTTGCCAGCTCGCGCAACAAAAAGCCCAATTTTTGCTCGCTCGCCCGCCTGGGTAGTCCACCAATCCGCAAGCGGGACAGGCCGTCAGCGGATCGTCTCCGCTATGGTATAAACATCCCCAAATCTCAACTCCGCGACCGTATCGCTTGTAAGTTTGATCGGCTCGGCGAGACTTCCAATCCACTGCAACCCGTATCGATCCGCCTCATGCAATTTCGATTGACGACCTACAACATCCACAAGGGCATCGGCGGAGTCGATCGTCGCTATGATCCCGACCGGATCGTGCAGGCGGTTGGACACTGCAATCCCGACATCCTGTTTCTGCAGGAGGTCGACGATGGCGTGCCGAGATCGCGACACGATCGCCAAGTCGAGGTGCTGGGAGAGGCGTTGGGGCTGAAGCACCACGTCTATCAACGCAACGTCAAACTGAAAGTCGGTCACTATGGGAACGCGATCTTGAGTCGCTTTCCGCTGACGGATCATCAGGATATCGATTTGACGATCCCGATGAAAAAGAAGCGGCGGGCGCTCGCGGCGCACTGCCGAATGCAGATCGATGGGCACAGCCGCACGGTTCTGCTGTTGAACGTCCACCTGGGGCTAGCCGGTTTTGAACGCAAGATGCAACTGCGTCGACTGCTGGCGACCGAATTGGTTCGTCGCACGCATGAGGAAACGGCGGTGCTGCTGGCGGGCGACTTCAACGATGTCTGGGGCAACTTGGGGCGTGGAATCCTCGACACCGGCGGCTTCCAATCGGCGACTGGACTGCACAAGACGTTCCCCGCCTTCATGCCGATGCGACCGTTGGACCGGGTCTACTTCCGCGGCAACATGAGCATCGACCACGGCTTTGCCTCGCGAACCGATATCGCTCGGCGAGCCTCCGACCACCTGCCGCTGGTCGCCGACTGTATCCTGCAATAACGTCGACCGCCCGTGCCCGAACAACCGCCGCGATCAATCGATCACCGATTGCGGCTTTCTGGGCGGCGGCGGGTTTGGATTTTTCGGTAGCGGTGGTCCCAGTTCGACACCGCCGACGTGCGTCGTGTAGAGCCAGTCTTGCGGTTGCGGATCCCAACCGGCCAGCATCCCGGCGTCTTGGAAGATCCCACGAGCTGTCAGGTAGATGTCGAAGCTGTCGGGCAGGACGTAGAACCGAGCGTAATATTTGGTGACGTCGAGGTTCGATAGATAGTCTCTTCGAATCACCGAGCGCTTGTTCAAAAGTGCGGTTGCGACGGCGCCACGCTTTTCCTTCGGATGGAAACGCATCCGTGGATAGCGGTTCGATTGGACGTAATATTCCACGTCGAAGAACGCATCCTGGTCCTTCTTCTCGCCGGCGAAGATCGCTGAAAATTTCTCGGGGTCGATGCCGACTTTAGGATCCCGGTCCATGTTGCCACGGGCGACGATCGCCTTGGCAATCTTGACGGCTCGCTCGCGAAACGCTTCGGCATTGATCGGGTAGACGGCATTGCCGCTGCACAAAAACGAAGCCTGCTTCGCCCCCGGAGGTGCCGGACGCGGGTTGGGAATGCTGACCTTGATGTCGGCCGGGCGGGCCCGGATCGGAGTCTTGTCGAGCATCGCTTCGACTTGAGCTTTGCGTTCCAGAGATGTGCTGATCAACTTCGTCAGCTCGTCACGCTTGCCCGTCGTTTCGGCAATCTTCTTTTTCGCCTCGTCCGCCGCCTTCTGCTGCTGTTCGATTTTTAACGCGATCTGCTCCTGTTCCTTCTTAGCATCTTCGCGAACCTTTTTCTGTCGCGCCAACAGATCCTTTAACTTCTGCAGCTCTTCCTTCTGCTTGTCGGCGTCGATGTCTTGGGGAGCGACCAGGATCCGCTCGAGTTCGTTTTTCTCTTCCTCTTTCTCGGCGAGTTCCTTCTTGGCCTGCTCGAGCTTCTCGGCATCGACGACAGTTTCCGAACGGATGCGAGAGACCACTTCGGTGACACTCATCTGCGTCACGATCAATACAAGCACCAAGATGCCGACGACGTTGGTCATCGTATCGAGCAGCGAATCCAATCCGCCGTCATCATCATCTTCAGCGGGGCGTCTCATCTATCGGGTTCCGAGCGGATTTGAAAAGAGTGCAAACGACATCTAAGTATTGTAACTAGGCCTGCCCGCTTTGCAGCCTTTTTGTCGACGAGCGGGAGGGTTATGCGATCGGCAACGCCGCCGGTTTGCGGCTGCGGAGCGATTCGTATTCGTGCCCGTACAAAGCGTCCATATAATCCTGGACCTGTTCGGGCGTTTCAAAGTATTGGTCGTAGACCCAGGTATCTTCGTATTCGCATTCCGCGGTCGTGTAGTCGCGGCAGATCTGAGGCCGGGTTTCGTAAATTCCGCAGCGATTGTCCTCCTGCAGGTGCTTGCAGGTCGTATGGACCAACAGATACCAGGTATCCCCTTCGACAAACATGCTCGCCCGGTCGTGCAACAGATACCAGCGGATGAAATCGAGGTCCTGGCGATTCTCGGGAGTGTCGATCGGCAGTGCGAAATAGCGGCAGCACTTGGCGCTGCAATAATCGCACAGGCTTTCCCCTTTGGGAACAAGTTCACGCGGGATGCGTTTGGGTCTCGGTGCGGTCATGGCGTGGCGACGTTTTCGTTGCAGGCGGTTAGGCTTCGATGGAAGTTCCTGGATGTTGTTGTCGGCCATTATAAGGTGGCTGATCGAAACCGGCTACAGTCGATATACTTGGCGTCAGCGCAACTCGGTTTCACTGCGTGCACAAATCAGCCGCCACGCGTTAGCGGCTTGTCGGTTTAGTCACAACGAGCTTGCTTGCATTAGCCGTTTGGGCGTTAGCCCCAGTTTAGTGGCAGCGGAACCGGGGCTAACGCCCAATCGGCTGATTAAACCGACAAGCTGTTAGCGTCCGGTTGCGGCAAGAACCGGACGCTAACGCGTGGCGGCTAATACCTTAGGTTGGCACCGGGCACGATCCCCGTTGCGACCTCCTGGCTGGCAAACGAGAGAACCAAAATCATGGACGTTGTTATCACCGCCCTTGGCCCCGACAATGTTGGGCTCGCCGACCCGATCATTCACTACGTGACCGGCCAAGGCGCATCGCTTTCCGAAATCCAGATGTACGACCACGACGAGGCGCAGTTGTTTGCGATGCTCTGCCGGCTGCACCTGCCCGACGGCCGACTGGATCTGCTGGAACAAGCGATGCAGAAGATCGCCGAACAAACGGGGCTGGCGATCCGGGTTTGGAGTCCCGACAAACGAGCCGACCGGCCGCGGATCGCGCTCTGCACCACCTACCGCACCGAAACGCCGCGGGCCGTTTTGCAGGCGGTTCGCGATGGCCGAATCCGCGCCGAAGTGGCCGTTGTGATCGGCAATCGCAAGAAGTGCCAACCGTTGGCCGAGGAGTTTGGCGTTCCGTTCGAACTGATCGGCGAGGCGGACGGCAGCGCCAACGAAGACGCGATGGTTCAAATGTTCGATCGCTACGAGATCGATTACGTCGTCTTAGCACGCTACATGCGGATCCTGCCGCCGGAGACGTGCTGGCAGTTCGCGGGGGGGCGAATCATCAACCTGCACCATGGATTGTTGCCCGGTTTTCCCGGCTTCCGCCCCTACCACGACGCCTACGCCGCCCGGATGTTGACCTTTGGTGCGACGTGTCACTTCATCATCCCCGAACTGGATGCGGGGAATCAAACGATCAATCAAGAGACCTTTGCGGTCCGGCCGGGGACGCCATTGGAAGAGGTGATCCGGCGAGGCGAACAGGTCAACGAGCCCTCTTGCCTGGTCGAAGGGGTTCGCCGCGTGATCGATCGGGAAGTCAAACTGCACTTTCACCGTGTGGTCGTCAGCTGATCGCCGCAGGGTTACAGCCGGTCTTCCCACCGGAGGTATCAGCCGCCACAAAAACTTATTTGCTCTGCCTGATCACCGGTACCTAAGCTTCCGCCGGTAGCCGTTGGACTATACTGGGGCGTTCCCAAATCGCTGCACGTCGCAGCTGCGTTGTCCGCCGCCGCTTGCTGGAGAGTCATCGATGCACCGTTTGATCTGCGTCCTGTTGTGCCTGCAAGCTGTCGCCGCTGGCGCCGACGAATCGGCGGACGATTTCGTCGTCATGTCGTGGAATCTCGAATGGTTCTTCGACAGCCAGCCGCGCGACAACCGCAGCGATCTGGCCCGCGAGATGTCGGCTCCCGATCGCCCCAACTGGGATTGGCGCCGCGATGCCGTCGCCGCATCGATCGCGTCGGTTCGGCCCGACGTCGTCGCGCTGCAAGAAGTCGAAAGCAGCAAAGTCATGGGCTACCTGACGACAACTTTGGAAGACGATCACGACCAGAAGTTTCGCGTCGTCTGTTTCGATGGCGCCGAACCGTTCACCGAACAGGACGTCGCGCTGCTGTATGCCGACAACGTCTGGCTGCGCCGGTCGGGGCTCAACGGCCAAACGCGAAAGATGTACGCCAGCGGCGACTACTACAACGTTTTCAAACATCAGGAAGCCGAACTGGAGATCGGTCGGCCGAGCGATCCGGAAGTCGTGACGGTGATCAATCTGCATCTGCGAGCTCGCGCCGAACGGGCCGACATCCGCGTTCGCCAAGCTCGACTCGTGCACACCTGGATCGCCGACCGCGTCGCCGCCGGGGAGAACGTGATCGTGCTGGGCGATCTGAATACCGAAGAACCTGCCGAAGGGATCCGCGACGGCAGCGACCTTGCCATCTTGTGCGGAAAACATACACCGCAGACCGACGACGACCTGATCGACCTGCACCCGCGGTTGCCGGTCGACCAACGGCAAACGCATCTGTTGGCCGGGAAAGCGTTCGATCGGATCCTGGTCAGCCCCGCCATGATCGAAGACGATCCCGACCGCGTCGACCTGGTCCTGCGATCGGTACAGCGGCCTCGCGAGTTGGCGGTAAAAGGAGATGGGCCCGACGAACAGGATGCCCACTGGAACGCCTACTGGCAAATCGATTCAAATCAACGCGATCTCAGCGACCACTGGCCTGTGGTCGCTCGCTTTCAACTCAAGTGAACCCCCCCATGAACCAAGATGTTTCAAACGACCCCAGCACGGACGATGAAGATTCGATTCGGTTGGACAACTTTATCAAATTGACAGGCGTCGTCGGCACCGGCGGCCAAGCCAAGATGTTGATTCAAAATGGCGAGGTCACGGTCAATGGCGAAGTCGAAACGCGGCGTCGCAAAAAGTTGACGATTGGCGACGAGATCGAAGTCTTGGGAGAAGTCTTCCGCGTCGAACAGGATTAGCTAGAATCAGCAGCTTGTCGCTGCAAGCTGCTCCGTCGTCGTGACCGCTTGCGAAACGATATCCTCCGCCTCCCACCCCGCCCTTTCCGCTCTGGAACGAAACCACTCAAAGGATCCGTCCGTGACCCAAGAAGAGAATCTATTGGATCGCACTCGACGCTTTGCGATTACCGCGTTGGGCGTGTTTTTGTGCTTATTCACGCTGTTCGAAGTCAATTACAACTTGATGCAACCTCAGTCGTCGCTGGCTGTGTTTGTCGGTGTTGGACTTGCGCTCTGCTATCTGACGTTCCCGCTGAACAAACGATTTGCCAACGTCCGATCGATGCGTCTAATCGACGTCGTGTTAGCGATCGCCGCGGCCGGATGTTGCGGGTATGTCGTCGTGCAGACCGAACCGCTCTTCGAAAGCCTGTGGTCCGATGGGATCTCGCTAGGCAATCGCGCGGGGGCCGAAACGTCCGCCGACTTTGTCGTCGGTCTGATTGGGTTGGCGTTGGTTCTCGAAGCAACTCGACGCAGCATCGGCCTGATCGTTCCGCTTCTGGCACTGTTTTTCGTCGCCCACTCTTATTACTGCTACGGCAGTCTGCGGTACGACTGGGTCGCAATGCCCGATTGGATGCTGCCTCACGCTGGCCAGAACGTCAAGGATATCGTCAGCACGACGTTCCTGCAGTCGCTTGGCGTATTTGGCCCCGCGGCGAGCGTAATGTTTAAATATGTCTTCCTGTTTGTCGTCTTCGGGGCCTTCCTGGAGATGTCCGGAGCGACGCAGTTCATCATCGATTTTGCGACCAAAGTGTTCGGAAAAATCCGTGGCGGACCAGCGATGGTTTCGGTTGTCGCCAGCGGCTTGATGGGCTCGCTGTCGGGCAGTGCGGTCGCTAACGCGGTGACGACCGGAACGTTTACGATTCCGATGATGCGAAGCGCTCGGTTCCCGAATTATATCGCGGGCGGCATCACCGCCGCGGCAGCTTCCGGCGGCGCATTGGTCCCACCGGTGATGGGTGCCGGTGCTTACATGATGCTGGAATTGGTGCAGCCTCAAGTCACATTCCTGACGATTATGAAAGCCGCTCTGCTGCCGGCGATCCTCTATTACGTGTCGATCCTGGCGGTTGTCTTCTTGTACTCGCGGCGTCTAGGCGCCGAGGGGCTCGACACGCAAGAGGTCAGCAAAAAGAAGCTCTCCGGTTTCGAAGCGATGGTCTTTTTCGGAGCCTTGGGAACTTTGATCGGCCTGCTGATCGCTGGCTTCTCACCATTCCGCAGCGTGACCGGTGCGTTGGCCGTGATCTTGGTCTTCGCCACGCTTCGCAAAGAGCTTGCGATCAGCGCGTCGGCTCGTTGGATGGCGTTCTTCAGCTTCTTCGCCGTGCTGTTGCTGCACCAAGCGACGATCTTTATCCACGATTCGGTCCCCTCGGGACTACAAACATTCATGGCCAGTTCATGGATCCATCCGACCAGTGGAGAGTTTAGTCCGCTGTTGATGGTTGGTTCGCTGCTGGAATCGGCGATCGTTGGCATGTTCGGCTTGCTGATCTTTGGACTGATCCACCCCGCCTGGCGTCCGGAGATGACGTCGGCGATGACCAAATCGGCCAAGAACGGGATCTCGCTGGTCGCAGCGAGCGCGTGCGTTGGAATCATCATTGGGATCGTGCAGCAGACCGGGATCGCAACCGATTTTAGTTCGGTAATCAAAGGTGTTGTCGAAACGAATCTGTTCCTCGCCCTGCTCGGCATCATGGTCTGTTCGTTGATCCTGGGAATGGGGGTTCCCTCGGTCGTCTGTTACCTGTTGATGGCGACGTTGATGGGATCGTTGTTGGGCGAATTGGGAGTGATCCCATTGGTCGCTCACCTGTTCATCTTCTACTTCGGCATGATGTCGATGGTCACGCCGCCGGTGGCACTTGCCGGTTACGCGAGCGCTTCGATTGCCGAGGCGCCGATCATGAAGACCTCGTTTGCCGCGTTCCGCTTCTCGTTGGTCGGATTCACGCTGCCGTTTATGTTTGTCTACCGACCGGCGTTGTGCCTGTTGGCTCCCGATGGCCAATCGCCCACCGCGTTTGCAATCGCGCACGCGTTGACCGCCGCGACGATCGGGATCCTTGCCTTGGCGGGCTGCATCGCGGGCTATTTCCGCAACAGTCTGTCGGTCTTCGAACGGGTGTTGATGTTCATATCAGCCGCGCTGTTGTTGGCACCGATCACCAAAATCGGCGAAGTCCGCGTCGGATTAACCATCGACATCGTCGGCGCGATCCTGTTTATCGCCGTCGTCACGATCAACGCGATGCGTCGACCGACAACAACCAACGGCCAGTTAGACAACGCGACCGCATAACGAAAACCGTCGCTAGGCGTCGGTTGTTTCGCGACCTAGGGGAGCTTCGACCACGGTGGTCTGCAGGCGGACATCGAGCGCATCGAGAATTCGGTTCGCACGATCGAGCGTGACGCCGTGGTATTCGTTGCGTTCATCGCGAGAGACCTGCGATTCGTGAACATCCAACTTGGCAGCAAGCTCGCGCTGCGTGATACCGCGAGCGATACGCAACGAAACGAGCAGCACTCCCAGTCCCCGGAGGTTTTGGAGATCGGGAAAGACGCCGCGTTTTAAGTTTTCGTAGTGAGCGACCTCTTCTCTCAACTGCTCATGGAACGAAACCAAGGGTTCCATCGCACGTGTCAGCTCTGTGTCGCCCAGCCCCGATTCACTTAAACTCTTGCGATGTGCATCCAGACGGTTGCGTTCGGCTTCAATCCGATCGGACGCCTCGCGATACTCTTGTTCATTGCGAATCATGATCCTGTCGCCTTTAGCAATCGGATAATTCCTTTAGGCTTCCCATCGCGCCGGCACTGCCGAAAGGCGGCGGGGAATTCCAATTCGTTCCCACGCGCGTCGCGAATCCCCGAACCAAGCCCGGAGAAATGCGGATAGAGTTCCACGCGGTAGACATGCCACATCGGCAATTGCTTCTTCGGATATCCTGGATAAGCTCGGCGGAGCGAATGGTCCCACGTCCACACCTTCTGCGGGTCCAAACGATTCAATGCCGCCACCAAGCGTCCACTTACAAATTCATCGCGGTCACAAACAAAGTAACCGTCGATATCGTTGGGATGATCCTTGTCTTCGACAAATGATCCATCGACAAAAATCGATTCCACACCAACTTGCCATAGCTGCTGTGCCATAATCGCAAGTTGCTCAACCAACCAAACCCGCCATGCCGAATCCCAGTTCGGATACGCTTGGCGATCGTCCGGACCGCAGCACAGAACGGACCCGCGTAGATCAAACAACGAGACGTCGTAATCTCCCATCGGGAGCAAACCGTTGCGATCAAACGCAGGGATCTTCTCAACCATCCTGCACCTACACTTTAACTATGTGTTCAGTTAGACACATTTGTCAAGCCAACACTGTGGGGGAACGCTGCATAACCACAGCAGCAGCGTCATCGATAAACCAGCGATTTCGCTCAACAAACGCCAGGGGGACGCCGCCCGCGGTTCCCCCTAACGAATCGCGAAAAAGAAAGAGACGAGCCACCCCAAGCTTCGCCCCGTGTCAGAGAAGAACGCGAGATGAGGCGCCACCCCACCAGTAGCGAAGCGACGGCATGAGACAGCCTGGCGACGCAAGTCCCAGGTCTGTGGCGATTTGGATTCGCGCCACAGATACGCAAAAGACCACCGCGATCGTGTTTCGATCGCGGTGGCCTTTGTTTCCATTTCGGCGGATTGCGTTCAACACATCGGCGCCTTCAATGCGCCGTGCGGAACTCTACAGTCCGAACCGATCTTGCAGGCACTCGACGTCCAGGGCGCCTTCTTTGAGCGCCTCCATCGCGCCGACTGCGGCTTCGGCTGCGGCGATCGTCGTGATGCATGGGACGCCGTGTTGAACGCCCGAAGCGCGGATGCGACCTTCGTCGGTGCGAGCCCCTTTGCCGTTGGGCGTGTTGATAATCAACTGGACCTCTTCGTTCTTCAGGTAATCGATAAGGTTCGGATGCCCTTCGGCAAGCTTCTTGATCGACGTTACCGCCACGCCCGATTCCTCGAGCAATTTCGCGGTACCCGAGGTCGCCAGGATGCTGAAGCCGAGATCGCGGAGACGCGAGCCAAGCTTGATCGCAAAGTCCTTGTGACGCGACGACAGGCTGATGAAGATGTTCCCTTCGCTTGGAAGGACCGTGCTCGCCGCGATCTGACTCTTGGCAAACGCCAGCGAGAAACTCTTGCTCGTTCCCATCACCTCGCCCGTACTTCGCATCTCCGGTCCGAGCACGATGTCGACGCCAGCAAACTTGCGGAACGGAAAGACGCTCTCTTTGATCGAGACGTGCGACGGGATCGTTTCCCCGGTCACACCGACTTCGGCAAGCGTCTTGCCGCACATGACTTGAGTGGCCAATCGCGCCACCGCGACGCCGGTCGCTTTGGCGACAAACGGCACGGTACGGCTGGCTCGCGGATTGACTTCGATGATGTACAGCGTCGGCTTGCCATCTTCCACTTTGACAGCGTACTGGATGTTCATCAGGCCGACGACTTTCAGTCGCAGTGCCAATTGTTTCGTTGCGACGCGGATCTCGTCGAGGATCGATTCGGGCAGGCTGTGAGGCGGAATCGCACAAGCGGAGTCGCCGCTGTGGACACCCGCTTCTTCGATGTGCTCCATGATCCCCATCAGCACGCAGTCCTTGGAATCGGAGAGCGCGTCGACGTCGACTTCGATCGCATCCTCTAGGAACCGATCGATCAGAACCGGTTGCCCTTCGGCGACAACAAACGCTTCGGCGACGTAGCGATCGAATTGCTTGTGGTCGTAACAGATCTCCATCGCTCGGCCGCCCAAGACAAAGCTGGGTCGAACCAACGCGGGGAACCCGATCCGATCGACTTCGCCGCGAGCTTCTTCCATCGTCCGCGCGATGCCGCTTGGCGGCTGACGCAGCCCCAGTTCATCGATCAGTTGTTGGAACAGCTCGCGATCCTCGGCCGCTTCGATCGTGTCGACGCTGGTTCCGATGATCGGCACGCCGGCGTTGGCCAATCCGCGAGCGAGATTCAACGGCGTCTGGCCGCCGAACTGAACGATCACGCCGTCGGGTTGAACGTTGTCGCAGATGTTCAACACATCTTCGATCGTCAGCGGTTCGAAGAACAGGATGTCGCTGGTGTCGTAATCGGTACTGACAGTCTCCGGATTACTGTTGACCATGATCGATTCATAGCCCATGTCGCGGAGCGCGAAACTCGCATGGCAGCAGCAATAATCGAACTCGATTCCCTGGCCGATCCGGTTTGGACCGCCACCAAGAATCATGATCCGCTTCTTATCACCCTTGGGCGGCGCCTCGTTCTCGTCTTCGTAAGTGCTGTAGTAGTAAGGCGTGAAGGCCTCGAATTCCGCAGCACAGGTGTCGACCGATTTAAAGACCGCGTGAACCCCTTGTTCCTTGCGGTATTCGCGAACCTTGAGTTCGCTGGAGTCGAAAATAATTGCCAGCTGGCGATCGGAGAAACCTAATTGTTTCGTGTATTTCAGATCGGCCGGGCTGAGCGATTCGAGCGATTCCGCTTGCAGCAAGAAGTTCTCATGCTCGACGATCTGTTGCAATTGGTCCAAGAACCAGCGGTCGATCTTGGTCAGTTCGAAGATCTCTTCGATCGTCATCCCCATCTTCAGCGCGTACCGCAGATAGAAGATCCGTTCGGCGTTGGGAGTCGACAACTTGGCGATCACTTCGTCGCGGTCGGGCTGCGATTCGCCACCCCACATATCCTTGCTGCCGCCGCCAAAACCGAAGGCACCAACTTCCAGTCCGCGGAGCGCTTTCTGGAACGACTCTTTAAAGGTTCGTCCGATCGCCATCGTCTCGCCGACGCTCTTCATCTGCGTCATCAAGGTCGGATCGGCTTCGGGGAACTTCTCAAACGCAAACCGTGGGATCTTCGTAACGACGTAATCGATCGACGGTTCGAAACAAGCTTTTGTCTTTTGCGTGATATCGTTGGGCAGTTCCCACAAGCGGTAACCGACAGCCAGCTTGGCAGCGATCTTGGCGATCGGGAAGCCTGTCGCCTTGCTCGCAAGCGCCGACGATCGGCTGACCCGCGGATTCATCTCGATCACGATCATCCGACCTGTTGTCGGTTCGATCGCAAATTGAATGTTCGATCCACCGGTCTCCACGCCGATCTCGCGAATCACCGCCAACGATGCGTCGCGCATCCGTTGATACTCTTTGTCGGTCAGCGTCTGCGCGGGTGCGACAGTGATCGAATCGCCGGTGTGAACGCCCATCGGATCGAAGTTCTCGATCGAACAGATGATCACACAGTTGTCATCCATGTCGCGGACGACTTCCATTTCATATTCTTTCCAACCGATGATCGACTCTTCGATCAAAACTTCGGTGACCGGGCTTTGGTCCAAGCCGTTTTGCACAAGGGCGTCGAAGTCGTCGCGGTTGTAAGCGATCGCCGAACCGGAGCCGCCCATCGTAAAGCTGGGGCGGACGACGCAGGGGAGACCAACATCGTTCATCACGCGGCGGGCGTCGGTCAGATTGCGGACCGTTTCGCCGCGGCAGACGTCCAGGCCGATCTTGTCCATCGCCTGTTTGAACTGTTCGCGTTCTTCCGCTTTGGCGATCACATCGGCGCGAGCACCGATCATCTCCACGCCGTACTTCTCCAGCACGCCGTTGGCTTCCAGGTCCATCGCGGTGTTCAGACCGGTCTGGCCGCCGAGCGTTGGGAGCAGCGCATCGGGACGCTCCTTGGCGATGATCTTCTCGACCATTTGCCAGGTCAGTGGTTCGATGTAGGTCCGATCAGCTGTTCCCGGATCGGTCATGATCGTGGCCGGATTGCTGTTGACCAAGATGACCTCGTACCCCTCCTCACGCAGAGCTTTACAAGCCTGCGTGCCGGAATAATCGAATTCACAAGCTTGGCCGATGACGATCGGTCCGCTACCGATCAGCAAGATTTTCTTGATGTCGTCGCGACGTGGCACAGGAAGGGAACCTTTGATGGAGTGGAAGAGATCAGGACGGGCGCAAAACCCCGGCAATGTTAACAAACCACCGGAAAAGTGGTAGGGCCCGGAGAACGCTTCTAGGCTGCAAAACCTTGCTCCACACTTGCGGCAATCCCCCAATCGCTAGGGTTTCGACGATCGTGCGAACGCATCCAGCGCTCAGAAAACGGGAAGGAATCCGCTCACCATACCGCCACTCTCTGGAAATCGACTGCCGCCAACGTTAATCGATCGCAACGGGATCGGTTTCCCGCAGGTTCGATTTGAGTGTCTGGAACTCGCGATTGGCAAAGTAGAGGTTCGACAATGAATACGAAGTGACGCAGACCGCATATGCCGCGGCCGCTCCGGTCCCACCAAACTCCCAGTACAAGATCACCGTCAAGACCAGCAGCAGCGCCGCGTGGAACCCCAGCAGCCAGGTGAGCAAGCGACGACGGCCGGCGTACAACAAAAACGTGGGTGCCAGCGAAAACAGCGTCGTCATGCTCGAACCGACGGCGACCCAACAGAGCGCCGGATAAGAAGCGACAAAGTCGGGTCCGTAGATCCCCAGAATCGTTTTCCCGAAAAACAGGACGACCAACAAAAACAGGACGATGCCGGCTCCAATCATCAAGCCGCGGTCGCGCCGCAGGATCGACATCTGCCGCCAATCGTTCGCCTCGAGATACAGCGAAACCGCTGGCTGAAAGAACTTGTCGGTCGATTTGCTGAGCAGCAGAATCAAGCCGCCGGTCTCAAAGGCGGGTGCCAACAGACCAACCCCAATATCGCCGTGTGGCATGTGATGGGTGATCACCAAGGTCGAACGAAACAGCCACGAGACCATGAACGTGAAGAACATGAAGGCCAGACTTTCGCTGATCCAACCGCGGACGTTGGTCTCCACCTCCGCATCGCCCACCAGCGGACTCGCTTGCCGGTAGCAGAACAACATCCCCAACAGCAACGCCAGCACGCTGCCGCTGGCGAAACACAACACGGCGTGGCTGGCGTTGAAGTGCATCGTTTGCGTTAGCGTTAGAATCAACAGCAACGTAGTCGCCGGGATAACGATCCGCGAGATCACCATCGCGATGATCGGCATGCGAAACGCCAGCAGCAGATCGATCACCACCCCAGCGCCCGCCATCGAGGGAAGATAGACAAACGCAAGCGTAACCACATCGCGACGGTTGCCCGAGTGCAAGGGAGCGGCCAAGAAGATCATCGCGATCGCCAATAACAAACTCAGCAGCAACGTCCCCAGGAACGCAAATCGCAAATAACCGGCGATCCGGCCACCATCTTGCGCTTCGTTGTAGATCGGAATCACGCGCAGGCCGTATTTGCCAAACCCGCCTTCGGCGAGCGCCGCGAACAGTCCCAGCGTTGCGATCGCCCCGATGTATTGGTCGAACGCGAGATGCGACAGCTCGCGGGCCAAGATGATCGTCGCCCCATACGCCAAGAAGATCCCGACCACGTTCAGCGCAACCATCACCAACGGGACGACTTGCCAACGTCGTGGTTCAGTGATTGGGGACGCCGCATCCAAGTCGTTGTTACTCCGCGACCGAATTCCCAAAAGATCCTCCAGCGGTCGGCGTGCTAGAGTTTCACAGCGGCTACCAAAGTAATCCGCGCTGTCGCCGCGGACGTCCGCGCAATCGCTTCCTTCGCCCCAATTCCACCATCGCAATCCATGCAACCGTCGCAGGAATTAAAACAGTCGTTCCGCACCGCCAGCCTCTGGGCGACGGTGCTGGTCGTACTGATTCACTATCGCTCGGCCGCAGCCACGGGTGGGAATCTAAATGGCTGGCTTCAAGAATTTTTAATCAATGGAATCGCCCGAATCGCGGTCCCAGTCTTCGCCTTTGCCGCCGGGTTCTTCTACTTTCTAACGTTCACCGGCAGCTACAACAACTACCTCGCCAAGCTGCGGCAGCGCGCCGCCAGCTTGTTGGTCCCCTATCTGTTGATCTCGTTGATCGCGTTTGCAAGTTGGTCGACGATCCAGATGCTCAGCGGCAAGCCGACGCAATTGGAACCGTCGCAGTTCTTCGCCCGGATCCTACTGCATCCGCTAGCCGAACAACTGTGGTTCCTCCGCGACCTAATGCTATTGGTCGTCGCAGCGCCGTTGGTCCAGTTCGCCGTCCGCCGCGCACCACGCATCATCTTAGGCATCTTGGCGGTTCTGTGGACGATGGAATGGCAACCCGCTCCGATCGTCGCCGGATGGTACGCCCTGAACGTCGAAACGCTGCTCGGCTTCACCCTCGGTTGCTGGGCCGTCACGCGGATCGATCTTCTGGAGAGCCTGATCCGCGCCCCGAAGCGCTTCAGCTTCGCGCTGCTTGCGACCTGGATTCTGTTGTTGACGATTCGCGTCGCGATCGATCCCAGTTTCGATAACTGGTACATTCGCGACTTTACAACGCTCTCGCTGTTGCTACAGAAAGCCGCCATCGCAACGGGTTGCTTGGGGCTGTTGAGCATCACACGGCGGATCGAAAATCAGCGACTCAGCCGGTTGGCCGAGTTCAGCTTTTTCGTCTACCTGGTACAC
Organism: Rosistilla ulvae; assembly: GCF_007741475.1. Classification (NCBI taxonomy): domain Bacteria; kingdom Pseudomonadati; phylum Planctomycetota; class Planctomycetia; order Pirellulales; family Pirellulaceae; genus Rosistilla; species Rosistilla ulvae. The sequence continues at coordinate 3,306,350 of NZ_CP036261.1, read as the reverse complement.
GAGTTCCCGATGCGGGAAGTGCTCCGCCGGATCACGAGCAGGATCGTCGGCGAAGAGTTCAGCTTTTGGATCGCCGCACCAGCCGCAATCGTTTGCAGCTTGCTGCTGGCTCAATTCGCCAGCCGCTACACGCCAACGCTGATCGCCGTATTGACCGGCGGGCGAACAATGAAGCCGGTCTCCTTGTCCGCTGCGAGACCGCGTTGGCGCTACTAGTAACGCCAGTTTTCGATGACGCCGCGAGGTTCGCAGCGTCACCGATTTCCAACGGCGTTACGCCAACAAAGCTTTGGCTTCGGCAACGATGTTTTTGGTCGTGATGCCAAACTTTTCGTACAGCTGAGGAGCCGGTGCCGAAGCGCCGAAGCTGTCCATGCCAACAAATTCGCCTTCGCTGCCCAAGTAGCGATCCCAGCACTGGCGGATGCCCGCTTCGATAGCGATGCGAGCGGTGCACGACGCAGGGAAAACGCTCTCGCGATAGGCGGCGTCTTGGTCTTCGAACAATTCGAAGCAAGGCATGCTGACGACGCGAACCTTGACGCCGGCGGCTTTCAATTGCTCGTAAGCTTCGACGGCAAGCGACAACTCGCTGCCGCTGGCCATCAGGATCAGTTCGGGTTCGCCATCGGAATCGGCCAACACGTAGCCACCCTTCGCGGTTCCCGATGCCGGTGCAAACTTCTCGCGGCACAGCGTTGGCAGGTTTTGACGCGAAAGGACCATCGCGGTTGGATGATCCGACAATCCGACGCTGGCACGATACGATTCGGCTACCTCGTTGGCGTCGCCGGGACGGAAGACATACAGCCCTGGCATCGCACGGCACGCAGCCAAGTGTTCGACAGGTTGGTGCGTTGGTCCGTCTTCGCCCAGGCCGATCGAATCGTGAGTCAGAACGTACAACACGGGCTGATGCATGATGCTGCTCAAACGCATTCCGCCACGCATGTAGTCGGTGAAGACGAAGAAGGTCGCACCGTAGGAACGCAGTCCCGTCAGCGACATTCCGTTGCAGACGGCGCTCATCGCGTGTTCGCGAATGCCGTAGTGCATGTTGCGACCGCAAGGCGTTGCCGCTTCGTAATCGCCCGCACCTTCGAACTTCAACAGGGTGTTGGTGCTTGGCGCGAGGTCAGCCGAACCGCCGACCATCCAAGGAATGTTCTTGGCGATGGCGTTGAGAACTTGACCACCGCTGACGCGCGATGCCATTCCCTTTTCATCCGCTTCGTAAGTTGGGATTTCCGAATCCCAGCCCTCGGGCAGATCGCCAGCGAAGAAGGTTGTCAGATCAGCAGCCTTCTCGGGATTGGCGGTTTGATAAGCAGCCCAAACGTCTTGCCATTGCTTGTAAGCTGCGGCGCCACGGGCTCCGATACCTTCTTGGAAGTGTTCTTTGACGCCTTCGGGAACGAAGAACTTCTCGGTCGTTGGCCAACCGTAAGCCTTCTTGGTAAGTTCGATCTCGTCCCAGCCAAGTGGTGCGCCGTGAGCGTTGTGCGAGTTGGCTTTGTTCGGCGAACCGAAGCCGATCACGCTGCGAACGACGATCAAAGTTGGCGCGTCGGTGTTCGCTTTAAATTGTTCCACCGCAGCGGCCAGAGCCGACAGGTCGTTGGCGTCGGCGACTTCGATCACGTGCCAACCATAGCCCTTGAAGCGATCGACTTGGTTCTCGCTGAAGGTCAGGTCGGTGTGCCCTTCGATCGTGATCTTGTTATCGTCGTAGATCCAGCACAGATTCGACAGCTTCAAGTGACCGGCCATCGACGCCGCTTCACATGCGACACCTTCCATCATGTCGCCGTCGCCGCACATCGCGTAGACATCGTTGTCGAACAGCGTATGTTCTGCGGTGTTGTATCGCGCCGCCAACCAACGCGATGCGATCGCCATTCCGACGCTGGTCGCGATGCCTTGGCCCAAAGGCCCCGTGGTGGTTTCGATGCCGCTCGCTTCGCCATATTCAGGGTGCCCGGCGCACGGACTTTCCAACTGACGGAAGTTGCGGATGTTGTCCAACGAGATAGCTTCTTGACCAACCGGTTCGCCCGCTTGATCGACCTCTTGAACGCCCGTCAAATGCAAGATGCTATAAAGCAACATCGATGCATGGCCACACGACAAAACAAAGCGATCGCGGTTGGGCCACTGGGGATGCTGTGGATCGTAACGCATCGCTTCGTTCCACAATTGATAAGCGACCGGCGCCAGCGCCATCGGCGTGCCAGGGTGACCGCTATTAGCCGTCTGAACGGCATCCATACTCAGGGTGCGGATCGTATCGATTGCGGTTTGACGGATATTTGTGGTTACTGCTGACATCGGTTTTGTGTCACCTTAAGTTCGAATAGTGGCCTTTAATCGTCGCCAAGAGCTTACCCAGGATCGCCCCCGGTGGCAACAATGGGAACGTTTAAAAGCGATGAAGCCCGCCCACCGTTATGGCCTCGACCCCGCCCTTGGCATCACCCTATGGCTCACCGGGCGTCCTCCTCTACTCGATGGGAGAATTCGAGGATTGACGCTAGTTTTCTATAGACATTCCGCGCTGCAAACGCTTTCAGACAGGGAGCCCATTGAGGGCCGGGATTGCATCGCGTGGAAACCTTCCCAGCCGCGATCGCGTCGCCGATTTCCAACCCGGCGCGAGCCGAAACGAAGCGAGTGAACGACGTCTGCTTCGCTTCAACCTTCCGGACGATCGGACTCTTCGCCCGAATCGGCATCTTCCGACCTGCGATCCAAACGACGACGGCCTGTCATCGGATCGATGACATATCTATCGGGCCAAATCGCAAATTGCAGGGAATCTGCGTTTGGCACACCGCCTGCATTAGGTGAAGTCAGCGGCCGAGTCCGCTCGATCACCTCCCCCCTTTTTGAATGGAACGACAGATGAAACGAATTTTGACAATCGCCGCACTGGTAGCTGGCATCACGGTTTTGGCTGGCACATCGGACGTGCAAGCCAGAGACTATCGCGACAACGGGCGTTCGGGAAAGAACGACCGATCGGCGCATTACAACCAATCGCACAATCACTCCAGCCACCAGCGATCCAACCGACGTCCCGCGGTTGTCGTTCCCTACAGCAGCCACGGTAAAGGACACAGTGCCAATTACCGTGTCGTGCCGCAAAGCCCTCGAAGGGTCTATCAACCAAACCGTTATGCCGCACCGGCACCGTACGTTCCCGTCCCCGTTCCGACCTATCCAAGCACAAGCCACAACCACGGATTCCACCTGGACCTCGGCCCGCTGCACCTTGGGATTGGCAGCCATCACTAATCCGCTGATCTCGCCAAACGTGGCGTAGCACAGCCTTCGACCGTAGCACCACCCTCGCTACGGCGAAGCCCACGAGAACTCCAAACGATCGCGAGCGTCTCGGCTTTCGCGATCGTTCCTTTTTTGTTCAGCTACTCCTGACGCAGCGCCCGCACAATCGGCACCGTCGCGGCTTGAATCGCCGGCGCAATCCCGGCCGCCACACCAACACCTAGCGACACGATAAGGCCGGACCACAGCAGGCCCAACGATGGACGGAACGCGATCGTTGCCCCTTCGGCACCGATCGAATATCCACCGACAGCCAGCGCGGTCACCGCCAACAACGTACCGCTGGCGCCGCCAATCAGGCATAAAATCGTGCTCTCGGTCAAAACCAATCGCATCGCCCGCAGCGGTCTCACGCCGATCGTTTGCAAGACGGCGTATTCTTTGATCCGATCTTGAACGCTCATCACCGTCGTCGTCGCCACAAGCGAGAGAACCAAGCCGACGCAGGCGTATCCCAACCAGTGCGCGAATCCGATTAGATCGACTAGGTCCGACAGCGTGCTCGCTTGAAACGCTCCCTTCCGCCGAGTCGTCGTCGCCACCGAACCGGCTCGCAAAACTTGATCGATCTCCGCCGCGACGCGGTCTGGTTCGGCGTTCTCGTCGAGCATGACTTCGTGCTGAGTCACAAGCCCCGCGTTGTCCAGACCGCGGGTGTATTGCAGGAACTGCAGGCTGGTGTAGATCAAGTTCTCTTCCGATGGGACCGTCGAACTAAAGACTCCCGCGACCTGCACCGAGATCTCGCCGATCGAAAATTGATCTCCGACGCCAAGCCCGCGGCGCTGCGCGACGTTGCGTCCGACGATCGCCGCATCGCGCCGCGATTCGAAGTCGCTCCATGAACCGGCGACAAGTTTCACCGGACGACTCGCCTGGATCTGTTTTGGATCGGCACCGTTAAAGACGACGATATCGAGGCTCGCCCGGCAGTTGTTTGTCCAAACCTGGATCGGCATCACATCGCGCACTCCGTCAACCTTCAAGATCTTTCGCGCATAATCCTCGGGCAACCGACTGCTGGTCGGACAGAACCGATTCTCCTGAAAGACGATCAAGCTGCGGTTTGCATCACTTCCAGTCGTCAATCGCTCCAGTCCCTCCTGCACCGAACCGACGCAGCAAAAGACGAACATCGCCACCGCCGCACCGGTCACGGTTAATAAGGTCCGGGCGCGATGACGCCATAAAGTCTTCAGGACGTAGGTCAACATGAAGCACCTCTTTTCCTTAAACGGTCGCCGCTTGCGATTCGATGAATTTCCCGCGGTCCAATACAAGTTGCCGCGACGCGATCGCGGCGACATCGCTGTCGTGCGTGACCATCAGCATCGTGATGTTGAGCTCGCGGTTGAGTCGCTGCAACAACAACTGGATCTGTTCGCTGGTCTGCGTATCCAGGCTACCCGTCGGTTCGTCGGCGACAACAACTTTGGGATGAGCCACGATCGCCCGCGCGATCCCGACGCGTTGCTCTTGGCCACCGGACAGCTGCCGCGGGTAGTGGTCGGATCGATCGGCAAGCCCCACCGCTTCGAGAGCCAGTTCGACGCGTTGCCGCCGCTGTGCCCGCGTCAGCTTCAACAACATCGTCGGCAGCTCGACATTTTCGTAGGCCGTCAGCACCGGGATCAGGTTGTGCGTTTGGAAGATGTAGCCCAGGTTTGCCGCTCGCCAATCAGCCAACTGGCCCCGCGACAACCGAGTCACCTCGGTCCCATCGACGATGATCGTGCCGCTGTCTGGGCGATCGATCCCGCTGACCAGATTCAACAGCGTGCTCTTGCCGGTACCGCTGGGCCCCATCAACGAGACAAATTCCCCCTCGCCAATTTGCAGGCTCACGTCGTCCAGTGGCGTGATCGTTTCGTCCCCCTTGCTGAAGGACTTACTGACGTTTTTCAGTTCTACCAAGGTCATCATCGTCTCGCTTGTTCTCGAATCATCGCCCCAACGACTGCTCTTCGCCGCTAACCTGCACTCCATCGCCAGGCTGCAAATTTTCGATCCCCGACGCGATCAATTTGTCGGTGACCTGCAAACCTTCCAACACCGGGACGAGTCCCTCTTCGCTGCTCTTCCCCGCCTTGATCGGTCGCCGCTGAGCGAGTCCGCTGGAATCGACGAGCCAGACAAACGGGCCCGATTCGCCGGTTTGGACCAATGTTTTTGGGATCATGATCCGCACCGTCTCGGTCGGTTCGGATTGCGACTGCGGCAATTCGGGAGCCAAAAACGTTGCTGTCACCAACATCTCAGGGCTCACGCTCGACGGCGGATCGATCAATTCCACCTTCACTTCCAACGTGTTCTTTTGAATGTTGGCGATGCTGGTCGACTGCAACACGCGGCCGCGCAGGGTGCCGGCTGCCGAAGCTGTCTCAATCTCGACGCTTTGTCCGGGGACCACCATCGGCACATCGTCCAGCCGCACGTCGGCGCGAACCTGCAGCCGCGTGGGGTCATACATCTCGATCACCGTGCTGGAACTCTGCCGCGAGTTGTGCTCCAGTCCCATCACGCGCGTCCCCGGCGACGCGATGACGCGCAACACACGACCGGCGATCGGAGCGGTGACAACCGTTCGTTTGAGATTCAGCTGCGCCGCGCGCAACAGCGATGCCGCTTCGTCCCGCAGCGCCGCGGCCGATTCGACTTTGGCGTGCGCCTCTTCCAGTTGCCTGCGTTCCTCGACCAACAGCTTCAGCTGAGTCTCCAACGCATCGACTTTGCTTTGCACCGCATCGATCTCGCGCTGCAGGTTCGGTTCCCGATCTCGCAGCTCGCGCAGCGTCGCATCGGCTTGAGCGTGTTCGCTTTGAGCGCGTTGCAACACGATCCCCGCGATCGCATTGCGGGCCGCAGTTTTGCCAGCAACGCTGTCGGCGGTAAATTTCCGCGCCGCCTCGGCTGCTTCGATCAAAAACGGCAGCGCGTCGCGCTGCGTCTTCGCTTTCGCCAACACACTTTTCGCTTCCGCCAACGCAACTTGTAAATGGACAGGTTGTTCGACGCGGATCATCGCCGCGTCGCGTTCCGCTTCGGCACGCCGCAACTCGCCATTGCGAATCGCCAACGTCGCCTGGGCTTGTTCGACAGCCAATTCGGCATCGATCGCGATCAGCCTCGCGATCGGTTCGTCTTTGGCAACCTGCTGGCCTTCGACGACCAGCAGCGATTCGATCACGCCCGGTGCGAGCGCCGCGACGCTGATCGCGCTCGGACGTGGTTCGATCCATCCAGCGGCCTGGAACAACGCGGTTCCCGCCTGCTGGATTTCACCGCGTTGAACGATCACCGGGACCACCGTCACCGATTGTCGGGGCAACCATTGGCGGCCCGCCGAAGCGAGCAGCAAGCCAAGGAAGCCCAGAAGAATACCGATTGGCAATGCGTAACGCAGCAACCAAGGTCGCGGCTGTCGACGCGCACTGGTCGACTCGCCGGGCGATGGCCCGCGTTGGAGTGCCAATTTGCTGAGATCGAGTGGTCTATCCGGCATCGTCCCGCATCCTTATTCCGAGCGAACAAAAACTTTGTTGGCCGCAACGGTCAAGTTGCCTTGATCGTCCCGCTTGGCAGTCCCTTGGACCACCACGGTCGACAGTTCTTTAACGTTCAAAAGTTTCCGCGCGTCGTACGACACGGGACCGCCATCGGCGTCGACAACCTTTACTGTCGCGATGTTCTCTTTCACTTGAGGTTGGGTGCAGCAGTAATCCCACGGCGTCGGACAACCTTCGTCGGCCGAACAGAAGGGAACTTTGGGATCGACGATCGTAAACGCCGCCATCCCTTCGACAAACGGTTTGCGCGATCCGCCGATCGTGCCGACCAATGTCACCGCTTGCTCGCTCTCGACCGATTCACGCGCTTCGCCAACGCCAACGGCTCCCTCGGGTTCCGCTTCGGCGACATACAACGCGCTCGCCGCAGCGACCTCTGCTGCATCGGGACCTTCGGCAGTCGGCGCTTCGCCGCAACCAACAACCACAGCCAATGCAACAACCCAGATCCAATTCATCATCTTCATTTCAGACTCTCCAAAAAAGTGAAACAACGTGTTAAACAGCTTTCAAACTGATCGCCACCGATTCGCGAAGAGCCTTCAGCGCCGGTGGCAACGCTCCCAAGACTCCTAATAACAATCCAACGCCGCAACCAACCAAGATCGCGACGCTATCGATTCGTAATGTGAAGGCTCCCATCGTGAACCGAACCGCCAGGCCGTTGAGCATCGTCAGGGCGATCACGCCCGACAACAACGAAGCCGCGGCAGCCAACAAGACGCCCTCCTGCACAAGGCTCAACAAAATCGCACGCCGCCGAAAACCGATAGCTTGCAGCGTCGCTAGCTCTCGAATCCGCCCGGCGACGGCGCCATACATCATGTTCAATCCAGCGAAAACGCCAGCTCCAGATACCAACGCGACAACAAACCAAGCCAACAACCGAACCGGACGATAATGCTGTTGAAGCGATGCGTAATAGTCGCTCTCGCGGAGTGCTCTCAGCTCCAGATCGGTTCTCTCTTTACAGAACAATTCGATCTCCGCGGCGCTCGCTCCGGGTGCTAACAGCATCGCGACGAGGCTGAGATCTTGGCGTTTGGTCACGGTTTGAAAGGCGGAAAGATCGCACCAGATCTCCGATTCATAGGCAGCACCCTCGGCGGCGAAGTGCCCGCTGACGGTCCACGTCGCCCCTTCGAACTGAATCGTTTGCCCGATCGCCAACGCGTCGCTGTGGCTGCCCAATTTGGCCGACGCCAAACGTCCGACGATGACTTCACCTTGCTCGGGCCACGCGCCATCGACGATCTTCACTCCACGCCGCACCAACGGCGCCCGGTACGTGACACCTCGAACCAATCCCAGTCCGTTTTCTTGGTCGGAGGTCGAGACGCGTGTTCCCAGATACAGTTCAGGCGATACGTGATCGACTCCAAATCGCTTCCAGGTTCCTCCCAAACTGGCTGACAACAACGCGGGAGACCGGGCAGCGATCGACGAGTTTTCGATGTTCTCTTCGGAGTTGACCGAGTAGACCAAAACCACGTCGTCATCGCCGCTGACCGATAGCGATTGCTCCAGTCCACGAATGAACCCGACGACGACAAACACTAACATCACCACCGTCGCCAGGGCGAGCAGCGTGAGGCCGGTGCGGACAGGACGACGCGCCAAGTTGCGGACGCCATATTCCCAGGGAAGCAGCATGTGTGAATCAACAACGGGAACCCAGAAACACCATTCTCCGAACATGCTTCTGGCGCACAGCGCGCACCAGCAAACACATCATGGAAACCAAAGAACGCCGGAACGCGTTTCAACAGTTCGAGCAACTCAAGGCGAGGGCAGACCGAACCAAGTTAAACGCTCTCCGCGAGCGAGAACTGGGGTGGTGTTAGATCACCCAAGATTGGTGCGCAATTCGCGCAACACGTCCCCAAACATGGGACGGACGTTCGATGTCTTCGAGAGAGTGCTTTCGCAAGCCAACCTGAGAGGTCAGCAGCAGCGAAGCCAACGGTGCCGGGAGCCACACGATCGTCGCGGATTCCGCGTCGGGAGCCTGCGGGGCGTCTTGAAGCGTTGCTCCCTCGCAGATGCAGTTGGGACAAGAGCAATCATCGCCAGCAGGATTCTCGGATGATTCGGGCGATGATGTCGCAGCGTTCTCCTGACAACAGGCACATCCAACTGCCGACGCCTGCGAAGCGTCTGCCGACGCAGCATGACAATCCATGCAGCGCAACGGGCAGGCCAATAAATTGGCGATCAACAGGAGTGCAAGGAGCGTTCGAATCATGAGTCCATATTAGCGTCGAGGTGTGGTTGCGACAACAGGAACTGCAGGAACTATCCGGCCTAAACCATCGCTCCCCTGCTCTCCCCCAGAATGGTATAGCAGAAGAACCCCTACACCTAGTATATCTTCCCTATGTCGCAAGGGAGCTGATTGCGAATCGAAAATCGGACCTCCCGAACAACATCCACCTTGACATGCAGGTTTGATTCTCTACCTTTGTATGCAGATATGGAGTTGTGGCGTGTAAGATTAGCCGCCAACCGCGTTCACTCGACTAGGAAATTGGAAAAATGCTGAGCGAAAAGACGATTGAAATTGTCAAACAGATCACTCCTTCGGTAGCTGCCAATGCGGAGACGATCACCTGCAAGTTCTATCAACGGATGTTTGCGGAGAACCCCGAAGTCAAAGCATTTTTCAATCAGGCCCATCAGCACAGCGGTGGCCAGCAGAAGGCGTTGGCCGGCGCGATCTGCGCCTACTTTTCGAACATCGACAATCTCGAAGCCCTCGGCCCGGCAGTCGAACTGGTTGCACAAAAGCATTGCTCCCTCGGGATTCAACCCGAACACTACCCGATCGTTGGCAAACACCTGTTGGCCGCGATCAAGGAGGTGATGGGAGACGGCGCGACCGAAGAGGTGCTTGGCGCCGCGGGCGAAGCCTACGGCGTGTTGGCTGAGATTTGTATTGGCCGCGAAAATGAGATCTACCAACAACAGAAATCGCAGCCCGGTGGATGGAACGGTTATCGCGAACTGGTTGTCGATCGCAAGGTTCCCGAGAGTGACGAAGTGACTTCGTTCTACTTGACCGCCGACGACGGCCAACCGCTCCCCGACCATCTGCCCGGTCAATACATCACCGTTCAGATCGAACATCCGGTCACGCCGACCTCGCCGCGAAACTACAGTTTGTCGGACCAGCCCGGCACGGGGTACTATCGGATCAGCGTTAAACGCGAAGCGGGCGCCGACGACGACACTCCCGGCGGTCTGATTTCGAACTACCTTCACGACGCGATCAGCCCTGGCGACCGAATCTCCGTCGGGCCTCCGTGTGGCGAATTCACAATCTGCCCGATGCGAGCTGCCGACCGCCCGGTGGTCTTCCTGGCCGGCGGGATCGGAATCACGCCTCTGTTGTCGATGGCGAAAACATTGGTCGCCGCCAAAACCGAAGCCCCGATCTACTTCCTGCAAGCTGCTCGCAACGGCAACGTGCACGCTTTGGGCAGCGAAGTCCAAGAACTAGCGACGCAAGGTACCAACGTCCAGACACGTGTGCTGTACGACAGCCCCTCCGAACGCGACTTGGCGGATAAGAAGTGCGATTCCGCTGGCATGATCAGCAAGGAACTGATCCAAGACTGGACGCCCTTCGCCACTGCCGATTTCTACTTCTGCGGACCGAAGCCATTCATGGCCAGCGTGCACTCGATCCTGAAAGATTTGGTAGTCGACGATTCGCGGATGCACTACGAATTCTTCGGCCCCAAAGCTGAACTGACAGCGTAGTCATCGAACCTCGATCCTATTCGTGGAGCTACGAATCCCCAGCTCCGCTACCGAGCCGAGTAAACAAGGTCCGAAGGATCGGCCATTTACATAGCCCAGGCCAAACGGAGCGAGCTCCGCGAGCGAAGTGCCGGCCTGGGTTACGCACAGCGATAATTCAAGCGGAGGACCAACGGTCCGGCCATTTGTTGTCCGAACCGATTTGCCGGGGGAGCACTGGCATAGCCAGTGGCACACGAAGGCCGTCCACCTCGCCTTCCCCAGCTCCATTACCGAGCTGAGCCGCCAAGGTCCGAAGGATCGGCCATTTGCATAGCCCAGGCCAAACGGAGCGAGCACCGCGAGCGAAGTGCCGGCCTGGGTTACGCACAGCGATAATTCAAGCGGAGGACCAACGGTCCGGCCATTTGTTGTCCGAACCGATTTGCCGGGGGAGCACTGGCATAGCCAGTGGCACACGAAGGCCGTCCACCTCGCCTTCCCCAGCTCCATTACCGAGCTGAGCCGCCAAGGTCCGAAGGATCGGCCATTTGCATAGCCCAGGCCAAACGGAGCGAGCACCGCGAGCGAAGTGCCGGCCTGGGTTACACACAGCGATAACTCAAGCGGAGGACCAACGGTCCGGCAATTTGTTGTCCCCCCCTGCTATTTCGCTAGTTGGAGCCTGGTGCTACCGATTTGCCGGGGGAGCACTGGCAAAGCCAGTGGCACACAAAACCGTCCACGGTACATGCCACCACGTCCCTCATCGACTCCACTACCGAGCCGAGTCGACAAGGCCCGAAGGTCCGGCCATTCACATAGCCCAGGCCAAATGGAGCGAGCCCCGCGAGCGAAGTGCCGGCCTGAGTAAATCTCCCAAACAGTCACTTCGGGTGTTGCAATACGCTAGAATGCGTCGCAACCACCCTTCCCCCGAAGCTTCTATTGGAGACCCCACCATGCTTCTATTGGTATCTCACCTGCATCGCCGTCTGGCAATCATTGCATCCACCGCGTCGATCCTGCTTGCGTCAGCATCGCCGCTGTTGGCTGCTGAACTATACGTTGGCGGCGCTTCGGTCAGCATTACACCCGACGAGCCAGTGGCATTGACCGGGCAGATGCGAACGCGGATCAGCGCAAATGTCGAAAGCGAAGTCACCGCGACAGCGCTCGCTCTCGAATCGCGTGACGGTGACAAAGTCGTCGATCAGGCGATCATGGTATCGTGTGATCTCATTGCGATCCGCGAAGGTGTGCTCGATGCGGTTCGCAAACGCGTGCAGGACCGGATCCCCGGTTTTGATCCTAAAAAGCTCGTGATGAACGCCACCCACACGCATACCGCGCCGGTTATCCGCGAAGGGATCTACGAACTGCCTGACAAAGGAATCATGCGTCCCGCCGAATACCTTGAATTCCTGGCCGACCGTGTCGCCGATGCGGCCGTCGCGGCGTGGGAAGCGCGTCAACCGGGCCAGGTCGGCTGGGGCCTCGGGCATGCCGTCGTCGCTCAGAACCGTCGCACCGTTTATTCCAACGGAACCGCTGCGATGTATGGTGCGACCGCCAAGGATAACTTTCTCGAGATCGAAGGCTACGAAGACCACGGTGTCGAGGTGCTCTTCTTCTGGGATGCCAAGGACCAATTGATCGCCACATGTGTCAACGTCGCCTGTCCCGCTCAAGAAGTCGAAGGCCGCTCAGCCGTCAACGCCGACTTTTGGCACCCGGTTCGCAATACGCTGCGCGAGAAATACGGCGAGGATCTGCACGTCTTGGCGTGGACCGGCGCCGCCGGCGACCAATCGCCTCACCTGATGTACAGCAAACCTTCCGAAGAACGGATGCGGAAACTGCGTGGCCTGACGCGGTTGGAAGAGCTGGCGCGGCGGATCGTCGTCGCCTGGGAAGAAGCTTTGCAGGGGGCCAGCCAAGAACGCCACACCGACGTTCCTTTTGTTCACACGGTGAAGACTATCGAGTTGCCCGAACGAATGGTCACGCATGAAGAATCGTTTGCATTGAAGGCCAAGGTCGCCGAACTTGCAACCGACCCCAAAAAGAAGCGACGGATGCAGTGGCATCAATCTGCCGTCGACCGCTTCGATCGCCAACAAGCGGGCGAACTGCAGCCCTACGAAATGGAGCTGCATGCGATACGGTTGGGCGATATCGCGATCGCGACCAACGATTTCGAACTGTTCACCGACTTCGGGATCCAGATGAAGGCTCGCAGCCCCGCCCTGCAAACCTTTGTCATCCAACTGGCCGGCCCCGGAACCTACGTCCCCAGCGCGCGGGCAGCTCGCGGCGGTGGCTACAGCGCCATCGTGGAGAGCAACCTCGTTGGCCCCGAGGGAGGCCAGGCGCTCGCCGATCAAACGGTTGAGCAACTGAAGTCGCTGTGGTCCGACAAATAGCGTTTCGGACTTACTACAATGTCATAGAAGCTCACCTTCGCCATCCCACCTTGAATCCGTTCTGGAGAACCATCAATGAATCACTCTCACGATCCGCAACGTCCGCTCGGACCATCGCGTCGGACCTTCCTGGCCGCATCCGCCGCAGCGTCGAGCAGTTTATTATTCCCGGCGGATGACAACCTGCGGGCCGAAGCCGACGGTGTTCGATCGACCGATCATTTCTGGTATCGCCTGGCTCCCGAAGGGCCGTACATCGATTCGCAGCGCGACAACAAAGCGTTCGGCTTCGGTCTCGGAAAGGTCTACCTGTCGGAAGACAATGGCAAAACGTGGGCTCACGACGCGATCTTCCGCAACGCCGACAACATCACGTTCAGCGTCATTCTAAAGAATGGCAACATCCTGTTCGCCACAAGGACCAAGCTGTATCTGAGCACCGACAACCTGAAGTCCTACAAACAGATCACGGTGAAAAATAGCGACGGCAGCGATTACCTTCCCCACACGCCGATCGATCCCGCCAATCCAGGCTGGTACTTCCATTCGCTCGACGGAGTTCACACCTGGGATGTCGACGGATCGGAGATGCTCGTTTGGGGGAACTACTGTAACGTGATGGGCGGCGCCGTCCCGGTCAACATCTACTACTCGACCGATCAGGGCGAAACGGTCAAGTTGGCTTATTCGTTTGGGCAAAACCCGAGCTTCCAACAAAAGGGCGGCGACAAGTCGCATTGGGTTGGCGATCCCAGCAACCCTGTGATCTGCCGACATATCCACACGGTTGCGTATAATCCCGCGGAAAACGCGTTTTACGCCTGCACCGGCGACCACGATCGCGTGATCGATGGCAAGGCGCAGCAGGAGTGTCATTGGTTACGAGGCACCTACGACGCGGCCAAAGACACTTGGGATTGGAAGGTCTTGGTTTCCGTTAACTCCAACTCGCGATACAAGTCGGGAGGGATTAACTTCGTCGACGGCCAGCTCTACTGGGCCTCGGATGCCAACGGAAACAACGGCACGATGCCACACGATCGCGGCATCTTCCGCTGTGATCCTGCGGACATCGCCGATCCCAGCAAACACACGATGTTGTTCAATCCGCACTATGAATCGGCCAACATGATCATCGAAGACGACGTGATGCTGTCGGCGCACTACGGTCCCGCGTCGCCGTTCACTACCGGCTTCATTATCTCGACCGACAAGGGGAAGACTTGGGCGGAATACGACTTGCCTCAATTTGGCAAGCGTTCGCCGCTGAGGTTCCACAAAAAGAATAGCGACGGATGGTTCCGCGTCGATCTGCGAAAGGGTTGGATCGAACGGGGCGAAGTCCTGTTCATCAAGCCGAAGGTGTAGGATTCTGCAGCACCGCTGCACTTTCAAAGCAAACGATCGGGTCGAGTGATTACATTTGCTGCGGGTGAACACGTTCGGTTCGCCTTGCAACTGCACTCTGCCGCTTAACGCAATAGCGCACTCAGATGAATCACCGCGAGCAGGTTGGCATTTGCCAGCCTGCTCTCTTCTTGGGGTTATGCCAGTTCCTGTTTGATGCCGATCGAACGGAGCTTCTTCACCGGCGCAAGCCTATCCACCGATCTGCTTCCAACGCCACTTCATCTCCGCGACGCTTGCGGGAAACGCTCCATCCAACCAATCCTGATGTTTGATTCGGTCGGTTGAAAATTTGCACAGCTCACACCGTCGGCGGCAGAATCTTCTGCTAATCCAGTCTCCCCATCGCACGGCCCGGCGATCACGAAATCCCGCAAACAGCATGTCGTTATCCCAACGAAATCAGTGCGTTAACCAATGCGTAAAATACCAGAAAGTGTAGGTGAGCATTTCGCAAGGTTCCCAAGAATCGAAGGCGCAGCCTACCCCCGTGCGCCTGCTTAAACGACGTCTGGCATCTGGAACGATTCACGGTAGCTACCGCGAGCCATTTGATTCGCCTCTGCGGCGGCGACAAACTCTTCGGCTTGTGCATCGAACCGAAGCAACGGTCCAAGCTGATAGGAATCCTTCGTAAGATTGACTCCTCCGGCCTCGACCAGATGACGTTTCATGTCGTCAAACGATTCGCTGGCGAGGCTGTGCGCGGCAATTCCTTCGGGCGGACCGCTGAACGACATCGGCTCGCCAAGGCGGTACGAGATGTTGCCGAGATGAGCCAAGACAGCGGTGCGATGCCCGTCGAGAACATCCGACGCGAGTTCCGATTGGTTTCGACTGCGAACACAATCGATGAAGTTCTTGAAGTGTGCTCGCGCGTGATTTTCCGGCAGCCCGCTCGGCGGCGCTCCCACGATCGCTTCCCCTTGCGTCTTTCCATGGGGATAAAAGTGCCCCTCTCGGATCACTCCATCCGCCGTATGGAAATCGATGCTCATTTTCAGCGGCTTGTCGAAGTGAAGCCCACGCTGTTGGCAGACGAGTTTGGTTTCGCCAAAGTCATACAGCGTTAACTGAGTATTGGGTGTCTCGGCTTGATCTTTGTATCCGTACCGGCCTCCCAGACTGATCACCGACTGCGGGCTGGCATTTTCCGGCATCGCCCAGCGAGCCATTTCGAATTCGTGGGAGCCTAAGTTTCCGATCTCTCCATTGCCGTATTCCCACATCCAATGCCAGCGGTAATGGACCAAGTTGTCTCGAAAGGGACTCATCGGGCCGGGGCCAACCCACAGGTCGTAATCGAGCTCGCGCGGTGGCGTCACGTGCATCTTGATGCCAATGCTCTTCCGCGGACGGAAGATTTGAATGTTTGCGGTTTTCAGCTTCCCATATTTCCCCGCCCGAATATCGGCGGTGTATGTCCGCCACTTTGGATCCGAACGCCACTGCGTGCCATGTTGGACGATCCGGTTGTACTTTTCCGCCGCCTGCACCATGCGTCGGCCTTCGTAAATGTTGTGACTGCATGGCTTCTCGACGTAGACGTCTTTCCCCGCCTGACACGCCCAAACCGTCATCAGCGCGTGCCAATGATTGGGAGTGGCGATCGAGACGGCGTCGACTGTCGGGTCCTCCAGCACCCGCCGGATGTCTTGCACACACTTAGGCTTTTGCCCCGTCTGTCGCTCCAACCGCGCGCTACGCGATGCAAACAACCGACTGTCGGGATCGACGAGATGCGTGACCTCGACATCTTTGATCGCGGCGAAGGATCCCATGTGGATCTGCCCGCGACCGTTGATTCCGGCAACCGCAACTCGCACGCGGTCGTTAGCACCAATGACTTGGCCGGACGATTTAGTTCCGGAGATCGTTACCGAAGCCGCAAATCCGCTTGCCGCCGCTCGCTTTAAAAAACTCCGCCGTGAAGGTCGACTCATCATGGATCAATTCGCTTGCAAGGTATGGTTCGTTGGTCTGAATCCGAGCTGCCGGGTATCCAATCCGTTACGCAGGGTTGTCCAGATCGGGAGTAACCGTTTTCAAATAAGGCCCCAGAGCAGCAAACTTCGCGTCAGCTTCCGCGATCTGAGCTTCACTCATTTTGAATTCGGACAGCTTCGGTTCGGCGGGGATCGATTTTTTGGGGCCGTAGTTGCGAGACAGCAGGTTCTTGAAGACGCCACGCTTTTTCCAGATGTACAGATTGGTACCTCGCAGGCTGCCCGGTTTCAGTTTCACCATCTGAGTGAACTTATCGAACAGATCCTGCAGCGCCGCGGGATCATCTCCACTTTGTTGCAACTCCCAAAACCGAGTCAACACATCGGCATAGACGGCTCGTTCGGTGATCACACCCTCGGAGCCCAGACGCGATTCCTCCAACCAATGAAATCCGCCTCGCGCACTGAACACGCGTCGCACCGGCGGCATCGCGGCCAGCGAGACTTTCATGCGTGCAAGGACGTTGCCAGCTTCTTCTTTGATGTAGCCGAAGTGCGGAAATTCGCGAGCCAGGTCGATCATCAACTCGGGCGATGGGAGCGGTCCCTTATAAGCAACGCCGCCGGTCGTTTGCAGGATGACAGGCCGGCGGGCGACGGCGGCAAGAGCTTTCCAGTACTGTCGAAGATCCTCTTCGGACTTGCCCGAGTCGGGCGGCCGCGAGATGATCGCTTCGGGTTCCAGCTTTTCAGCATGCTCGGCGAAGGCGAGCATCTCGGCGGTGTCTTTACCCTGGACGCCTAAGCAGAGCGATGCAGGGAGATCGCGCGTGGTCTTGGCCAACACCTCCATCCCCTTCATCTTTTCTTCCGTCGTCAACAGATCGACGCTGTCGCCCGACTGCGGCCAAATCATTCCGGGGCACCCGCCCCAAGACACAAACTTTGCTTGCTGAGCCAAGACGTCGTAGTCGACTTCTCCCGATGCAGTGAAGGGAGTCGACAGGATGGGGAAGGGCCCGCGGACCTTGGGATCCGCAACCGCCGCATCGTCTGCCCCCTGCAAAGGAGACGCCGAGAGCAAAGATCCGGCGGCCACGCTCGCTCCTCCCGCAGCCGTTGCTTTGATGATCGTCCTTCGCGAAATCCGTCGTTCAATATCCATGGTCCACCTTATGCTGCCAGAATCAATGTTGGCTAATACGTTAACATTGTGCTTGTGTCGGAGCAAACAAATCCATTGAGAAATGGATTGCACAGCCGGTTCCAATGCCACTGGAAAACCGGGGAGCCTCACGCGGCGTTCCAATCGCTCGACCAACCACTTCGTCGCCGTCGCTTCGCCAGACGCATTACTCGCTAACAGCAGTCCGACCAGCGACGTTCGATCTTTCGGAGACGTTGTTTGAGTCTTAGATCTTTGCACGCTAGCGGTTTGTCAAACTTTGATTTTAGGAGTGATGGTAGTGGACGAGGTTACGAGCTGTTGATTACCCACAAGTCGCCGCAAAAATAGCTCGTTTTGGCACGGTATTTGCGCTTGTAGTATTTCATTTTGCACAATGAAATCTCAAGGTGAAAGCATGCAACCGACCAGTATCGCATACGAATTTCAAGATATTCAACTTGGAGACAAACGTCTCAACGATCCTGCCAGAATCAATGTTGGCTAATACGTTAACATTGTGCTTGTGTCGGAGCAAACAAATCCATTGAGAAATGGATTGCACAGCCGGTTCCAATGCCACTGGAAAACCGGGGAGCCTCACGCGGCGTTCCAATCGCTCGACCAACCACTTCGTCGCCGTCGCTTCGCCAGACGCATTACTCGCTAACAGCAGTCCGACCAGCGACGTTCGATCTTTCGGAGACGTTGTTTGAGTCTTAGATCTTTGCACGCTAGCGGTTTGTCAAACTTTGATTTTAGGAGTGATGGTAGTGGACGAGGTTACGAGCTGTTGATTACCCACAAGTCGCCGCAAAAATAGCTCGTTTTGGCACGGTATTTGCGCTTGTAGTATTTCATTTTGCACAATGAAATCTCAAGGTGAAAGCATGCAACCGACCAGTATCGCATACGAATTTCAAGATATTCAACTTGGAGACAAACGTCTCAACGATC